>NZ_JADOUR010000007.1:0-151947 GCF_015751665.1 Arthrobacter sp. CAN_A1 | reverse complement strand
GCATCAAAAGACGTTCACACCACGGATGGTGTAAAAGATATGCTGCTTTCGTCCACTATGCGGTTCCCAACCAACAACGGAACCCTCCAGAAAAACAACACTGGAACATAACTACATACAGGTAAACAACTTGTCATGTTGTAACCACATACTTCCCACCCCCCAAAACATGTTACGGGGCGGAACGGGTAAAAGGGTTACGGCGGTCACAGCGTGGGGGAAACGCCCGGTCCCATTCCGAACCCGGAAGCTAAGACCCACAGCGCCGATGGTACTGCACCCGAGAGAGTGTGGGAGAGTAGGACACCGCCGGACAACCATTAACGAAAGGCCCCACCCACGGTGGGGCCTTTCGCACTTAAGCACCACCGGTAAAGTCGGGGTATGAGTGATTTGTTTTCAAACGCAGCCCCGCCGCCTCAGCAATTTCATCGTGTCGCGGCGCTTGAGGTCGCCACAGCGCTCCCGGTCACGGTGGAGCATGCCTTCGCCGGCTTCACCGAGCACATTCATCTCTGGTGGCCGGCGGACGGGCTCAGCGTTTGGGGAATAGGAAGCTTCTTCGACCTGGAAGACAACGCCCTGGTCGAGACGTCCGCCGACGAGGAGGAGGCGGTGTGGGCTGAGGTCCGGCGCACACAGGAGGACACCCGGCTGGAAATGATCTGGCGTCATCAACCGGGTGGTGGAGCACCCACTGAACTGACCATCGACTTTCGCCCGGAAGGCGGTGGGACCACGGCGGCGATCATCCACAGCGGCTGGACCACTGAACCGTCATCCGTTGAGGAGCGCGCCATTTACCGAGACTTCTGGCCGCTGGCGCTCGATAAGTTCAACCGTTTCATGGGCGGTGGCCAGTGACCAAGAACTTCGTGGCAGAGCTTGCTGCCCTTCTTCCGCAGAACGCGATCGTGAGCGAACCGGCCGCCGTCGCCCTTTATGCTCGCGATCAGGGGCCAATACTGGACCTTCAGACGCCGTTGGCGGTCGTCTGGGCTGAGAATACCGGGCAGGTGCAGCTGATCCTTCGTTGGGCGCAGGCCCGGCGGGTCTCCATTGTTGCGAGGGGTGCCGGCACCGGCGTCTCCGGCGGAGCGCACGCCACCAAGGACTGTATTGTTCTCAACCTTGAGCGGATGAACCGGATCGTTGACGTACGCCCACTCGATGAGGTCGCTGTAGTAGAGCCCGGTGTGATCAATGCCGACCTGAACGAGGCCGTCGCCAACCACGGACTCATGTACGCGCCAGATCCGGCCAGCTATCGCATCTCGACTATCGGCGGCAATGTTGCCACCAATGCGGGCGGGTTGCGATGCGCCAAGTACGGGGTGACCCGGGACTCGATCCTCGCCCTCGATGTGGTCCTCGCCGACGGAACGCTCATTCATACGGGTGTCCAGACGTTCAAGGGTGTGGCCGGGTATGACCTGACCTCCCTGTTCGTCGGGTCGGAGGGTACGTTGGGGATCGTCGTCGGGATCACGGTGCGGTTGAGGTACATTCCACACAGGGTCCAGACGCTCGCCGTGTTCTTCCCCGATGTGCAGTCCGCGGCGGCCGGGGTCCTGGCGGTGGGCAGGGCCCGGGTGCAGCCAGCGATCATGGAGCTGCTGGATGGGATGACCCTCGCCGCGCTGGACGGTGCGCACGGCTCTGATCTGAGGGAGCGTGGAGGCGCACTGCTCCTCATCCAGACGGACGGTTTTGGAGCCGAGGCGGAAGCCGCCGTTGTCCGCAGGGTGCTGACACAGCTGGGCGGGACCGTGAGCGCGCAGGATGCAGAGGAGGCGGCTCGGCTGATCGACCTCCGGCGACACAGCCGGGGTGACGAGGTCGACGACGAATTCCGGGTGGGAGAGGACGTCGCGGTGCCTCGGTCCCAGCTGGTGACCTACATTGCCGAACTCGAACGGGTGGCGTCCGATCATGAGGTGCTGCTGAAGGTGGTTGCCCATGCTGGTGACGGAAACCTCCATCCCACCTTCTGGGTGTCGGCTGCCGAGGGTGAGGAGGGTGTAGCCCGGCTAGAGCTCGCGCTGGATGAATCGGTGCGGCTCGCGCTCGACGTGGGTGGGACGATCACCGGGGAGCACGGTGTAGGTCAGTACAAGCTGAGATGGTTGGCCTGGGAACAGGGCGAAGGAGTGCTCGAACTGCAGCGGCGGATTAAGGAAGTGTTTGATCCGCGCGGCATCCTCAACCCGGGTAAGGCGATCATCGCGAGGGCTTAGCTTCGCGTGGATAGAATGAGGGCTGACGCAGCTGTCAGCGGACAGCACCACAACCATGAATGGGGATTCAACGTGTCGGAAAACTACCCGGGCAATCAGCCCAACCAGCAGAGCGGCCAGGGAGACGATCCGAAAAAGTATCCGGCCGGCCAGCAGTGGCAGCAGCCAGCCCCCGGTAGCCAACCCACCTCTTACGGTCAGCAGCAGTCGCCCTATGGACAGCAGGCTCCCTATGGCCAGCAGGGTGGATACGGCCAGGGCCCCTACGGGTCCGGCCCCGGTTACGGGCAGCCGACCGAGAACCCAGGCAAAACCCTCGGCATCGTCGGTTTCATACTCTCGCTGATTCCGTTCCTCAATGTGGTGGGACTAATCGTCAGTATTGTGGCGATGGTGAAGTCCCGTAAGGCGCGGATGGGGAATGGCTTCGCTCTGGCAGGCATCATCATCGGGGCGCTAGCGGTGATCGCGACAATCGTCATCGTCGTCGTGGTCATTGCCGCCCTGCCCTACGCTGTTGAAGTTGTCGAGTTCTGCGAGCAAGTAGGCCCGGGACCTCAAACCTTTGAGGGCAGCCCGATCGAGTGCCCTTAGGTCGCTCGGCACCCCTAGTGGGCAGGTAAGCCCTGTGTCTCAGGGCTTACCTGGCTAGGGCGAATCCCTGGCCCCGCCGCCAAGGATGTCCATCGTCTTGGTGTCATCGGTCAGCATGATGGCCGCCTCGTCGCGGCGGTGGACAAGAATCGAGTCGAGGTAGGACTGGACAGCCTCAGCCATGGGGACGTTGCGATCCTGCTTTTCCGACATGTACCAGCGATGCTCCAGCACCTCATGGACCACCTCGGCCGGCTCCAGCTTGCGACCCAGCTCCCGGGGGACGGCCCGCACAATCGGCTCGAACACCTGGGTCACCCAGAGATGGGCGCTCAACTCCTCGTCCACGTCAGGGTTGTTGTCTGCCCGGTAGGCGTCCATGTCGTTGAGGAGTCGTCTTGCCTGATTCTCCTGCGCATCCAACCCGGTGAGCCGCAAGAGCCGCCGGCTATGGTGGCCCGCGTCGACCACCTTGGGCTGCAACTGGATCTGCGAGCTGTTGGCTTCCGTCTGGATGGCGTACTCCTCGACGTCGAACCCCAACTCATTGAGCCGACGGATTCTCGCGTTCACCCGCCACCGGTCGTTCAGGTCGAATGACTCCTGATCTGTGAGCTCGGCCCAGAGCCTCCGGTAGCTGTCCATGATGAGTTCGCTGGTTGCGAGGGGATCGACCTTTTCCTCAATCAGACCACCCTCGGCGAGGTCCATCAGTTCACCAGCAATATTCACGCGGGCAATCTCCAGGTCATACTCCCGCTGCCCGGATGAAAGCCCGGGATAGAGCTCACCTGTTTCGGCGTCGACCAGGTACGCGGCAAACGCACCCGCATCGCGACGGAACAACGTATTGGAAAGCGACACATCGCCCCAGTAGAACCCGATGAGATGCAACCGGACAAGGAGGAGTGCCTGGGCATCAATGAGCCGGGTGAGCGTATCCCGGCGGAGAGTCTGGGAAAACAGGGCACGGTACGGCATGGAAAACTTCAGGTGCCGGGTCACCAATACGGGATCAAGGTCAGAGCCATCGCGGGCTTTGCGCCCGGTGATGACGGCGACCGGCTCAACGCTGGGAACGTCAAGGCGCCGCAGTTTCCGGAGCATGTGGTACTCGTGCCGGGCCACATGCTCGCTGGTCTCTTTGATGGCGATGACCGAACCGCCGAGGTGGGCGAAACGGACAATGTGCCGGGAGATGCCGCGGGGCAGCGCGGCCAGATACTGGGCGGGCCAGTCCTCCAGCCCGATGTGCCACGGTAGGTCCAACAACTCAGGATCGGTCGCCGCGGCAGTGATGTTCAGTGAGCCAAGGCTTCCTGGATCCGGGGCGCCCTTGGTGCGGGGCAACTTCCCCGGCTGGTCCCAGTCGGTCGGTTCGTCGTGCCACTCGGCGTCTGGCGCATCGTTCATGTGTTGCCCTTTGTTGTAACTGTTTACCTGTTAACGAAGTACGGCGGCCCGCGGATCAACGATCAATCCACAGACCACCGTACTCGGGTCTATTCCGCTCGGACAGCGGGGCTAGCTTAGACGTGGTCGGCGAGCCGGAGTCCGGTCTTTATGTCGAAGAGATGCACGTGGCCCTTCTCGGGGGTGACGTAGATGGTGTCACCCTTCATGGGTGGGCGCCGTCCGTCGACGCGTGCCACGATGACTTGTTCCTCCCCGTTGAGGTTGGTGTGGCCGTAGACGTAAGCGTCGGCGCCCAGTTCCTCGACGACGTCAACTTCCACCTGAAGCCCCTGGGTGCCTTCGGCGATCTGCAGGTCTTCCGGACGGACACCCAGCGTGACAGTGCCGCCGTGTGCTGCGTCGAGCACCTCGAAGGCAACCGGGTAGGTGGTGCCGCCGAAGAGGACGCCGCCGTCGGTCACTGGAAGTTCCAGCAGGTTCATGGCGGGCGACCCGATGAAGCCGGCAACGAAGACGTTGACTGGCCGCTCGTACAGGTTGCGTGGGGTGTCAACCTGCTGGAGGACACCGTCCTTGAGGACCGCGACGCGGTCTCCCATGGTCATGGCCTCCACCTGGTCGTGGGTGACGTACACGGTGGTGACGCCCAGCCGGCGGGTCAGCGAGGCGATCTGGGTGCGGGTCTGCACACGGAGTTTCGCGTCGAGGTTGGAAAGCGGCTCATCCATCAGGAAGACCTGCGGGTTACGCACGATGGCGCGCCCCATGGCCACGCGCTGACGCTGGCCACCGGAGAGGGCCTTCGGCTTGCGGTCGAGGTACGGCTCAAGGTCAAGCAGTTTCGCTGCGTCGCGGACCCGCTCGGCCCGCTCTTCCTTGGAGACGCCAGCGATCTTCAGTGCAAAGCCCATATTGTCGGCGACCGACATGTGAGGGTAGAGCGCATAGTTCTGGAAGACCATTGCGATGTCGCGGTCCTTGGGCGGAACATCGGTGACGTCACGGTCACCGATCAGGATGCGGCCGGAGTTGACGTCTTCCAACCCGGCGAGCATCCGCAGCGAGGTGGACTTGCCGCAACCTGAGGGGCCCACGAGGACGAGGAACTCGCCGTCGGCGATCTGAATGTCAAGCTTGTCAACCGCGGGCTTGTCTGTTCCCGGGTACAGGCGTGTTGCCTGGTCAAACGTTACCGTTGCCATGGTGTCTTTTCCTTTTCACGGGCAGGTACGTGCCCGACGATCCGTTGTGAATGGAGAATATTCAGTTATCCGTGCCGGACCCGACAGGCGACGCCTCAGTGAGGCGGCACGAGTGGTGTGCGTCACAGAATCTGAGTATGGCAGATTATTTCGGTTTACGCATTGGCGCGGCGAAGCGCGAGGATGTGTTCCAGCACTGCGACCAGTTCGGCGGGGGACCCGATCCGGTGGTGGGCCTGGGTGGGGCCGTCACCAATTTTGATGCCAAGGTCCTGCGCCCCGAGGGCGGCGAAGGCGTGCTCGTCGGTAACGTCGTCGCCGGCGAAGAGGACGGCCGTGGCGCCGGTGTACTTCCTGAGCGAACGGATGCCCTGCCCCTTGTCGGCGCTCAATACCGAGGTCTCAAGAACACGCTTGCCGTCGGTGATGTGTGCGCCCTCCAACTGGTTCAGGGCAGTCCGCGCGGCGTCGGTTGCGGCAGCCGCAACGTCGTCGTCGGCGGTCCGGGTGTGAAGGACGACGCCGGCCGGCTTGGTTTCAAGCACCGTGCCCGCATGGGCGTCCACGACCCGCTGCACGGCGTCGGTGGCCCGGCGCAGGAGATCGGTCTGCTGCGCGGTGAGCGTCAGAGGTGCGCCGTCGGGGCCGGTCCACGTCTCCGCGCCGTGACTGCCGATCAGGAGAGTCTCAGGGTCCGGCGTCGCGACGGCGCGCAGACTGTCGAGGGCGCGCCCGGAGACCAGCGCCGTCGTCGTCTCCGGCAGCTGCCCCAACGCCGAGAGCGCCGAGGCTGAACCGGGAAGAGGCCTGGCATCGGCGGCGAGTGGCACGAGCGGAGACATGGTGCCGTCGAAGTCGAGGGCGATCAACAAATGATCGGCGGCGGCGATCGTTTCCAGGGCGGCCAGCAGATCGGTGCTCAGGTTCTCAGACATGCGGTGTCTCCTGGGGGTGTTCGTGGTTGCCTTCCTGCAGGGCGGCGAGGAAGGCTTTGGACCAGCGTTCGACGTCGTTCTGCAGCACCTGGCGGCGCATGATGCGCATGCGACGGGTCGATTCGGCGGGGCTCATCTCAACTGCGGTGACGATCGCTGCCTTGAGGCCGTCAATGTCATGCGGGTTGACGAGGACCGCCTGCCGGAGGGTATCGGCGGCGCCGGCGAACTCGCTGAGCACCAGCGCCCCACGGTTGCCGGTCCTGGCCGCCACATACTCTTTGGCCACGAGGTTCATGCCGTCGCGCAGCGCGGTGACCAGCATGACGTCCGCGGCCAGATACAGGGCAACCATTTCCTCGACCGGGTAACTGTGGTGCAGGTAGCGGATGGCGGTGTTCTTGATGGTGTCGTAGGTGCCGTTGATCCGGCCGACGGCGCCTTCAATCTCCTCGCGCAGCAGCCGGTACTGTTCAACCCGTTCCCGGCTGGGACTGGCCACCTGGATGAGGGCGGCGTCCTCAACCCGGACGCTGCCGTCGGCGAGAAGTTCCTCGTACGCCTTCAGCCGGTGGCCGATGCCCTTGGTGTAGTCCAGGCGGTCGACGCCGAGGAGGATGTGCTTGGGGTTGCCGAGTTCGCGGCGGATCTCCTTGGACCGTTCGATGATGTCCTCGCGGTTGGCGAGCGTGATGATCTGGTCCACGTCGATCGAGATGGGGAACGCGTCGGCCCGGGACGTGTAGGTGGGGCCGCCCTCCTCGACCTCCACCTGGACCTGTTGCTGGCGGACGGTGTGGCCCACAAAGCGGCGGACACAGCGCAGGAAGTTACTGGCGTCGCTGGGACGCTGGAAGCCGATCAGGTCGGCACCGAGGAGACCTTCAATCACTTGGCGGCGCCAGGGCAGCTGGGCGAAGATTTCCAGGGGTGGGAAGGGAATGTGGTTGAAAAACCCGATTTTCAGATCGGGGCGGGCGGCGCGCAGCATCTTGGGAACCAACTGCATCTGGTAATCCTGCACCCAGACCGTGGCGCCCTCGGCCGCGACCGCTGCTGCCGCCTTGGCGAAACGCTCATTGACGCGACGGTAGGAGTCCCACCAGTGCCGGTGGAACTCGGGTGGGGCGATGACGTCGTGATACAGCGGCCACAGGGTGGCGTTGGAAAAGCCCTCATAGTAGAACTCCACCTCATCCGCGGCGAGGGGGACCGGGACCAGGCGCATGTTGTCGTGGTCGAAGGCGTCCAGGGACTCATCGGGGGCGCCGTGCCAGCCCACCCAGGCGCCGTCGGCCTTGGCCATGACCGGTGCCAGTGCGGTGACGAGCCCGCCGGGGGAGCGGCGCCAGGAGCTGCCGCCGTTGTCTGCCACGCGGTCCACGGGCAACCGGTTGGAGACCACGATGAACTCAAATTCGCCGTAGGTGGTGGTCTGATCGGACGAAGGTGTAGCTGAAGGCACGCTGGCTCCTGCACATAGTAGGCCTACTTAGCACTTTACCGTTTAGGCGGCGTTGACTGGTCCGTCGGCGGCTGCAGGGGTGGATCGCTAAGCTTGAGACTACGCGCACCCAACCATGACGAGGACTGATGACGCCCAGCTCGAGCCATAAACCGACCAAATCGCAGCGCTCGGCGCAGGCACGCGAGCAGGCACGATTGATCCGCGAGGCCCAGGAGCGCCAGGACAAACGCAAGGGCCTGCTCATCCGGTGGGGCGTCGTGGCCGCGGTGGTCGCGATCCTGGTGGTGGCGGCGCTGATCGTCACCAACACCATCCGCGGTCAGGTGCCCGACGCCGGCCCAGCGCCTGCCGGCGGCAACGAGCACGGAGGGATTGTGCTGACCTCAAGCACCGAGGTCCAGCCATTTGAAACGGGGACGGTGGATCGTGCGGCGCTGCCGGCTGATCCGCGACCCGCCGGCGAGCTGCCCCCAGGCGTTGCCGCGTCGGCAGACGGTGAGCCCGTGCAGGTGGTGTCCTACGTCGACGTGAACTGTGTGTTCTGCGCCGAGTTTGAGAGCACCCATGCGGATCAGATTCAGGCCTGGCTCGACGACGGCGAGATCACCATGGAACACCGCAACGTGGCGTACCTGGACCGCAACTCCTCGACCGACTACTCGTCCCGCGGGGCTAACGCGCTCGCCTGCGTGGCGGAGGAGTCTCCGGAGGCGTACTTCGACTTCTCCGCCGGCGTGTTCGCTAACTACGAGAACGGGGAGCTGGACAACGACGGTCTGGCCGCCCTGGCGTCGTCGTCCGGTGCAGCCGACATTTCCACCTGCCTTTCGGAAGGCACCTTCAGGCCGTGGGTGAACTTCACCACCGACGCGGCCGAACTGGACGGCATCACGGGTACCCCCACCATCTATGTCGAGGGGGAAGCGGTGCCGGAAGCCATCGACAACTTCGCCGCCTTCACGCAAGCGAAGATCGACGCCAAGGGCTAGGTTCCGCTGGCTAGTTTTCGCTGACGGCGCGGCTGGGCTAATCTTGTCTTTGCGCAATCGATCGGTTTCCACGACGACGACGCTTACTGGCTGCGCCAGTACGCCTCCTTAGCTCAGTTGGCCAGAGCACCTGTCTTGTAAACAGGGGGTCAGCGGTTCGAATCCGCTAGGAGGCTCTACGAACCCTTCCTGATCAGGTGAAAGCCTGTCAGGAAGGGTTTTTTGGTGCCATGCCAGGAGGGGATCATGGCTCGGCCAGGCAAACAGGCGGCTAGTTTGGCTGGGATGCCGAGCTCCAGCTTGCTTCAATGGGGATCCACAATTGCCCCCGGCCTCCCGCGCCGCCTGGCGCTGGCTGCACGCTGAGCATCTCAGGCCCCGGCGCCCAGCGGTACGGATTGGCGGGAAACCATTCGGTGGCGGCATCCGCCCACAGGTGCTGAAGGGATTCAGGGAACTTCCCTTCGGCTTCGAAGACCACCCACAACCCGGCAGGAACCTTCAGGGACTCAAACTCGTCGGGTACGGGCTGTGTGGTTGCCACGGCATGCCAGTAGTCCACATCGCTTCCGTCGCTGCGCTGTGCGTCGATGCTCCCGGTGACGGACAAACGCCCGGCAGGATCACCCTCTGACAGCTCCGAGAGCCGGTCCTTGGCGGCGGAATCAAGGCCCCGTTCAAACTCCTGGATGGCCAGGTTGGGCCCATCATGGACCATCGGGATGCGGGTCTTGAATCCGACCAGCAATAGCTCGTCTTTCTCAACGATGCGGTGTTTCATTTGGGCACTTCCTTCAATGCGTAGATGGAACCTCAATTGCGGCTGGGAACGAAGGATTGCGCCGGGGACCCGAGCCTGCGACGGGGTGAGACCGTGCAGTGCTTTGAACGCCCGGGAAAACGCCTCGGCCGACCCGTAGCCGTAGCGAAACGCGACCTCAAGCACCGGTTGCCCGGCGACTACTTCACGTCTCGATGAGCTCGATCGCCCTATTCCATTCGTGCATTGCTGCCTCCGTTCCGAAAACCACGCTACGGGAGACTCGCCGTTGCTGACCCGACAATCCATGCCCGAAGATGTCGGGGCCGGACGGTTCATGGCTGCTTGACAGGACGGGCTAGTGTTGATCCAAATCAAGTGATGGGGGGATCACCATGGCACGATCGACGCATGCCGGAATCTGGATCGTAGCGGGGCTCGCGCTGAGTTCCTGCGGGGTCCCTCAAGCGGCAATGGACGCCGTGGGTGAGGAATCACTGGACACGGCGGAGGTACTTGCGTCGGCGTCGGCGGCTCCCGCTCCGCAGGCGAAGCCACTGGACCTGGGGATAGATCCGTCAGCAGTCATCATTTCAGGCGAGGGAGACGCCGAGACGCTCAATCGGATCGGGTGGGAAGGCACCGAGTTGCCGGTGGGTGATTACACTGCTCACCTGCAATGCCGTGGCACGCAGGATGTCACGTTCACCTACCACCCCATCGATGGTGGGGGCACTTTGCAGAACTTCGCCTGCGGCGCACCTCAACGGATCAAGGTCTCGGTGCCCGCGGCCGGGTATTTCATGGGATTCAATGTCCGGGCAGACGCGACCGAGGGCATCGAATACATCTTCGCGGTCACTGCTGTGGACTATCCGGGCAGCTAGCAGCAGCTCGCCGGAACGATCTGTTCGCTCGCGGGTGCTGGCGCGCGAAAGCACCGAGAGGCCTGGCGTCTCCTGCTATGCAACTTCCTTGGCGCAATGCACGCAGAACACTTCTTCGACCAGTTCACCGCAACACTGGCACCTGTGATCCATGTTTGTCATGACCAGACACTATGAGGTGGCAATGGCAGTGTCACGAGTAGGCGGTACTCGTTTTGGTACCCGAAATTCACGCAAGTAGTCGGGGCAGTAGCGCCCTGACTACACGATGCTTCACTAACAGGGCACTGGTCACTTACGGCTTGGCTGGGTCCAGCGTGGCGGCAGGATCATTGCTCGGAGTGCTGGTTCCGTCAGGCCCGGCTCCTGACTCATGCCCATTCTCGCTGTCAGGAGCCGGTTCCTCTTCGCCCTCGCATCCAGGTTCAGGATCGACCGGCTCCTCGCCCTCAGGGTTTACCTTGTCTCCGGAAGTGTTGTCGCCAGCTGAGGGCTCCGTGTTCAGGACGGGGTCAGGACGTGGGGCGGGAAGAGGAGTTGGTGCCTGGTTTTTGACCGGGTCCAATCCGGATTCCTCGCCGGACCCAAGGCCGATGGCCGCCCCCGGATCCGTGACAGGGTCGGGCTCGACGTCGCAGCCTGGCTCAGGCTCAGGTCCGGGGGCGGGGTCTGTCGTCGGCTGTGGATCCGGATCGGGAGTTGGAGCAGGCGTCGGGTCAGCTGTCGGTTCGGGGGTGGGGTCCGCTGGGGGACCCGGCTCCGCTGGTGGAGCGGGCGTAGCGGCGGGCGGCGGAGTCGGGTCTTTCCCCGGCGCGGGTTCAGGAATGCTGGGTGACGGTGTGGGTGACGGTGTGGGCGTTGGTGTGCCGTCTTTTCCTGAGTCCGCTTTGGCTGGGTCGACGACGGGCACCGGTGAGGGTTTCGAGGTGGCGGGGGGCCTCGGGCTGGCTGGGGTCTTCGGAGTGGGTTGAGCAGCCGAGCCGGCCGGCCGTTGAGGAGTGGCGCGTGGGGTGGCGCTGTCGTTGGCGGGTGCCGGAAGGGCCTGTGCCGCCACGATGACTGGCCCGGCATCTCCGGACCCAAGGTGCCCGCCCTCGTGGGACACCTCGTGGGGCAGGGCGATAACCCATGGGACAGAGCCGCCGGAGGTGGCGCCGCCGGGCGCATAGGACGTCATCTCCGGTGTCCGCACCGAGGCGGACAGGGCCAGGGGGGTGAGCGTCCAGCCTTTCGGGTCGACATGCGAACCGTCGCGGATGGTCTCGAAGTGGAGGTGGCATCCGGTGGATGATCCGGTTGTCCCCACTGCGGCAACCACCTGGCTCACCGCTACCGTATCTCCGGTCTTGACCGAGATGCCTTCGAGATGGTTGTAGGTGGTGATCAACCCATTGCCATGGTCGATCTCGACCCGGTTGCCGCCGCCCCATGGATGCCAGCCGACTGCCCGTACGGTGCCGGCGTCGGCAGCGTGAACGGGGGTGCCGCAGGGGGCGCCGAAGTCCAGCCCATAGTGGAATTCGCCGGGCTCGCCGGTGATCGGGTTGAGGCGCTCGCCGAACGGCGAGCTGGGGCTGAGCGATTCAAGAGGTGACATCAGGCTGCCGGGCCCCGGCCGGGACGGGTCGTCAACGGGAACACTGGTCACCTGGACGGCGTCGTCAGGGGAGCCGTCGTCAACGGAACCGCTCCCAGCCGCGTCGTCGGCCCCCGGCGCCGGTACGACAATGGAGCCGCCCAGATTAAATGGTTCGCCGGGAACGAGGAAGTCCTGGTTTGCGGGGGTGGGGAGTGCCAGCAGTTCGCGGCCCACCCACCCGGTGGCCACGCCAGTCGACGCAGCGGTGCGGGCCGCTCCTGCGGCTGCGAGGTGCCCGGTGGATCCGGTGAAGGAACTCTGATATCCGGAGCCACAGACAGCCGCCACGGTGATGCATACCGCGAGGATGGTCCGCGTTGCAGACTTGCGCAATCCCCGGTGTGTAGGGGTGGCGGTGGGCCGGACAGGTGTCACGATCAGCTCCAGGCAGATCCTCGCCCGAGTGAGCTGATCGGCGGGGTGGATCCCCGTCAAGGCGAAAGCGAGCTGCCCCCACCACTCACCCCTGTGCGGGGAATTTCTTGTGTACCCACTCAGAGTGCCGCACAGCACCCGGATGCGCAACGGGTTGGGGAAAACCATCCTGGAAAGGGGAGGCTCCCCAAGGTTTTGCCAAGTTGGCATCAGCCTTCGGGCTGGGCGCACCTGTCCTGCAGGGACTCGACGGACTCCTGGGGAACCTCGTCGCCCGCCTGGGCGACTTCACGAAGAGGGTCAAGGAAATCCGCCGGGACACCGGCCGTTTCAGCACTCGTCACGAGCCCCGTCAGGACCTGTTGGTCTTTGACGCTGACCAATCCATCCTCAACCAGCAGGCAAGCCTGGCCGCGAACCTCATCGGCGGCGGCCTCGGCCACCTGAGAGGCGGCATCGGTGGCAATGCCGGTTGCTGTTTCCTCGAGCTGGCTGCAGCTGGCGAGGAGGACGGCTGCAGGAAGAAGAACAAGGATGGCTAGGCGGTGTTTCACCGAACTATTCTATCTGTTGAATCGATTCCAAATCGTAGTTTTCTTGAAGAAGGACAGCTTCATTCCCTCCGCCCACGATCACGGGATGCCGACGACGGCTGCGGCCGGGTTACTCGCCGTCGTCGGCCTGTTCAACATTGTGGGCACCATCCTCTCGGGCTGGCTGACCGACCGGTACAACCCCAAGATGCTCCTGGCCGTCTACTATCAGTTCCGCGGCGTCAGCCTGCTGGTGTTGCCCGCACTCCTCTCGGCCACGGTGGAGCCCAGCATCGTGATCTTCGTGGTCATTTATGGCCTGGACTGGGTGGCCACGGTCCCGCCCACGGTGGCCATCTGCCGCGAGGCGTTCGGCGCGGACGTGGCCGTTGTCTTCGGCTGGGCCTTTACCTCACACCAGTTGGTCTGAGCATCCGGGCGGACAAAGACGAGCGCACCACCCTTGCGGATGATGCGCTCGTTCAGCGGTAGTTGTGGTTCGTCAGGCGGGTCCGCTTAGGCGGTGGCCTCCGCCAACGGTGCCTCGTAGAACGGGTAGTCGATGTAGCCTTCGGCGCCGTGCGAATAGTAGGTCAGCGGGTCTGGCTCGTTCAGCGGCAGGTCCTCCTGCCAGCGACGGGCCAGATCAGGGTTGGCGATGGCCTGCCGGCCGACGACGACGGCGTCGCCAAGACCCGATGCGAGGATGGCCTCCGCCTCGTCCCGGTCAGTGATCACACCGAAGCCGCTGTTCACCAGGAAGGGGCCATCGAAGCGTGATCGGATCTCCTGGACCAGGGAGCCGGCGGGATCCTCGTGGAGGACGCTCAGGTAGGCGATGTTCAGCGGAGCAATGGCGTCGGCCATGGCACTGTAGGTCGCGAGGACGTCAGCCGGATCGGCGGGCAGCACGTCCCGGGCGCTGGTGCCCGGGGAGATCCGGAGGCCCACGCGTTCGGCGCCGATTGCTGCTGCCACCGCCGCGACCACCTCGGACATGAAGCGGGCACGGTTTGCTAGTGAGCCGCCGTAACCGTCGTCGCGCTGGTTGGTCTCCGGGAACATGAACTGGTGCAGCAGGTAGCCGTTGGCACCGTGCAACTCGACGCCGTCCATCCCGGCGTCGATGGCGTTCCGGGACGCCTGGACAAATTCCTCAATGATCCCGGGAAGCTCGTCCGTGGTCAGGGCGTGGGGGACCGGGTACGGCTGCTTGCCGTCGTAGGTGCGCGTCTCGCCGTTGATAGCTATGTCGCTCGGGGCCACGACTGTGTGTCCGCCGGTGGTTGACTCGTGGGTAACCCGCCCCGCATGCATTACCTGCGCGAAGACCCGTCCACCGGCGTCGTGCACGGCGGCGGTGACGTTACGCCACCCCTCCAACTGTTCCTCAGTGACCAGCCCTGGCTGACCGGGGAAGCCGCGGCCCGCCTCCGCAGGGTAGGTACCCTCGGTGACAATGAGGCCCAAAGATGCGCGCTGCCGGTAATGCTCAACGACCATGGGGCCCGGGACGCCTTCCCGGCTCGAACGAACCCGGGTGAGCGGGGCCATCACGATGCGGTTGGGCAGTTCCATGTCACCGATAGTGAGCGGGGTAAAGAGAGTCACGAGCAGCACTTTCCGTCGAAGATAGGTTCTCCATGGCGCAACCACGCCAGCGGTCAACCTATTCCGTGCACGCCTTCCGCTGGGGTGATCGTGGTGAGACACTAAGTGATTACACAACCCGGAGAGCAGCCTCTGGAGGTGATGCTGTCGTGACACTACTTATACCGGGCAGGATTGCTGCACACCTGGGCTGATCATGGCTGACACTCCACAATGGCGGTGAGCAGGGCTGGTTCGGCCCACAGATCCCTCTCACCGCGTGACGACGCTTGAGCTATTCTTCGACCTCGTTTTCGTATTCGCCTTCACCCAGGTGACTCAACTAATGGCCAATGATCCCTCTGTGCAGGGGGCTCTGCGTGGGCTGGTGCTGTTGGCCCTGCTGTGGTTCGCCTGGTGCTCCTACGCTTGGCTGGGTAACCAGGCGCACGCGGATGAGGGCGTCGTGCGGGTCACCATGGTGGTGGCGCTCGGCACTATGTTCGTCGTCGCGCTGACCATCCCCGAATCCTTTGTGGATCTGCCCGGCGGCCTGTTTGCACCACTTGTCCTCGCCGCCTGCTACGCCGTCGTACGGCTCGTGCACCTGGCCTGTTATCTGATCGCCGCCGGGGACGACGTCGGGTTGCGCCACCAGTTGCTTCTGACGGCGATCCCCGTGGGTGCCGCCTGTGCCCTGCTGGTGATCGGTGGGGCTCTAGGGCCGCCTTACCAGACTGGGTTGTGGGCGCTTGCCCTTGTGGTGGATTATGTGGGCATCTGGGTTGCCGGCACGTCGGGCTGGCGGCTGACGGCGCCAGTTCACTTCGCTGAGCGGCACGGGCTTATCGTTTTGGTCGCCTTGGGCGAATCAATGGTAGCGATTGGGGTAGGCGTGGCACGGCAACCCATCCCCTGGGCGGTTATTGGTGCGTCGGTCTTCGGCATCGCGGTTGCCGTTAGCCTCTGGTGGCTATATTTTGACGTGGTCGCGCATGTGGCGGAAGGGGTGCTCGCGCAGGCCAGCGGGGAGCAGCGGAGTCGGCTGGCGCGCGACTCCTACACCTACCTGCACTTTCCAATTGTGATCTCGATTATTTTCATAGCGTTGAGCTTGAAGAAAGTTTTGGAATACGTCTCGAACACCGGCGATCACGATCTTACCGATCCGTTGACAGGTGTCCCGCTTGTTGCCCTTTTCGGCGGTGTGACAGTACACCTCCTTGGTCATGTGGCGTTTCGACACCGCAACACCGGAACCTGGAACCCTCACAGAACTGTCGTTGCGGTGGTGCTGGCAGCCCTGATCCCCGTCGCCTGGCAGCTTCCGGCGTTGGCGTCGCTCGGTCTGGTAGCGGCCCTTCTGAGCGGACTGGTTGGGTATGAGGCCATGAAATTCCGGGTGGCGAGGGACGAAGTGAGGCACCACAACGCGGACGGGCCTAAAGAGGCGTAGCTGGGCTCGGTAAACCTTCGTGCAGCGGGAATAAACGGTGAGGGGATCGCATTGAGAAGGTACCACCCGGAGGCATTCGGACCCCTTGACGCGGCAAATTGAACAGATGATCGTTCAACTGCAACGCCGGCATTCTGGTCAGGATGTTCATGGTTATACTCGGTGGCTGCAGCACCCACAGGCTTCAACAATTTTCAGGAGAACGGCACCGGTATGGCAACGGATTACGACGCACCACGCAACAACGATGAGGACAAGGAAGCTGAGTCCCTCGAAGCCTTGCAGGCTAACCGTGGCAGCAAGTCCCAGTCGGCGTCGGTCGACGTCGAGGACGCCGACACCGCTGAGGGCATCGATCTTCCCGGAGCCGACCTTTCCGGCGAAGAATTACTGATCCGCGTCATCCCACCGCAGGAAGACGAGTTCACCTGCTCCTCCTGTTTCCTGGTCCGCCACCGCAGCCAGGTTGCCCGGCAAAAGGGCGACCTCCTGTTCTGCCGGGAGTGCGAGGACTAACACCGATGGCGGTGCAGTGCAGTGTCTGAAGCTCACGACGACGGCGGGCAGCCGATCCGCTTCTCCTCCACCGCCGGCCGCTGGGTACTCCTCGCGGCCATCCTCGGCTCGGGCCTGGCGGGAATCGATGCCACCGTGGTCAATGTGGCGCTACCAGCCATCGGTGCTGACCTGCAGGCAGACTTTTCCACCCTCCAGTGGACGGTCACGGCCTACACCCTCACCCTTGCTGCTCTGATCCTGCTCGGCGGATCGTTGAGCGACCGCTATGGCAGGCGGCGGGTCTTTGTCATCGGTGTCATTTGGTTCGCCGTCGCGTCGCTGTGTTGCGGGCTGGCGCCCAATGCTGAAATCCTGATCACCGCCCGTGCCCTGCAAGGTGTGGGTGCAGCGCTGCTGACGCCGGGCAGCCTGGCCATGATTCAGGCAACCTTCCATCCCGACGATCGAGCCCGCGCCATCGGCGCGTGGTCTGGCCTTGGCGGAGTGGCGACGGCGATCGGCCCGTTCCTTGGTGGCTGGCTTGTCCAGACCGTGTCCTGGCGTTGGGTCTTTCTGATCAACGTTCCGCTGGCGATCGCCGTCGTCGTTGTGGCCCAACGCCACGTCCCCGAGACCAGGGATCACACCAGCACGGGCAGGCTTGATCTGTGGGGTGCCGTGCTCGGAGCCGCGGCGCTCGCCGGCATCACCTACGCCCTGATTGAAGCTCCGGCGCGGGGGCTGCTCTCCCCAGCGGTGCTGGGGGCCGCTGGTTTGGGTGTGGTCGCGGCGGGTGCCTTCCTGCTGGTCGAGGCTCGCAGCCGGAACCCGATGCTGCCGCTGTCGATCTTTTCCTCATCCCAGTTCAGTGCCACGAACGCCGTGACGTTCCTTGTCTATGGCGCGTTCGGGGGAGTGTTCTTTCTCCTGGTGGTCCATTTGCAGGTGGTTGCCGGATTTTCGCCGCTCGCGGCAGGCACCGCGATGCTGCCGATTACCGTGCTGATGCTACTGCTGTCATCGCGGGCTGGTCAGCTGGCAACGCGCATTGGTCCGCGGTTGCCGATGAGTCTCGGGCCGGTGCTGTGTGCGGTTGCCCTATTGCTGATGCTGCGGATAGGGCCCGACGCGTCCTATCTGACCGATGTGTTGCCCGGCGTCGTCGTGCTGGGCCTGGGGCTGTCGGTGCTGGTGGCTCCGTTGACCGCTACGGCGCTTGCATCAGTGGATAGCCGTCACGCTGGGCTAGCGTCTGGGGTAAACAATGCTGTGGCGCGGGCGGCAGCGCTTATCGCTGTCGCTTTGTTCCCCGCTCTTGCCGGGCTTTCGGGCAGCAGCTACCTGGATCCGGTGGCCTTCAACGAGGGGTTCCGTACTTCGGTGTTGATCGGGGTTGGGGTGCTGCTCGCCGGTGCGGGTCTTGCTGTGCTGACGATCCGGAACAACGTCCTGGCAAGCGACGCCGGTCAGGAATATTCCGGTGAGTCTTCAGCCAATCCTTACTCTGCGCGAAAAGCGTCGTCAGCGGGCAACGGCAGGAATTCCCAGGGGATGAGCCACTGCGCCGTCGACGGCCCCCCGATTGGCATGTCGACGGCGCAGCATGGTGAAGATTAGGGCGTTACTGCCCTCTGGCTCGATTGTCCTAGTACTCGTCCAGATCGGCGTCGGGCTGGCCGAGTGGCGACCCGCCAAGGTTGGCGCTGTCGTCGCTGCCATCGATCTCTGACTCGTCGGCGGGATCACCGAAGTCCACGTCTGCCGCCGCTTCGCCCAGTGTTGGCATATCGGATGCAGCGGGGCCGGCCAGTTCATCACGGAGGGCCTGATCGCTCAGCGGATCTTCTCCGGGAATAGCAGCTACCGGCTCGTCCTGAAGCAGCGGGTCATCACGCCACTGGTCCGGGTTGTCTTCTGCCGCGCCCGGGTAGCTGTCGGGCTGCCCTGCAGCTACCGGATCCAGTTCGTCTGACTCCGCAGGGGTGATTCCGTCGGTGATGCTCAGTTCTTCTTCGGGAAGGTTCGATTCAGTCATGACATGCCCTTTCAAGTCGACACGTGAACTACCCAGCCTACTGATTGGTTGATGGAACAGATAGTTTTCTCCCGCCCAAGCCGGTTCAATGGAGATATGACCTCTCACACCGCAGCGCAGCAGAGAACCAACACGGACCCTTATCGCCAAGTGACTGTTACCCTCAGCATGATCTTTTGCATCGTGGGATCGATGGTCGGCGTCGGTGTGTTTGGCGGGACGCCCATCGCTGAGGCGGCAGGCGGCGCGTTGGGGTCGGATTCCACCCGGCTGGCGCCCGCCGGGTCCGCGTTCTCAATCTGGACCGTGATCTATATAGGGCTGGTGGCGTACACCGTGTGGCAGTGGCTGCCGTCGCAACGAAGCAGCGCGCGGCAGCGGTCGCTGGGGTGGCTTGTCGCGGCGTCGATGGTGCTGAACGCAGTCTGGATTCTGAGTATTCAGGCTGGGTGGCTTAACGCGAGTGTCCTGGTGATTGCGGTGCTTCTCGCCGTCCTTGCCGCGGTGTTTGTCCGGTATAGCGCCCGACCCGCATCGTCCTGGCTTGAGGCGGCAACTGTTGATGGAACCCTTGGTCTCTATCTGGGATGGGTGTGCGTGGCGGTGTGTGCCAACATTGCTGCCGCGCTGTCCGCCGCTGGGTTTACCGGCTTTGGGGTGAGTCAGGACGTCTGGGCCATCGGCGTCCTTGCCGTCGTCGCGTTGGTCGGCATTGGTTTGGCGATCAAGGGTAACGGTCGGCTGGCCGTGGCGGCGGCCATTGGCTGGGGTCTGGCCTGGATTGCCGTGGGGCGGACGACCGGCCAGATGGAATCCTTGCCCACGGCGATCGCCGCAGCTGTTGTCGCGCTAGTGGTTGTTGCCGCGACGGTCGTGATCCGGTGGCGCACCCCCACCTCCCACTCCACTCTTCACTGAGTCAACACATATGACCGAATTACCGGCAGAAACCGGTCATTTGTGTTGACTCAATGAAGGGGTGGGGAGGGGTAGGGCCGGAGTCGGGCTACCGCACGTGGTCCCGCCAACTGTGCTGCGGATCGAAGCCCAGCACGCTGCGGGCATGGTCGATGGACAGCAGCGTCTCGTGCTCGCCCACGTCCTTGACCACCTCGACGTCCGGGAACACGTCGGCAGCGAGCGATGCGCTGGAGCGGCTCATCACCGTGTCAGCTGCGGCGATGATGAACTTGTCGAAGCCCGGCCCGGCATGCTCGAGGGCGCGCTGCACCGCCTGCGCACCGTCCCGACCGTCGATGTACCCCCACAGATTCCATTTCCGGCCCATCGCATCCTCGTCGAAGGACGGAAACTCGACGTAATCCTCGGGATCCATGACGTTGGAGAACCTCAACGCCGTGATGCTCAACTCCGGATCCCAACGCGTGAGCTGGATCGCCATCTGCTCCTCGAGGTGCTTCACCAGCGAGTAGGTACTTTCCGGTCGGGCAGCGTATTCCTCGTCGACGGGAATATAGGGAGGGTCCTCGTCGAACGGCAAACCAAGCACCGTCTCACTGGAGGCGTAGACGATCTTCGAGATTCCGGCCCGGCGGCATCCCTGAAACACGTTGTAGGTGGACAACATGTTGTTGTGGAAGGTCGCTGCGTCCGCCTGGAGACCGGGCGCCGGAATGGCAGCCAGGTGCACGACGGCGTCGAACCCGTTGTGCCGATCGTCGACGCCCATCAGCGCGTCAACAACCTGCCCGTAATCGGTCAGATCAATTTTCAGGAATCCGGGATCCCGTTCCCCCTGCAGATCCATCCCGAGCACCTCGTGCCCGGCGGCCCGGAGGACTCTCGTGACAGTGCGCCCCAGTTTGCCGCTCGTGCCGGTGACCGCGAGCCTCATGCGGGCCGCTGCTCGGGTGAGACAGTTTTTGCGGGATCGGTTTCTGCCATCGATCCGATGGCCTCGTCAATTTTCGCCATCACGTCAGTATCGAGGGTCACGCCCGATGCCACAGCATTGGACTTCACCTGCTCCGGCTTCGACGCCCCAATGATCGCTGCCGCCACGTTCTTGTTCTGCAGTACCCAGGCCACAGCCAACTGCGCCATTGTCAGGCCCAGATCATCGGCGATCGGCTGGAGTTTCTGGACGCCGGTGAGGGTCTCATCGGACATCCATCGCTTGATCATGTTCGAACCGCCCTTCTCGTCGGCAGCCCGCGATCCCTGCTCCGGCGTTCCACCCGGCTGGTATTTACCGGTCAGCACACCCTGAGCCACCGGTGACCAGACAATCTGGGACAGCCCCAGCTCCTCCGATACCGGGACCACCTCTTCCTCAATCACCCGCCACAGCATCGAGTACTGCGGCTGATTGGAAATCAGCTGAAACCCCAGGTCCTTTGCCAGGGCATGCCCGGCCCGGATCTGCCGCGCATCCCATTCGCTGACCCCGATGTACAGCGCCTTGCCCTGTCGGACGACGTCGGCGAAGGCCTGCATCGTCTCCTCGAGGGGTGTCTCGTGGTCGTAACGGTGCGCCTGATACAGATCGACATAGTCGGTCTGGAGGCGTTCCAGCGAGCCGTTGATCGACTCCATGATGTGCTTGCGCGAGAGGCCGACGTCGTTGGGGCCCTTGGGGCCGGTGGGCCCCCACACTTTGGTGAAGATTTCCAGGGACTGGCGCCGTTCACCCTTCAACGCTTCGCCGAGCACCGTCTCGGCTGCGGTGTTCGCGTACACATCGGCCGTGTCGAAACTGGTGATGCCCACATCGAGCGCCGTTCGTACGCACTGGGTGGCGACGTCGTTCTCCACCTGGGAGCCGTGCGTCAGCCAGTTGCCGTAGGTGATTTCCGAGATCTTGAATCCGCTGTTTCCGAGGTATCGATAGTCCATGGTTCCGATGCTATGGCACTCACCGAGGAATGGGGAGGCTCACCGGGACAATGCTGACGGCGGCCAACAGGACCAGCCGTTAGACTGAATTGTCTTTGTACCACCACCACTGATTGAGGGATTTTGGTTAAGTTCACCGCGCGTCTAGCCACGGCCGAGGAGCGGGACAACTGGGACGCGTTGGTGACGGCAAACCCCAACGGCGGAAATATTCTCCAGTCGGCATCCTTCGCCGAGGTGAAGTCACACCACGGCTGGACTCCCCGATTCCTGGTCTTCGAAAGCGCCGACTACACCACCTACAACCTGGTGATCGAGAAACGGCTGCCCCTCCTGGGTGCACTGTGGTACCTCATCAAGGGCCCCGATGTAGCGGATCCCGCTCATGTGCCGGCTATTCTCGATGCCTGCCGCGACCTGGCCCGCACCGGCAGGCACAATGTTTTCGCCGTGAAGGTGGAGCCGGACATCCCTGCCGACGACGACGTCCACCGGCTGTTCCTTGATGCGGGCCTGGTCAAGACCTTCGACCTCCAGCCCAACGATCACACGGCAATCCTCGACACCACACCCGAGCCGAACCAGTTGCTGCGCAACCTCCACTCAAGGGGCCGCAACGCTGTGCGACGAGCCATCCGCGAGGGTGTCGAAGTACGCCGGATGGATCCCACCGACGAAAACTTCAGCACCATGTACCGGCTGATGGCTCACATCGAGGATCGGTCGGCTGCGAAGCTGCGCTCCTATGAGTACTACAGCCGGTTCTGGAAGAGCTTCGCCGACGCTGGCCAGGGGCGCCTGTACTTCGTCTACGAGGACGGCGAACCATCGGTGGGCGCCTTCGTCATCAACTACGGTCTGAAGGGTACCTACAAGGATGGCGGGTCCAAACCGAAGCGTTCCCAGTATGGTGACTCCCATCTGGTGCAGTGGCAGGCCATCACCGATCTTAAGGAAGAGTTCGGGATTGTCGAGTACGACTTCTGTGGCACCCCGCCCAGCGACCGGCTGAAGGACCCCATCCATCAGCACCATGGATTGGGACTGTTCAAAACCAGTTTCACCAAAACTGTGACGGACTTTGTCGGCTGTTATGACCTGCCACTGAGCGCGTGGAAGTATCGGGTGTGGAATGCCATCGGCGAACGCGTCGCCCGCCAGATTTACTGGCGCCGACACCACCAACCGTTCTACTAAAAACCAGCCCCGCCCCGCGCGGGCACACCGGATGAAGGGGTGAATCCCATGGGTGAGAAGACCGAGGCCGACGATGGCCGTAACCCCAACACGAACCCCGCCCCGGTCGCAGAACAGCTGCCGATCATTCCGACTGCCGGGACCCCGGCCAGCGCCGCCGCTCAGGACCGCGGTGCACCGCAGGACAGCCCGCCCGCCACCCGGCCGGTTCACTCGCTGCCCGGAACTCCCGGCGGTCCGGTAACCGCTGAACGTCCGGTACCCGGCGGACGTCCGGGGACGACCGGCAAACCAGGCAGGACCCCGTCGGCGAAAACCAAACCCCGGCCTCGCCAGGCAAACAAGCCCGACCGCAGGACCTACTCGACACCCACCGATGCGCTGCCGACCACACCGCGCTCGGTCCGCCCCGACCGGTCGAATGCCGCAGCCCGCAAGGTGCTCCGGCGACTGGTCCAGGGGGAGGCGCCGCCCACCCAGGCGATGAGCATCGTTGAACGGCTGGCGGGAAGCCCCTACGCCAATCCCACCATCCAGGCCGTCGGCCCGGACATCAACGCGCGCAGAACCCTCGATTTTGCGCTGGGCCTGGCTGAGACGATGTTCCGTTACGGGGCCGGCGCGCTCGAGGTGGAGACCAGCATCATCGCGGTCACCGCCGCGTTCGGGCTCGACAACATTGAAGTGGACATCACCAACCAGTCGGTCATTCTCAACTATTCAGCCAAGGACCAGACCCCAGTTACGGTGCTGCGGGTGGTCCGCTCATGGACCAACAACTACGCAGGTCTCCTGAAGGTGCACCAGCTCGTCACTGACATTGTCGACGGCGGGACCTCCCGCATCGACGCAGCAGTGCGCCTCGACGAGATTACCCACAAGCCCAAGCCCTTCCCCCGCTGGATGGTGACCGCTGCGTTCGGCATCTTCGGCGCCGCCATCGTCAGTTTCATCGGCGGCGGCCCGCTGGAGTCGTTCATCAGTTTCGCCAGCTGCATCGGTGTCGATCTCCTGTCCCGCCAGCTGGGAAAATGGCGGGTCCCGGAATTCTTCGCTGTCGCCACCTCCGCGGGGATGGTCACCATCGTCGCCATGTTCTTCTGGTGGCTCGACATCGGGGTAGCCCCGTCACTGGTGGTGGTCGGCGGCATCTTGCTGCTCCTGCCCACCGGTCGGCTCGTCTCGGCTACCCAGGATGCGATCAACGGGTACCCGGTCACTGCGGCCGGCAGGTACCTCTCGGCGTTCCTCGTGTTCGCCGCAATCATCTCCGGTATCGCCGTGGCCCTGGTGGCGGGTGCACTGATCGGTATCCCCGAACTTCAGCTGACGACGTCGGTGGGGCCGCTCTACCCGCTGCCGGTGGTCGCGGTGCTGGTCTTCATCGCCGTTGCGATGATCTGCGTGGCGGAGCAGACCGACATGAAACTGGTACTCCCCACCTCCCTCATCGGGGTCACCGGGTTCCTGCTGTACTCGCTGGTGGTCACGCTGGGCGTTGGCTACCGCCTCGCCCCGGCGATCGCCGCCGTCCTGATCGGCATGCTGGCCAGAATTGTGGCGCTGAGGATGGGTGCACCCCAGCTGGTGGTGGCGGTCCCCGCAGTGATGTTCCTCTACCCCGGGCTCATGGTGTTCAGGTCAATGTACGGTCTGACCATCGAGACCGAGCTGGCGGGTGCGGGCAGTAGCAGCCTGTTCAACGCGTTAACCATCATCCTGGCCATTGCCGGTGGCGTGGTTCTCGGTGACAACCTGGCCCGGCCGCTCACCAAGGGAGTCAGCAGCAACGAACGCCGCCGGAACCGCCGTCGTTAGTAACCGCGGTCGTTGGAAATCCCGTCGGTAGCTACCGCAGCTGCCAGTCCACCGGGTCAGCACCCAGCTCGGTCAGCAACGTGTTGGTCCGGGAGAACGGTCGGCTGCCGAAGAACCCCCGCGACGCCGAGAGCGGGCTGGGATGGGCCGACTCGATGACCGGGGTTGCACCCAGCAGCGGTTTGATCTGCTGGGCATCCCGTCCCCAGAGAACAGCGACGAGGGGCAGCTTCCGGGCCACCAACGCCTCGACAGCTGCGTTGGTCACCGCATCCCACCCCAGCCGGCGGTGCGATGCGGCGTCGCCGGCCCGCACCGTCAATACCCTGTTGAGCAGCAGCACCCCCTGCTCGGCCCACCCCTCGAGATCCCCGTGAGCGGGAACCGAGAGGCCGGTATCGGCGGCGAGCTCCCGGTAAATGTTGGCGAGGCTTCGGGGGAGCGGCCGGGTGGTTCCCGCCACCGAGAAGGACAGCCCGACGGCGTGACCCGGCGTCGGGTACGGATCCTGGCCCAGGATCAGCACCTTGACCTGATCCAGCGGGTAGCTGAACGCCCGAAGGATGTGCTGCGGTGAGGGAAGGACCTCGGTGCCGGCATTGACCTCGGCTCGCAGTCGATCGGCGAGAAGGTGCAGTTGCGGCTCCACCGGTGCGAGGGAGGCGGCCCAGGATGGGTGCACAACGTCGGCCACCCGGACGGGCGCCGCGAAAGGGAACGCGGGGCTCCCCGGGCCGGTGGGCGGTTTGGGCGACGGGGTTGGCTCCGGGAAGAGGGCGCTCTGGTATTCGGACACAGTCCCATCCTTGTGCCCCAGCGCGCCAAATGACAACCGTGTTATTCCCCATTACCATAAAGGGCAGACCAGGCGGCGTGTCAGCACGCCGCATCCAGCTAAGGGGCGATCGGTAGTGACTGAGGCAGCAAAGGCTGACAGTGTGGTGCACCCGGAACCGGAGAACCCTCGTCAGGCTGGCGTTCTAGGGGATCGGGAGCAGCAGATGCTGGCTCTGGAGCGCCAGTGGTGGAAGTACTCCGGCGCCAAGGAGCAGGCCATCCGCGAACTGTTTGACCTGTCGGCCACCCACTACTACCAAATCCTCAATGCCATGATCGATACCGAGGCGGCGCTGGCTCACGACCCCATGCTGGTTAAACGACTGCGTAGACTACGTACATCCCGTCAGCGCGCGCGCTCGGCACGCCGACTCGGCGCTGACATCTGAACGCCCTCGGCGACCTGTTTCCAGCGCCAAAATCCAAGGACGACGCATCACTATGAGCCAATACCCCCGGGACGAGTTCGACAAGATCCCCGAATCCGCATCGCGGCAGGGAGTTCACCGGGAAAGGCTGGTTCCCCCACGGTCCAGCGGACTGGCCTTAAAAATCATCGTCGGTGTATTGGCGCTCGCCGTCGGATTGGCCGCCTACTTCATCCTCCCCCGGCTGGGCATTGGCGAGGGCGCAGACCCGGCGTCCAGCCTCGCCACCAGCTCACGGTCCTCCGGGGCAGCCACGTCGGAGCCGTCACCGTCGTCGGCGACCGACAATGAATCCTCGACCCCCTCCCCGTCCGACTCGGGCCCCTCCGCGGAGCCGACCGAGGATGAGCCAACCGACTCCGAGCCGACGGGCAACGAGCCATCACCAAGCGAGGACCCATCGGCGGTCGACCGGACCCAGCCGGTGAACGTCTTCAACTCAACCGGGATCAGCGGGATGGCAAGTTTGGCTGCCAACCGGGTCTCGGGCGGGGGCTGGACTGTGGGCCAGATCGCTGATTGGGGTGGTGTCCCACCGCAGACCTCGGTGATCTTCTACAACAGTGCCCAGCTGGCTGCAGCGCAGGAGCTGGCTGGCATCCTGGGAATTCCCACCCTGGTTGAAACCACTGAGGTGTCTCCCGACCTCACCGTGGTGATCGGGCCCGCGTTCCAGTAGGCCGCGAGGGTTGCCTTGATGCTTCCACTTGACGGGCAACAGGTCCGGCTCCGCGACTGGAAAGCCCTGATCTTTCCGCTTACCGCGAGTGGCTCCGTCCCCATCAGGACTGGCATCTGTGGAACGGACCCTACTTCCCGCCGCCCACGGACCAGGAGGCCGACGACGCCGTTGGGCGCATCAGCTCCCAGCTGGCCACAGGAGACTGGCCTGAGGCGGCCAGATTCCGTGACGCACGGGTGGGCCGCGGGACCGTTGACGACTCGGTGGTACACGGTGTCACGTGTGCTCAATGGCAGAGTCGTCACTTGCACTCAGGCAGCCAGAGTGCTAATTATTGAGTTAGCACTCTAAGCCGCTGACTGCTAATCGTTGGCGGGGTTGGATGTGACACGCACACCACTGTGGTGAGGTGCTCGGCAGGACGTAAAGAGATCGTTCTGCTGATATCCGTCCGTCGCGGGCATCACAGCAGGTGAGCATATGTTTGCTGATAAGCAGTACTGTCCCCGAAAGGACCTAAGCCACTATGGCCAAGATCATTTCTTTTGATGAAGAGGCACGCCGCGGCCTTGAGCGAGGACTCAACATCCTCGCCGACGCCGTCAAGGTAACGCTGGGCCCACGTGGCCGCAACGTCGTCCTTGAGAAGAAGTGGGGCGCCCCCACGATCACCAACGATGGTGTATCCATCGCCAAGGAGATCGAACTGGACGACCCGTTCGAAAAGATCGGCGCAGAGCTGGTTAAGGAAGTTGCCAAGAAGACTGACGACGTCGCTGGCGACGGTACCACCACCGCCACCGTCCTCGCCCAGGCCCTGGTCAAGGAAGGCCTGCGGAACGTTGCCGCTGGCGCGGACCCACTGAGCCTGAAGCGCGGCATCGAGAAGGCTGTAGAAGCGGTCACTCGTGAGCTCCTCGCCTCCGCCAAGGAAATTGAAACCAAGGAAGAGATTGCTGCCACGGCATCCATCTCCGCCGGCGACAACGAAATTGGCGCCCTGATTGCCGAAGCACTCGACAAGGTGGGCAAAGAAGGCGTTATCACCGTCGAGGAGTCCAACACCTTTGGCCTGGAGCTTGAGCTCACCGAAGGTATGCGGTTCGACAAGGGTTACATCTCCGGTTACTTCGTTACTGACGCCGAGCGTCAGGAAACCGTACTGGAAGACCCGTACATCCTGATCGTCAACTCCAAGATCTCCAACGTCAAGGACCTCGTTGCGGTTCTTGAAAAGGTCATGCAGTCCGGCAAGCCGCTGCTGATCATCGCCGAAGACATCGAAGGCGAAGCGTTGGCCACCCTGGTAGTCAACAAGATCCGTGGCACGTTCAAGTCGGTAGCCGTCAAGGCTCCAGGCTTCGGTGACCGCCGCAAGGCCCAGCTGGCCGACATCGCCATCCTCACCGGTGGTCAGGTTATCGCCGAGGAAGTGGGTCTCAAGCTCGAGAACGCCACCCTCGACCTCCTGGGCAGCGCACGCAAGGTAGTTGTCACCAAGGACGAGACCACCATCGTCGAAGGCTCAGGCAACGCCGAGGAGATCGCTGGACGCGTCAGCCAGATCCGCGCCGAGATCGAGAACTCCGATTCTGACTACGACCGCGAGAAGCTGCAGGAACGCCTGGCCAAGCTGGCTGGCGGGGTTGCAGTCATCAAGGCCGGAGCCGCAACCGAGGTTGAGCTCAAAGAGCGCAAGCACCGCATCGAAGATGCAGTCCGCAACGCCAAGGCAGCAGTCGAAGAGGGAATCGTCGCCGGTGGCGGCGTTGCCCTCATCCAGGCTGGCGCCAAGGCCTTCGCATCGCTGCAGCTCGAAGGCGATGAGGCAACCGGCGCGAACATTGTTCGCGTTGCCATCGACGCCCCGCTGAAGCAGATCGCCTTCAACGCCGGCCTCGAGCCAGGCGTGGTTGTCGACAAGGTTCGCGGCCTGCCTGCAGGTCACGGCCTGAACGCTGCCACCGGGGTCTACGAAGACCTGCTTGCTGCCGGAGTCAACGACCCCGTCAAGGTGACCCGCTCTGCACTGCAGAACGCGGCCTCCATTGCTGGTCTGTTCCTCACCACCGAAGCCGTAGTAGCTGACAAGCCTGAAAAGGCTGCGGCCGGCGGCGGCGGCGGAGACGACATGGGCGGCATGGGCGGAATGGGCGGCTTCTAGTCCCCACCCCGAGGTCTACACCTCACCCACGCTGTACCGGAAGGACGGCATCCCTCAGGGGGTGCCGTCCTTCCAGCGTTAACAGGAGGGAAGGCACACCCGCTCAGGAGAGGAACATCCTGGCGTTACTCAGCTCCGCCTCGGCATAGTGCTGGATGGCGACTGTTAACGCGTGGTTGATCTCGGCGAGCGACTCCTCGACCCGCGCCTGGGTGGCGCGCCACTGCGTCACCACCTCCAGGAAGTTGGCTGCGGCCTGGCCCTTCCACAGCACCTCAATATCCAACAGTCCGGCCTGCATGGTGTTCACCTCGGCTTGCAGGCGGCTGATGGTGCCCTGCACCTCGTTGCTCTTGGCCGCCAAAGCATCGGTATCGACCTGAAAGTTTGTCATTGTGGAGCTCCTCATCTGCTGACACCCTCGACCCTAGGCCGGTGATGAACCGCAGTGGGGGGCCGGGCCCTCACCTGTTGACAAGGCTCCTCAACTCAGGGCTCTGTGGAGGAGGAGTCCTCGGGTTCGGCGGCGGTGTACGGCAACCGGATCGACAGGGTGGCACCGCCCCCGGGCGTCTCCTCGAGCCGGACCGAACCATCGTGCTGGGCCACCAGGGCGGCGACAATCGCGAGCCCCAGACCGGTACCACCGGTTTCCCGGTATCGGGAGGAGTCTGCCCGGTAGAACCGCTCGAAAACCCGGGCGGCGTCCTCCTCGGAGATACCCGGACCGTGGTCCCTGACCTCGATCACCGAGTCCATCCGGTCGTGGATGACCGGCTCAACACCGATCGCAATCTCAATGGGGGAGCCGTCGGGAGTGTAGCGCAGCGCATTGGTCATCAGATTCGCCACCACTTGCCGCAGCCGCGCCTCGTCGCCAACGGTGGGCGCGGACCGGGCCTGCCCGCCGTCGAGGCCAATCACCGTGATCTCCCGGTCAGGGGCGATCGCCCGGGCGTCAAGGGCGGCGTCGTTACCCAGGATGACCAGGTCCAGGGGCTCCGATTCCAGCGGGCGCTGCTCATCGATCCGGGCAAGGGTGAGCAGATCCTCCACCAGCTCGCCCATCCGCTTGGCTTCGCTCTCGATCCGGCCCATCGCCGACCGCACATCGTCGTCGTTCTGCAGGGCGCCGTGCCGGTACAGCTCCGAGAACCCCCTGATGGTCACCAGGGGAGTGCGTAACTCGTGGGAGGCATCGGCCACGAAGCGGCGCATCTTACGTTCGGATTCGGTGCGGGCGGAGAAGGCCGTCTCAATGTGGGCGAGCATGGCGTTGAGGGAGCGGGAGAGGCGCCCCACCTCGGTGGCGGGTCGCTCCACCTCGACCCGTCGGGACAGATCGCCAGCAGCGATCGCCGCGGCCGTCCGTTCCACCCGCCCGAGCGGCCTGAACTGCCGGGTCACTGCAACGAAGGCGATGCCGCTGGCCACAATGGTGGCGCCGAGACCGACAAAGGAGATGATCTGCCCGGCCTCCTCAAGCGACTTGTTGATCGTCGACAGATCCGAGGCTATGGCGACGCTTCCCTGGCCGTTGGTTAGTTCGATGAGGACCACTCGCCAGCCGGGGCTTCCCGCGGCGCTGCCGGGGACGGAGAAGCCCACGTGTTGCCGCTCGATCACAGCGTTAACGTCCACCTCAGGGATGACCGGGTAGTCGGCCGATTCCTCAGGCAGGGTCGACCGGACTTTCTGGCCTTCCTGATTCCTCAGTTCGCCGTAGAACCTGAGCAGGCTCCCATCGGCGGCGCCGTCCGGGAAAATATTCTGCGCCACGTCGTAGGCGTTGGCGCGAATGTCCCGGTCCATCTGGTCGATGAGGCTGTTGCGCAGCAGCGACACTGTGACGATTCCGGTGATCGCAACAGTGACCACCATGAGCAAGGTCATGGTGGCCACCAGTTGGGTGCGAAGCGACGCGGCTTTCCACCGATCGATCAGGTCCACCCCTGACCTACCGCTTGTCGGAGGTGCGCAGCAGGTAGCCGACGCCTCTCTTGGTCTGGATCAAGGCAACGGCGTCGGGATTCTTGTCGATCTTGCGCCGCAGGTAGGAGATGTAGGACTCGACAATTGAGGCGTCGCCGTTGAAGTCGTATTCCCAGACATGGTCAAGGATCTGCGCCTTGGAAAGGACACGGTTGGGGTTCATCATGAGGTACCGCAGCAGTTTGAACTCGGTGGGGGACAGGTCGATGACCTCCCCGGCGCGGCGTACCTCGTGGGCGTCGTCGTCGAGCTCAAGATCGTCGACGCGGATCACGGCGTCGTCGTCGTCCATGGGCTGGGTGCGGCGGAGGACTGCGCGGATCCTGGCCACCACCTCGTCAAGGCTGAACGGTTTGGTGACGTAATCGTCGCCGCCCACCGTCAGCCCGGTGACCTTGTCATCGGTGTCATCGCGGGCAGTCAGGAAGACCACGGGAAAGTGCCGACCGGCGGCGCGCAGCCGGCGGGTGACAGTGAAACCGTCCATGTCCGGCAGCATGACGTCAAGGACGGCCAGATCAGGGTTGTGGGTCTCGGCAGCAGCTAGTGCCTCGCGGCCATTGGCGGCAGCGACGACGTCGAAACCGGCGAACCTGAGGGAGGTGGAGAGGAGCTCACGAATGTTCGGCTCATCGTCCACTACGAGAAGTTTTGCTTCGGGTCCAGTCTTTTTCACAGTTCCCAGTATCCTCCCAGACACTGGGAGTTCGCTGAATAGTTCGTGACAGCTCCCCGCATGTCAGCCTTGAGGAATGTCAGCGGCGTCCATGATCCGGTAGGCATACCCCTGCTCCGCGAGGAACCGCTGGCGTTTGGCGGCGAAATCCTGATCGATCGTGTCCCGGGCCACCACCGTATAGAACCGCGCGGCCCTGCCATCGGCCTTGGGGCGCAGCAACCGCCCCAGCCGCTGGGCCTCCTCCTGGCGGGATCCGAAGGAACCGGACACCTGGATCGCCACCGACGCCTCCGGCAGGTCGATGGAGAAGTTGGCGACCTTCGAGACGACCAGGGTGTGGATCTCCCCGTTGCGGAACTCGCCGAACAGGCGCTGACGTTCCTTCACCGACGTGTCGCCCTTGATGACCGGGGCGTTCAGGCGTTCGCCGAGCTCGTCCAGCTGGTCGATGTACTGGCCGATCACCAGCAGCTGCTCTCCCTGATGCGACGCGACCAGCTTCTCGACCACGCCGGATTTGGTCTCCGAGGTGGCGCAGAGTCGGTACTTGTCGCCGTCCTCGGCCATGGCGTAGGCAACCCGCTCGTCGCGGGGCAGGTCCACCCGCACCTCGACGCAGTCGGCCGGCGCTATGTAGCCCTGCGCCTCAATGTCCTTCCAGGGTGCGTCATAGCGTTTGGGGCCGATGAGCGAGAACACCTCGCCCTCCCGGCCGTCCTCCCTGACCAGGGTGGCGGTCAGACCGAGCCGCCGTCGTGCCTGCAGGTCGGCGGTCATCCGGAAGATGGGGGCGGGCAGCAGATGGACCTCGTCATAGACGATCAGTCCCCAGTCGTTGGCGTCAAGAAGTTCAAGGTGGGGGTAGAGCCCGCCGCGCCGCAGCGTCAGCACCTGGTAGGTGGCGATCGTGACCGGCCGGATCTCCTTGACCGCACCCGAGTATTCGCCGATCTCATCCTCGGTCAGGGTGGTCCGCTTCAGCAGCTCGTCTTTCCACTGGCGGGCGGAGACGGTGTTGGTGACCAGGATCAGGGTGGTGGTCTGCGAGGTGGCCATCGCCGCGGCACCCACCAGGGTCTTGCCCGCACCGCAGGGGAGGACGACGACGCCGGACCCGCCCGCCCAGAAGTTTTCCGTCGCCAGTTTCTGGTAGGGCCGCAGCGTCCAGCCGTCCTCGAGCAGGGCGATCGGGTGCGGCTTGCCGTCCACATAGCCGGCGAAGTCTTCGGCCGGCCAGCCCAGCTTCAGGAGCAACTGCTTGAGCTGCCCCCGCTGGGAGGAGTGCACGACGACGGTTTCCCCGTCGATCCGGGGACCCAACAGCGGCTGGATCTTCTTGGCGTGCAGCACTTCCTCCAGCACCGGGTAATCGTTGGTGCGCAGGACCAGCCCATGCTGGTCGTCCTTCTCCAGGCGCAGCCGCCCGTACCGTGACATGGTCTCCTCAATGTCGACCAGCAGGGCGTGCGGTACGGGGAAGCGCGAGTACTTGAGCAGGGTGTCGAGGACGTGCTCGGCGTCGAGCCCTGCCGCGCGGGCGTTCCACAACCCCAGCGGGGTCAGACGGTAGCTGTGAACGTGTTCGGGGGCACGCTCCAGTTCCGCGAACGCAGCGATGGCGTGACGTGCCTCGGTGGACTGTTCGTGATCGACCTCAAGGAGGATGGTTTTGTCGCTCTGGACAATCAGCGGGCCGTCAGGCATCAGGTGCTGCCCCTTCATCGATTGAAACGAGTTCTACGTCCATGATCCGGTGGATCGAGACGACCTTCTCTACTTCGTTGGCGGGGTCGATGACTCGGACCCGGCCGCCGGATACTGATAGTGGAACAAGGATCTGGCGGGTGGAATTCCCCTGGCTGTCAGCGAACCCGAGCCGCACCGGGCTGCGTAACCGGATCGCTTTCCGCAGCGTTTCCAGGCCCAGCAGGGTGTCACTCTCGGTGGTGGACATGCCGCCCGCCGCCGCGACGCCGGCGCCGCGTAGCACCGCCACCTGGTTGGCGATGTCCTCGGCCGACAGCGTCCACGGGTTGAGTATCACCCGTGACGACGCCGCCGTCACGCTTCCCGCGCCGCCCGCAGAACCTGATCGCCCAGCAGCGGACGGCACCGAGGAGCCCTCCAGCGCCGGCGCGTACCCCAGGTCACGGAGCACCGCAGCGAGTTCGAGCCCGGAGGCCTGGGAAATCACCACAGTCGGAGCCAGCTGCACCAAACCCAGGGCAGCGGCCCGGGGATCGGTCAGCAGGGCCGACAGTGCGGCGTCGTCGTCGCTGCGGACGTAGCTGTTGGCCCGCCCGACACGAAGCCGCCCGTATCGCGACGCCGTGTCCTCGACCAGATACGTCAAGGGTTGCGGGACGTCGGTGGCCGAGTGGCGCGCCAGGAACGCCAGAATCGACGGCGCATCCTGGCCGGCGTCGAATGCGCGGCGCAGCGACTCCGCAGAAAACCGGAAGATGCTGGCCGGGCCCTGCCCTTCGGGGGTGGAGAGGAGCGCCAGCTCGGTGGCCACCTCGGGCTCAAGGTAGCCAGGCGCGACGGCGGTCAGATCGGCCTGCAGCATGAAGTGGCGCAGCGGAGCGGGCAGGGAGCCGCGGAGGACAGCGGCGGCGTCGTCATGCTCGCCGGCGGCAATCAGGGAGCCGAGTTCGGTCAGGGCACCGGAGCCGACCAGACCGAGCCGTGAGGCTTCGGCCAGCATGCCGGGGACCAGCCGGGCAAAGCGCCGTTGCAGCCGGGGTTGGCTCCAGGTGAGCCATTCGATGACATCGCGGACCGGAAGTACAGGGGAAAGGGTGCCTTCAGTGGGCTGCCCGGCGGGGTCGGTGCTGAGCGCCGCCAGGGCAGCCAGCATCCGGGACCTGATGTGCGGCGCGTCGGGGCGGCCCGCCTCGGCGGCCAGCGCGTTGACGGCGGTGCCGGCCGTCACCTGGGTTCCCACCAGGGACGGGGCCCGTTGCGCGTCGAGCCAGGAGGTCACCAGCCGGTGCCACTGCGCCACCCGGTCCTGGGTCAGCCAGAGGGTTCCCGGTTCGACCCGCCAACGGGAGGTATCGACGTCGAGCACCAGTAATCCAGCCAGGGAGCCGAGCTCCACCAGCCAGGCCGCCTCATCGGTCTCGACCCGCAGCGACTCGGCGAGCCGCCGGATCTCCCTGACCCCGACGCCGCCGGAACGCAGGGTGGTGATGGGGGAGGCCTCAACCGCCGCCACCAGGTCGGTGACCAGCCGCAGGGTTTCCGCCACCGCGCTATGGGCAGCGTTGTCCCGCAGGCTGTTCCGGATGGTGCGAAGCTCCGGGGCAGGGGGGTCGCACCGCAGCTGTTCGATGATGAAATGGCCGCGGGCTGCCCGCCCCACGGCCCGGGGCAGCTCAACATGGCTGGCATCAAGGCGGACCAAAAGGCCATGCCGGAGCAGCCACTGGATGGGAGAGGAATCGTCCTCCGCGCCCGCCGGAGACGAACCGACGGCCGAGACGCTGAACTTGCCCAGCAGATCGTTGGTCCTCGCCGGCGCCAACGCCAGCAAGGCCTCCCAGCCAGCGGGGGAGGACACCGCCTGGTGCAGGGACAGCGCTGCGGCGTCCGCGGAACCGGCCGGCTCGATCTCGCGGCCCTCGATCGTCAGGCCGAGGCCACGCAGCCGGTCAACGGCGGCAGGAAGCTGCTTGGCGTAGCCGGGCAGCAGCCGTGCCAGCACCGAGAGTTCCCTGCCCAGGCCGGCCGGGTAGGGTCCCAGCGCTTCGGTCAGGGACGCCACCGGAAGATAAAAACGCCGGTTCCGGTCGGCCGCCGAAACATCAGCGGGCGCTGGGACCCGCCGGAGCAGTGCCAGCGCGTGCAGGTGTGCAAGCAGCACGTCGAGGGTCTTGACCGTTGCACCCTTGATGTCCGACCGCAGCCAGGCGGCAGTAGTGCTCCGCCCGGTGTCGGCATGAGTGGAAAGCTGGACTGCGGACAGCACGTCCAGCTCGGATTCGGTGAGGTTTTCCAGGGCCCGTTGCACGCTGACCCGGGTGGAGGCACGGGCGGCGAGGGCGGCGAAATCCGGAACTGGCGGGAGGATGAGATCCGGGCGCGCAGCAAGAAGGTCACGGAGCCGGGCGTCGCTGCGTGCAGCCAAATCGGTGGCCAGATCGCGGATAGCGGACATTATGACAACGTTACCCCGTCCTCCTGCCCGGGCAGCCCGGCCATGACGCCCGAGGGTACCCCCGGTGGCGGCGGGTCAGGCCCGTTTGCGGGCCCGGACTCCTGAGATCACCATCAGGATCATGAGTACGAAGGCCGCGGGGAGGCACACGTAGGCTCCGGCAACGAAGCCGGGCCACACGGTGCCCTGCAGGAAAGCGGTGATCAGCACTGCGGCCAGGCACAGGAGCCCGACGCCGGCCAGTGCCACAGCGGTCATCATCAGCACCAGCCGCGGGAGATTCCGTCCCGGGGTGCGGGAACCAGGGTCTGGGAGGGGGTGTGGGGAGGTATTCGCCATAACGCTAACAGCGTACACAGTGCACCCCCTTCACCGAGCACACTCCGGCAGGGGATATTCTTAGGAGTTAGAGACTTCTCCGATGAGACGCTGGCCCGCCGCACGAACCATGGGCACCGGATCCTTTCCCAAGGATCGGCACGGGTACCAGGCGTCCGTTGCAGCACCGACAGAACGAGGTAACGACGTGCCTATTGGCAAGGTCAAGTGGTTTGACGCTGAAAAGGGCTTTGGTTTCCTGGCTACCGACGACGGCCAGGAAGTCTTTCTTCATGCCTCGGCACTACCCGCCGGCGTGACCGAGGTGAAGGTTGGCACCAAACTCGAGTTCGGCGTCGCCGACGGGCGCAAAGGACAGCAGGCGCTCTCCGCCCGCATCCTTGAGGCCCCGCCGTCAGTAGCCAAGTCGACCCGCAAGAGCGCCGACGACATGGCGGTCATTACCGAAGACCTGATCAGGTTGCTCGACGACGTCTCCAACGGCCTGCGTCGTGGCAGGTACCCCGACAAGTCGCATGCCGGCAAGGTGGCAGCCGTTCTCCGTGCGGTTGCCGATGACCTGGACGCGTAGGCCACACCGTGGACTCAGACCTGGAAATTATCGCTCACCCTCCTGAACCGGCATCCGCCGACGCTGCGCTGACCGGCGAGCCAGCGGATGATGCCGCCCCGGACTCCGGGGCCAGCGGAAAAACCTCTGCCGTTCCGGTGAAGCGCCGCGCGCCGCGGAAGCCCTCCAAGCCCGACGCCGTGTTGGCCGACGCCGTGGAGTTTGCACGGAACGGGATCAGCGAGGTGGCAGAGCCGGGACAGCTCGGAGCCCATGTGGGGGCCTATCCTGACGCCGAACGGGTGGTCACCCACCGGTTCGAAGCCCATCTGCCCGGCTACGGGGGCTGGCATTGGTTTGCCACCCTGGCCCGGGTGCCCCGCGGTAAGGAACCCACCATCTCTGAGGTGGGCCTGCTGCCGTCGGAAACCTCGCTGCTGTCACCACCCTGGGTTCCCTGGGCGGAACGGGTCCGTCCCGAGGATTCCGCCAAGGACGAATCGATATCCCCCGACGCTGCCGGAGGCGAATAACCAGTTGACTCACGGTAGGCGTGGAGCGCGACGAGCGGCATTCACTTAATGGGAATGTTCCGCTCGCTCCATATCCATAACTACCGGGTCTGGTTCTTCGGAGCTCTGGTCTCCAACATTGGCACCTGGATGCAGCGCACCGCCCAGGACTGGCTGGTGTATGACATCCTGACCGATCAGGATGCAGCGGCCATGGGCATTGTGATGGCGCTGCAGCTCGGGCCGCAGCTGCTCGTTGCCCCGTGGGCCGGTCTCATCGCCGATTCGGTGGACCGGCGCAAGCTGCTCATTATCACCCAACTGTCCATGGCGGCGCTTGGCGTCGGGCTGGGCCTGCTGGTGGTCCTCGGGGTCGCTGAACTGTGGCACGTCTACGCGTTCGCGCTCGCCCTCGGGTTTGTTTCGGCGGTTGACGCTCCAGCCCGCCAGACTTTCGTATCCGAACTGGTCCGCGATGACTACCTGCCCAACGCCGTCGCACTGAACAGCGCCTCCTTTAATGGGGCACGGATGGTTGGCCCCGCGGTGGCGGGACTGCTGACCGTCGCGGTTGGCCCGGGCTGGGTCTTCATGATCAACGCCCTGACCTTCGGCGCCATGATCTTTGTCCTGGTGACCATCAGACGGTCGGAGCTGCGGGTCCTGGAAAAGTCGCCGCCGGGCAAAGGCCGGATCCGTGAGGGCTTCAGATACGTCCGCAACCGGCCGGACCTGATGATGGTGATGCTTGCCATCTTCATCGTGGGTACGTTCGGGCTCAACTTCGCGGTCTACATCGCGGCCATGGCCCGCACCGAATTCAACAGTGGCGCCGGCGTGTTTGGGGTTCTGTCCTCGGTGATGGCCGTGGGGTCAGTGGCCGGGGCGCTGCTCTCCGCCCGGCGCAGCAAGCCCAGGCTGCGGTTCATCTACGGAGCGGCGGCGGCATTCGGCGTCGCCTGTGCCGCGGCGGCACTGGCACCCACCGTCTGGCTGTTTGGTCTCGCCCTGGTTCCCGTGGGCCTGTTCGCGCTCACCCTGATGACCAGCGCCAACGCCTACGTCCAGACCACCACCGAGCAGGTGATGCGTGGTCGGGTGATGGCCCTGTACTTCGCCATCTTCCTCGGTGGCACTCCGCTGGGTGCGCCGATCGTCGGTCTGGTGTCCAACACCTTCGGCCCGCGGTGGAGCCTCGCCGTCGCTGCCGCGGCGGGACTCATCGCGGCGCTGGCCGGGATGATCTGGGCCTGGCGGGCCCACCACCTCCGTCTTCGCTACGACCGGGCACCCCGACGCCGGCTGCGCATTGAAACCGACTTCGGGGACCCCGCCACCGATCCGTGACGCTCACCGGGTGTGGTCAGCCGCCGATGACGTGATCGATGCACGCCAGCAGGGCCGACACGTCGTCAGGTTCGATCGAGACGAACGTGGCGATGCGCAACTGGTTGCGGCCCAGCTTCCGGTACGGCTCGACGTCGACAATCCCGTTGGCGCGCAGCACCTTCGCCAGCAGCGCCGCATCAACAGAATCGTCGAAGTCGATCGTCGTGATGACATTCGAGCGGTCCTCGGCACGGGTCACGAAGGGGGTTGCGACGCCGGACGCCTCGGCCCACCGGTATACCCGGCCCGCTGACTCGGCGGTCCGGGCGGCGGCGAACCGCAGACCGCCGCTGGTGTTCAGCCATTCGATCTGGGCGTTCAGCGTGACCAGGGTGGCCAGCGACGGTGTGTTGTAGGTCTGGTTCAGGAGGGAATTGTCGATGGCCGTCTTGAGGCTCAGGAAGTCGGGGATCCACCGGTCGCTGGCAGCGATGCGTTCAGCGCGTTCCAGTGCTGCGGGGGAGAACATGCCCAGCCACAGGCCGCCGTCGGACGCGAAGTTCTTCTGCGGGGCGAAGTAGTAGACGTCGGAAGCGCTGACATCAACGTCCAGCCCGCCGGCGGCCGAGGTCGCGTCAATGAGGACCAACGCATCCGGTGCGGCGCCATCCACCCGGTGAACCGGGGCGGCAACACCGGTGGACGTCTCGTTCTGCGGCCAGGCGTAGACGTCGACTCCCGCCTCAGCCTGAGGGGTGGGCCGGGTCCCCGGCACCGAGGTGATCACCGACGAAGCGTCGAGGAACGGGGCCCGGTTGGTGGCCGACGCGAACTTGGACCCAAATTCCCCGAAGGACAGGTGCTGGGCCTTGTTCTCCACCAGACCAAAGGACGCCACATCCCAGAAAGCGGTTGACCCGCCGACTCCCAGAATCACTTCGTAGCCGTCCGGTGCGCTGAACAGTTGGGTCAGGCCGTCCCGGATCGACCCGACAAGATTGCGCACCGGCGCCTGCCGGTGGGAGGTGCCCAGCAGGGTGCGCCCGGCCTGGGCGAGTGCTTCCAGTTGACCGTCACGGACCTTCGAGGGGCCGGCACCGAAACGCCCGTCGGCGGGGAGGAGCCCAGCGGGGATTGTGTGGTCCGGGGAAATACTCATGGTTCCTCCAAAGGGGTAAGCGTGCAACTCGCGACGGGTTTCATTCTGCCGCACTGGCGGTCTCCGGCGACATTTGTGAACCGCATCGGGAGGCGTGGACGGCGGCGGCTGATTGCCTTGGCCGGCAGGAAATGGGTTAACCTTGGGAGGCGTAGAACTCCCGTTCGGCGCTGGCGTTACGTGCCGCGTTCCCACCGCGCAAGCTGCCCGCTGATCCAACCCGCACCAGTGCCTAGGAGCTGAACCGCATGACGGACCTCATCGATACCACTGAGATGTACCTGCGGACCATCCTGGAACTGGAGGAGGAAAACATTGTTGCCCTCCGCGCCCGGATCGCCGAACGGCTCCGTCACTCAGGCCCTACCGTGTCGCAGACCATCGGCCGGATGGAACGCGACGGGCTGGTGGTGGTCTCGGGCGACCGCCACCTGGAATTTACTGACCTCGGCCGCCGTCGTGCCATCGGTGTCATGCGTAAACACCGTCTCGCTGAACGTTTGCTTTCCGACGTGATCGGCCTCGACTGGGCGTACGTCCATGAGGAGGCTTGCCGCTGGGAGCATGTGATGAGTGAACGGGTTGAACAGCGCCTCTACGAGCTGCTCGGAAAACCCACCGAATCTCCCTACGGCAACCCCATCCCCGGGCTTGAGGCGCTGGGCGGACCGCCGACCGAAAACTTCACCGCCGGTGTGTTGAGCCTCCTGTCAGTGATCGGGACCAACCCGCCCGGATCGGTCATCACCCTGGTCCGGTTGGCCGAACCTATTCAGGTGGATCCTGAGTTGCTGTCACAGCTTGATGAGGGCGGATTGCGACCGGGAACGGTCATCAGCGTGCAGACGGTCGGCGATTACGTGTCGGTCCGGGTCGAGGGGATCGAAGGCGCTCTTGAACTGCCGCCTGAGGTTGCTGCACACGTGTTTGTTTCGGTCAGCCCGACGGTAGTTTAGGGCAGAACAGCGCACTGTTGCCGCAAGTTATCCACAGGAAAAGATAACGAACGTATCTCTTTTGCTTCTGGTCCCGGATAATGGAAAACTGGCGTTGATACATCAGCGTTACCTGATCCGCACGCCTAACCCTGTCAGCGGATCAGGATGCTGAGAACCCGTGACAGGGGCGGAGGACCCATCGATGACGGCTGTTTCGCCGCCTTGGGGTGAAGTCCGGATCCGGTGCCGCGTCAGTGGACCAGATCAGGACCGAGTTCTTTCCCGACTCGAATCCGACAGCTAACTTCGCAGGCATATACGAAAGGGACCCTTTGTCGAAGCACCATGCTTCGGGACGCCGCCGTGCCGGTGCCCCAGTACCAATAGCGCGCCCGAGAGACGCCCAGCGGCTCGAGCGACGACGTCGGGCCACCCGGGTCCGAAGCGACCTTTCGCTGACCGGGATGAGCCAGAAGGTGGCCATTGCCGCCGCCGCGTCAGGGCTGGTCCTCACCATCGCGCTGCCCACCACTGCCGCGTCCATTCCGGCCGGGGAGACGGCTGCCGCCACCGGTGAGGCCGTTGCTGCCGCCGAAACGACAGTTGCACCGCGGGATATCACGGTTCCCGACGCCGCACTGGTTGATTTCAGCCGCACCGCACTGCAGAGCACGTTCGACGCCGACGCCAAACTCACCGAGATCATGACCGCCGCAGGGTCCGCGGCCGTGCCTGCCGCAGCCAGGGGATCGTTGTCCGCGCCGCTGGACGATCTCATCATGACCTCACCCTTCGGTTACCGGGTCAGTCCGATTACCGGGATGGGTGGGGAACTCCACTCCGGACAGGACTTCAGTAGCTCCTGCGGCACCGAAGTGTTGTCCGCAGCGGCCGGCACCGTCACCTTCGCCGGCTGGCACCCCTACGGCGGAGGAAACCGTGTGGTGATCGACCACGGCAACGGACTTGAATCCACCTACAACCACCTCTCGCTCAGCAGCGTCAAGGAGGGGCAAAAGGTTGACCGCGGCGAGGCAGTCGCACAGAGCGGCAGCACCGGCGCCTCGACCGGGTGCCACCTCCACTTCGAAGTGATGGTTGACGGCCAGACCGTCGACCCCATGGGCTGGCTGTAACCAAGGCCACACCGTTCCGTGACCGGAATGTGACATTGTGGCCGATCTGCTGTACCGTCGATCCCGTGCCAAATTCTTATAGGTTTGGCACTCCCGAGCAGATCGCCTAGCTCTGCCACTGCCCGGGGTCCGTTCGCACAATTCGCATGGCAGAGGCGGGGGAACCAATTAGTGGATTTCGCAAGAAATCCTTGGGGTTAAGTCGCATGTTTCCAACAGGAAAGTTGCGGCCGGGTGACTCCCATCCGAATCCGACAGCTCACCTCGCAGGCAATTGGGAGAGGCAATCAAACGTGTCAACTAGCTCTTCTCTGGGCCGCCACAGGGCCGCCCGCACGCACACCAGCCCCCTGACGGCGATCTCCACCGCTGTCTCCTCGAACGCCGGATCGGTAGGCCGCCAGGCCGCCGTCATCGTCGCAGCCTCAGGGCTTGTCCTGACTGCCGGATTGCCGGCACACGGGATCGGCGAGGCCGAGCGCGTTGCCCTCTCCACCCCCCTGAACTCGGTATCGGTGACCGCAGATGCAGTCAGCGCAGCCGCCACCGCGGAGATCACCTTCGAGCGCACCGCCGTCACGGCAACACCCGCCGTCGTGGAAGCTGCACCAGCCGTTGAGGTCCAGGCCGACGTCGTTGAGCCAGTAGCCGAAGCCGTTGCACCAGCCGCCGTCGTCGAACCCGTCGTGCAGGAAGCTGCCCCGGCCGCCGAGGCGCCGGTCGAGGCCCCCGCCGCTCCAGCACCTGCACCTGCTCCAGTCGCAGCAACTCCGGCGCCCGCCGCCGAGGAGCCAGCACCGGCAGCACCGTCCGGCAACATCGCAGCAGGGCTCGTCGGATCCGCCTACTCCCAGATTGGTGTTGCGCAGGATTGCACCGCCATGGTCGAGAAGGCACTTCGATCGGTCGGTAAGTCAGTCGGAGACATCGCCCCGAGCGGCTTCTTCGCCTTCGGTTCGGTTGTCGGTTCGCCGGCAGCAGGCGACCTGGTCATCACCGGCGGCCACGTGGCAATCTACGTCGGCAACGGCCAGGTCATCAGCGGTGGCCTGAACGGTATGAACACCGGCCTCCACTCCCTTTCAGACCTTCCCGGCGCAAGCTTCGTCCGCGTTAGCTAAGACCCCCTTAAACCTTGGAGAACGCAAGAATGACAACTCGCGCAGCAATTGCACGTCACCGCGCCGACAAGCGCCACGCCACCAACTTCTCGGCCCTGGCCAAGGCAGTCACTGAAAACGCCGGCGGTGTAGGCCGCCAGGCAGCAGTGATCGCCGCTGCCTCCGGCCTCGTCCTGACCGGCGGGGTGTCGGCGAACGCCGCTGACCTCTCGCTTGAGTCGGTCGAACGCGTCGCCCTCACCTCGGCCTTGGAGGTTCAGGTAGCGCCAACAGTTGTCGAGGCACCGGCCGACGCCGAGATCGCCTTCAACCGCACCCCGGTCAAGGCTGTTGCAGCCCCAGCCGTCGTCGAGGCACCAGTCGTCGAGGCACAGGCCGAGACCGTGGTCGAACTCGAGGAGGCTCCCGCAGTGGCTCCGGCCGCAGAGGTTGTTGACGCCGAGCCAGCACCCGCCGCCCCTGTTGCAGAGGTTAAGCAGGCAGCACCCGCCCAGGCAGCACCCGCCCAGGCGGCACCAGCCCAGGCAACACCAGTCGAAAAGCCAGCAGCCAAGGAAGCACCAGCAGTTTCCTCGGGAGTGGCAGCCACCATTGCCGCCGCGGCGCAGGGTCAGCTCGGGGTCACCCAGGACTGCACCCGCCTCGTCAGCAACGCCCTTGCCGCCGCCGGAATCAACTTCCACGGCTGGCCAGCAGGCTACCTGTCCCTGGGACGCACCGTTGGAGCCGGCGAAGCCATCCCCGGCGACCTCATCTACTATGCCGACGGTGGCGCCGGTGTTGCACACATCGCCGTCTACATCGGTGGCGGCCAGGCCGTCCACGGTGGTTTCAACGGCAACCAGACCGTCGTCGCACCAGCTGACCTCGGCTCAGGCCCCGTCTACATCCGCGTAGGCGGCTAAACCAGACAACGTGTGATCGGGAGGACCCGGGGATTCCGATCCCCGGGTCCTCCCGCTTTTAACCTCCGCTGCCCCGCCGCCATGCCGCTGTGGCCACGCCGCTCGTCCCAACGGCGCCGCGGGGCGACACGCCCTGGCCCGGGACGCCGGATTAGCAAACCGGGCGCCCGCCGAACTACCCTTACTTTAAATAAGTCAGTTGTCGTCCTGTTATCCCGGACCACAGGGACGCAGGCCCGGAGTCGGCAAAGAGGAATGTGCATGCGCACTCTCGTTCTGAATGCTGGATATGAGCCACTGGCGGTAGTGACCTTCCGCCGGGCGCTGGTCCTTGTGCTGGCGGGAAAGGCCAGCGTCGTCGCGGAGGGTGAGAACCCAGTGGTGGGACCCACCGATGTCCTGGGTCGTCCCTCGGTTATTCTGCTCAACCGCTATGTGAAGATCCCGTACCGTCACAGCGTTGTGGTGACGCGCAGGGGAGTGCTGCGGCGCGACAACCATCTGTGCGCCTACTGCGGGAAAAGTGCTTCAACTATCGATCATGTGTTTCCACGCTCCCGCGGGGGTGCGTCCAGTTGGGAGAATCTCGTGGCATGCTGCCTCCGCTGCAACAACGACAAGAGCGACAAGACCCTTGCCTCCCTGGGCTGGCAACTGCGGGTAACCCCTCAGCCACCGCGTGGCGCCTCCTGGCAGTACCGTGAAATTGAGCAACCCGCACCGCAGTGGAGCGCTTTTCTTCGGTCGGAGTCCGCCGCTTGAGTTCGTCAGCACCTCTCGATTTCCATGCGGTTGTGCTGTCCGGGGGCAGATCGTCGCGCCTCGGTGGCATCGCCAAGGCAGGCCTACACAGCGGGGGCCGCACGCTCCTCAGCCTGACCTGCGATGCCGTGGCTGCAGCCCGCCGCACCATCGTGGTCGGGCCGGACGCCGACGCGCGGCAGGACCATCCCAGCGCGGGCGGTTCGCCGGTGACGGACCGCGAGTTCGTCCGCGAGTCCCCTCCATTCGGTGGACCGGCCGCCGCCCTGGCCGCCGCCGTCGACCATCTCGGCGACGATGCCACCCCGTGGGTGCTGGTCCTCGCCTGCGACATGCCCCGGATCACGCACGCCATTCCGGCTCTGTTTGCTGCGGCGGCGCAGCGTCCCGAGGTCTCGGTGATGGCGCACGACCGCGGCCGGGACCAGCCGCTCGCTGCGCTGTACCGGCTGGACAGCCTGCGCGCCGCCGTCGCCGCGGTCCAGACCAACGGGGGAGCCCAGAATCTATCGATGAAGGCACTCCTTGCTAGGGTGCAATGGAGAGCAATCGACGTTCCGGCGGGAAGCACAGCTGACGTCGACACCTGGGCGGACGCCCAATCACTCGGTGTCTCAGGCACGGCACCGACCTCAACCTCAGGAGCAGCAATGAAAAAGCAGGACCAGATCCTTCAGGAGTGGAGCGCCCAGCTCATTGAAGCCTTCGAACTTGAGGGCACCACCATCGACATCGATGCCATCCTGTCCCTCGCCGGGGATGCGGCGCACTCCATTGTGCGGCCCGCGGCACCTCTGACCACCTTCATTGCGGGCTACGCCGCTGGCCTCGCGGTAGGCAGCCAGCAGGCCACCGAGGCCGTGGCCATGGAATCGGCCATTGAGGCCGCCCGCAGGCAATGCCCCACCGGGGAAGCAGCCGAGCCTACGCCGACAGATGCCCCGTGAGCGAAGCCCCCGTGAACGAATCCACGACTGCTGCAACGCCGCCGACCGACCCGGCTGAGATCCCAGCCACCGGACGGAACCTCGGGTGGGAACAGGCGCGCCGCGCGGCCTACGACGCGGGAACACCGCTCGTGAACCAGACGGTCCCCCTGTCCGAAGCGCTGGGCCAGACACTGGCCGAGCCGGTCCGGGCGCTGCAGGCCATCCCGCACTACGCCTCATCGGCTATGGATGGGTGGGCAGTCAGCGGCAACCCGCCCTGGCAACTGGTCAGCCACGCCCCGAAAGAGGAGCATCCCTGGCAGCGCCCCGCACCGCACCGCGACTCGGGTGCTGGACCGTTGTCCTCTGGAGAGGCGACGTTCATCCTCACCGGCGGTGTCGTCCCCGATGGCACTTCAGGAATCCTGCGGATGGAGCACGGAGCCGTCCGGGGAGACCTCCTGGACCGTAACGACCGGGCACGCCAGGACGAGCCACGACCACAGGAGCACATTCGTCCGGCCGGGGAAGAGGCCCCCGAGGGTAGCGAAACTATTCCCGCGAACGTCACGCTGAACCCGGCGCAGATCGCACTCGCGGCTGTCTGCGGGTACGACACCCTTCCTGTGCTGCGCGCCCCCCGCGTCTCGCTGCTCCTGACGGGGGACGAGGTCATCGAGGCGGGTCTGCCCGAGCCCGGACAGGTCCGCGACACGTTCGGCCCCCAACTCCCCGGCCTGGTCCAGATGATGGGCGGGCATGTCGACACCTCCGGCCGCGCCAAGGACGACCTTGACGACGTCGTCGCCGCCATCAGCGCCGAGGCCCTCGACGAGCTGTCCCTCGCCCGAGCCTCCGGAGACCTCTTGATCACCACCGGTGGTACGGGCAGCTCGTCAGCGGATCACATCCGGCGTGCGCTGGAAACCCTCGAGGCTGAGTTCATCATCGACGGCATCGCCATGCGCCCAGGACACCCGACGCTGCTGGCGCAGCTCAAGGATGGGCGGTTCCTGGTGGGACTGCCGGGGAACCCGCTGGCAGCGATGATGGCCATGTTCACCGTCGTAGGACCGCTGTTGGCGGGGTTGCGGGGTGCACCCTTCCCTGAAACCGAGGAAACGACGGTGGGCGAGGATTTCGACGATTTGCCCGGACGGAGCCGGTTGGTGCCGTACCGGCTCGAGTCCGGCCGGGCTGTGGCAGCAACACATCAGCGCTCGGGCATGCTCCGCGGCCTGGCCTCTGCGAGCGGGGTGATGGTGGTACCCGCCGAAGGGTGTGTTGCCGGAGACCGGGTGCAGGCCCTGAAGTTGCCCTGGATCAGCTAGCTCTTGTTCGCGAACACGCCGCCGGTTCGCATCCTGCGAACCTGTCCTGACAGACAGAAGCCCCCGTTCACGTGAACGGGGGCTTCTGTCTGTCAGGACCTGTCTAGATCACCGCGAGCTCAGCTCAGGCGATTTTCTCGAGGCGGATGATGACCGACTTGGAGGTTGGCGTTCCGCTGACGTCGGCCGTTGAGTCCAACGGCACCAGAACGTTGGTTTCCGGGTAGTAGGCGGCGGCGCAGCCCCGCGGGGTGGGGTAGGTGACGGCCCGGAAGTTCTCGGCCCGCCGTTCCACACCATCGGAGAACTGGGACACCAGGTGCACGATCTCCCCTTCGGCAATCCCTGCGGCTGCCAGGTCGTCTTCGTGCACCAGCACCACCCGTCGTCCGCCGTGGATGCCGCGGTAGCGGTCGTCCTTGCCGTAGATCGTGGTGTTGTACTGGTCGTGTGACCGGAGCGTCTGCAGCAGGAGCCTGCCCTCGGGGATTTTCGGGTACTCGAGGGTGTTACCGGTGAAGACTGCCTTGCCGGACGGGGTGGTGAACTTCCGGCCATCACGTGGTCCGTTGGGCAGCACAAAACCGCCGGTCTCGATCCGGGTGTTGTAGTTCTCGAAGCCCGGGATGACAGCTTCGATGTGGTTCCGGATCACCGAATAGTCGGCCTGCGCTGCCACCCAGTCGAGTTGAGGGGCGTTGTCGCGGAACGGGCTCTCGGGGCGGGCGAACAACCGGTCGCCGAGCTCGCAGACGATCGAGATTTCCGAGCGCACGTCCGGGCCCGGTGGGCGGAGCCGCCCACGTGACGCGTGGACGGCGCTCATCGAGTCTTCGACGGTGACACGCTGGTCACCGCTGGCCTGGGTGTCTTTGTCCGTCCGGCCCAGGGCCGGAAGGATCAGGGCGCGGCGGCCGGTGATCAGGTGGGAGCGGTTCATCTTCGTGGACACCTGCACCGTCAGACGCGTACTGCGCAGCGCCTTGTCGGTGACGTCCGAGTCGGGCGTGGCCCGTACAAAGTTGCCGCCCATCGCCATGAAAACCTTGGCGCCGCCGTCGCGCATCGACCGGATGGCTGCGACGACGTCGAAGCCGTGCTTCCGGGGCGAGGTGAAGTTGAAGTGGGAGTCCAGGGAGTCGTGGAATCCATCGGGCATGCGCTCGAAGATACCCATGGTGCGGTCGCCCTGCACGTTGGAGTGGCCGCGCACCGGGCAGACGCCGGCTCCCGGCTTGCCGATATTGCCCTGCAGCAACAGCACATTGACCACATCGCGCAGCGTCGCCACTGAGTGCTTGTGCTGGGTCAGTCCCATGGCCCAGCACACCACGGTGCCGGGGGAGCCGATCATCCGGTCGCCCACCGAGGTGATCTGCGACTTGGGGATACCGCTGGCGTCGACAATCTCGTCCCAGGAAACGTCACGGAGCTCCTGCAGATACTCCTCCAGGCCGGAGGTGTGCTCCTTGATGAACTCGTGGTCGAAGACCGTCCCGGTCTTCTCCTCCTGCTCCAGCAGGTACTTGCCCAGACCCTGGAACAGAGCCTGGTCCCCGCCGAGGCGGATCTGGAGGAAGTCGTCGGCCAGCTGGGTGCCGCCGCCGAACTTGGTGCCGAGGATGCCGGAGATTTTCTGCGGGTTCTCGAAGCGCAGCAGTCCCGCTTCGGGCAGCGGGTTGATCGCAACGATCTGGCCGCCGTTCTTCTTCGCCTTCTCCAGCGACGTCAGCATGCGCGGGTGGTTGGTGCCGGGGTTCTGCCCGGCCACCAGGATCAGCGGAGCCTTGTCGACGTCCTCGAGGGACACCGTCCCCTTGCCGATGCCGATGGTCTGCGTCAGTGCGGAGCCTGAGGACTCATGGCACATGTTGGAGCAGTCGGGGAGGTTGTTGGTGCCGATCCCGCGCACCATCAGCTGGTACAGGAATGCTGCCTCGTTGGAGGTGCGCCCCGAGGTGTAAAACACAGCCTCGTCGGGGCTGTCCAGTCCTGCGAGCTCCTCGACGATGATGTCGTAGGCCGTGTCCCAGGACACGGGACGGTAATGGGTGCCGCCCTCGTCCAGGAGCATCGGGTGGGTGATGCGGCCCTGCTGGCCGAGCCAGTACTCGTCACGCTCGTTGAGTTCTTCAATCGAGTACTTTTCGAAGAACGACGGCGTCACGGTGCGGCGGGTTGCTTCTTCGGCGACAGCCTTGGCGCCGTTTTCGCAGAACTCCGCTGTGTGCCGTTTGTCGCCCTCGGGCCAGGCGCAGCCCATGCAGTCGAAACCCTTGACCTGGTTCACTGCCAGCAGCGTCTGCGCGCTGCGCACTGGACCCATCTGGTCCAGCGAAATTTTCAGGGAATTAAGGACGGCGGGAAGTCCCACCGCCTGCCGCTTCGGCTTACCGACCTTAATCTCGGCTTCGTTGATTCCATCTTTAGGCGCACGAGTCGCCATAGCCATCACATCCTTGGGTCAGAAGTCCACTAGTCTCATCCTAGGACAATGGCAGGAGTACAAATTGAAGAAGCGCGTGAGTCAGCGCCGCCAAATTACCCGATTCCGTGTTGGCGCAACGGAAAACGGCACCAGCCGGCGCGAGGATATCCTCGCCGGCGAGGAACCGTTGGAGATCCGTTTGGGGTCCCGGTCCTTTTCAGTGACCATGCGCACCCCCGGGGACGACTTCGACCTGGTGACCGGTTTCCTGGTCTCCGAGGGGATCATCTGGGAGCCCGGGCAGCTGATCAGCCTCCGCTATTGTGCAGGGGTGGATGACGCGGGACAACAGACCTTCAACGTGGTGGAGTCCCAGCTCAGGCCCGATGTGGTGCTGCCGGACACCGCCATGGAACGCCACGTGTACACCTCAAGTTCCTGCGGGATCTGCGGCACAGCCTCCATCGACGCGGTCCGCAAGTCCTCCCGCTTCGACGTTCACGACGACGACGCCCAGGTCACGCTTCCCGCACTCGCCGGGTTGCCCGACCGGCTGCGGGAATCGCAGAAATTGTTCGACTCCACCGGTGGCGTGCACGCGGCGGGGCTGTTCACCCGTGACGGCGAATTGTTATGCCTTCGTGAGGACGTGGGCAGGCACAACGCCGTGGACAAGGTGGTGGGCTGGGCCCTGCGCGAAGGAATGCTGCCGCTGAAGGGGACCATCCTCCAGGTCTCGGGGCGCGCCTCGTTTGAACTGGTGCAGAAGGCGCAGCTCGCGGGGATCCCCGTGTTGTCCGCCGTCAGCGCGCCGTCTTCCTTGGCTGCCGACCTCGCCGAAGACACCGGCATCACCCTGGTGGGTTTCAGCCGCGGCACCTCGCTGAACTGCTACACCCACCCGCAGCGGATTGCCGCTTAGGCCCACCGACGCCAGGGACTGCTCGCACCATGGAACTCGGCATCTACAGCTTCGGCGACATCCACCCGAACCCGGTGACGGGGGAGCGGGTCTCACCGCAACAGCGCATGGCCGACCTGCTGGAACGGGCCAGACTCGCCGATCAGGTGGGGCTGGACTATTTCGGCATCGGTGAGCATCACCGGCCGGACTACGCTGTCTCGTCGGTGGTGCCCGTTCTTGCGGCCGCCGCGGCGCAGACCACCTCGATCCATGTCGGCTCGGCGGTGACCGTCCTGAGCACCGAGGACCCGGTGCGGGTCTACCAGCAGTTCGCCACCCTCGACCTGCTCTCCGGTGGCCGCGCCGAGCTGACAGCCGGGCGGGGGTCCTTCATCGAGTCGTACCCGCTGTTCGGGGCGGAACTCGGCGACTACGAGGAGCTGTACGAGGAGAAGATCCGGCTCCTGCTGCAGCTCGACGCCGCCGATCGCATCACCTGGACTGGCAAGTTCCGGGCAGCGTTGGATGATGCGCTGATCCTGCCGCGGCCCACTTCGGGACATCTGGACATCTGGATCGCTACCGGCGGCACGCCGGCATCATCGGTGCGTGCTGCCAGGCTTGGCACGCCGGTGATCTTTGCGTTGCTCGGTGGAACGGTGGGGAACTTCGCCCAGCACGCACAGCTGTACCGCGAGACGGCTGCCAAGGCAGGGCATGATCCCGCCTCACTGAAGGTGGGCCTGAGCGGCGTCGGGCTAGTCCTGAGGAAGGACGCACAGACCGTTTTCAAGCCGTACTGGCTGGACACGATGAAGCGGATCTCCTCGGAGCGCGGCTTCCCGATGCCGAGTGAGGTCACCTACAACATGCAGGCGGCACGTTCAGGGGCGGTGTTTGTGGGGAACCCTGAGGAAGTGGCGGAGAAGATTGTGCTGGCCCACTCCCAGATGCGCCACGACCGGCACATCCTGCAGCTGGACTGGTCCTCCGTGCCGCAGGCCCAGGTGCTGGAATCGATCGAACTTCTCGGCACCGAGGTGCTCCCTTTGGTACGCCGCGAGCTGGGCGTGACGGCGGCCTCGGCCATGCCGCACCGGTGAGCAAACCGGGCTGAGGGGGGCAATCTGGACATCCGGGGTGGAAATGTCGGCCGCCGATGTCGATTTTCCTCACCGGAGCGGGTTAGGCGGGGATCGACGGCGACGGCGACGGTGACGGTGACGGCAGGCCCGGTCAGTCGGGGCGGCGTTCCCCGGCCTCCACCGGGACGCCCACCCGGTTCCCCTCCACCGGCATGGGGCAGGTGCCAAAGGGCGTGAAGGCGCTCGGGTAGTTCAGCGACCGGTTGAAGTCGAGGGTAACCAGCCCGCCGGGGGTCACCCGGTCGGTGCTGAGGAAGCGCCACGCGGCGGTCGCGTGGTCGTTTGTTTCGTCGTGGAAGGCTACCTTCAGCGATCCCTCCTGCTGCTGTTCCGCGATGAGGGTGTGGGCAACACCGCCGAGGGTGAAGGAAACAGTTCCGGTGGCCCGCATGACGTCGGGGACCTCGGGGTGGGCGGTCGTGATGGGGGTCTCGCGGGGTTCCGGGTAGGCCGTGTAGCTGCCCTCGGTCACGGCGCCGGGTGTGTAGTCGTAGACCGGTACGCCGTCGAACCCGGTGTACGTGGGCGCGGTGTTGTCCCGCGTACGGACCACGTAGCGGTTCCCGCGAACAGCGAGTTCCACCACGGTGTCATGGTGGCGCACCCAGTTGACGGAATCGCCGTCGGCCAATGCCAGAGTGACGGTTCCGTCGACCGGCAGGCCGGTGCTGACCATGGTCAAACCGTCCCGTGCCGCAGCCGTGAGGACCGCGCCTGGACCGTTGCCGGGTTCGCTGGCGCTCCAGTTCCCTGGCACCAGATCAAGGGGCGCAGGCTGGGCCGGAAGCCACTGCAACGAGGTGAGGGTCAGCCAGCCATGCTCCGCAGCCAGGGACGTGTCCCGGCGCTCGCGGAAGCTGCGCCACTGGTGGGCGTCCTCTAGCTGGCCAGCGGTGAGCTGGGGCATCGTCGATCTCCTGACGGGTGCAGTGATACGTGGATCAGAATGGGTGAAGGAGGCGCTGCACGAATCGTTTGGTGCGCTCCTCCCGGGGGGCGCGCAACACGGTGTCGGGATGCCCGCGTTCAATCACCACGCCGCCGTCCATGAAGACCACCTCATCGGCGACTTCGCGGGCGAACGCCAGCTCATGGGTGACGATCACCATGGTCCACCGTTCGTCGGCGAGTTCCTTGATCACGGTCAACACCTCACCCACCAATTCCGGGTCGAGTGCCGAGGTGGGCTCATCGAACAGCAGCAGTGCGGGCTTGAGGGCCAGGGCGCGGACAATACCGACCCGCTGCTGTTGCCCGCCCGAGAGCTCGAACGGGTACTGGTCTTTCTTGTCGGCCAGCCCCACCCGTGCCAGCAGCGACTCGGCGTCCCGGATGGCGTCGGCCCGGCGGGTTTTCTTCACCTGTACCGGTCCCTCGATCACATTCTCCAGAACGGTCATGTGGGGAAACAGGTTGTAGTGCTGAAAGACCATGGCACTCTGGTCCCGCAGCGCCGACAGGTCCTTCGTTTTGACCTGGCCGCCGAAGTCCAGGGACGGGCCGCCGGCAATCGAGACGACACCGCCGTCGGGAGTTTCAAGCCCATTGAGGCACCTCAGTACAGTGGTTTTGCCGGAACCGGACGGGCCGATCAGCGCCGTCACGCGCCCCGGCTGGACGGCAAGGTCAATCGACTTCAGCACGACATTCTCGCCAAAGGACTTGTTCAGGCCGGTGACCGTCAGCAGGTTGCCCTGCTGGCCGGTGGCGCTGGTGGGTTCAGTGTGCGACATAGCGATCCAACCTCTTCTCCAGGTAGGACTGCCCGCTGGAAAGGGCGAGGCAGAACACCCAGTAGACCAGTGCGGCCTCCAGATACAACAACATGAATTGCTGGCTGAACGCAGCGATTTCCTCTGCCTGCCTGAACAGCTCGGTCACCAGGATCAGCGATGCAAGGGAGGTGTCCTTCACGAGGCTGATAAAAGTGTTGGACAGCGGCGGGACCGAGACGCGGGCGGCCTGGGGCAGGATGATGCGGCGCATCGTGCGGGCGCGTGACATCCCGATGGTGTGCCCCGCCTCCCACTGGCCTTTGGGCACCGACAGGATCGCTGCGCGGATAATCTCGGCCGCATAACCCGCCACATTCAGGGAGAACGCGATGATGGCGCTCGGCCAGGGAGGAATCACCACGCCGATTGACGGCAGGCCGTAGAAGATGACGAACAGCTGCACCAACAGGGGGGTACCCCTGATGATCGATACGTACGTCCTGGCCACTCCTGACGCGAACCGGTTGCTGCTCAACCGCATCAGGGCGATCAGCAACGCCAGAAGCAGGCCGAGGACAAACGACGCTAGGGACAGTGGGATGGTGCCTGTCAGCCCAGCCAGGACCAGCGGGCCGAGCGAATCCCAGAACAGTGTCCAGTCGATGGTGTTCCTCCGTGTACCTAGCCGGTGCTATTCGGTGACGTCGGAGCCGAAGTACTTCTCCGAGATCTCGGCAAGCGTACCGTCTGCGCGCAGGGAGGCGAGCGCCTCATCGACGGCGGCAATCAGGTCGTCGCTGCCCTTGGTGAAGGCGAAGGCGCTCAGCGACTCCTCATCGGTTTCGGCGGCAATCTTGATCGCATCGGTGGGGTTGGTCTGCTGGTAGTCCAGGTAGGTTAGCGTGTCGTTGATGGTGGCGTCGACCCGTCCCTGCTCAAGCAGGGTCACTGACTGCGCCCACCCTTCGACTGCCTCGATCTCGGCGCCGCTTTCCTGCGCCAGCGTGTGCCAGTTGCTGGTCAGCGACTGGGCAGTGGTCTTACCCTCAAGGTCCTCGAAGGAGGTGATCTCGGTGTTGTCGGCGGTGGTCACGATGACACCGGTGCTGACCGTGTAGGGGTCAGAGAAGTCGTAGGTTTCCAGGCGCTCATCGGTGATGGACACCTGGTTGGCGATGACGTCGAACCGGCCGGCGTCCAGTCCTGCGAAGATGGCGTCCCACTGCGTTTCCTCGAACTCTGCTTCAACACCGAGTTCAGCGGCGACGGCGGTGATGACCTCGACGTCGAACCCGGTCAGGTCGCCGACCCCGTCCTCGTGGAAGGTGAAGGGACGGTAGGTGCCCTCGGTGCCGACGGTGATGACTCCCGCGTCCTGGATCTCCTGGAGCGTGGTGGGTCCAGCGGACGCGCTGTCAGACGAACCTTCCGACGACTGCTCGCCGCCACCGCAGGCGGCCAGGGCGAGGGTAAGAGCGGCGGCTGCGCCAAGGATTGAAAGACGACGGGTGTTCATTGCTGGGTCCTTAATGACTGGAGGGTGTTGAGAGGTCTCTTGCCGTTCTACCGCGCCGGGTTGGGCTGGCACAAAGCGGGGAGCCACATAGTGCAACAAAGCCCTCAGCGAAATTAGTTCCGGAGACCCGTGTGATCTGGCCAACCCCGGTTCCCGACCCGCGCACCGCCGCGGTTGCGGGCATAAGCTGAAGGCCTGAGCAATGGAGGCTAGTACATGAGTATGGAAGGCGCGGCCTGGAACTCCCTTTACCGGATTTCCACCGCCAAGGACAGCAACAACAAATTCTCGAAGGAAACGCTGAAGCGGATCCTCGCGTTCGCTGTGCCCTACCGGACCAAACTGATCTTCTTTATCGCGCTGTCAGTGGTGTCGGCCTTCCTCGCCGTCGCGACGCCGGTCCTGGCCGGGCAGGTGGTCAACGAGATCATCGCTGGCACCGGACTGGAGACAGTGGTGTGGCTCGCCGTCGTCATCGCGCTGGTGGCGGTGGCCGACGCGGTGGTGAGCATGGCCACCCGGTGGTACTCCTCCCGCATCGGTGAGGGAGTCATCCTCGACCTGCGCACCAAGGTATTCGATCATGTGCAGAAAATGCCCATCGCCTTCTTCACCCGCACGCGGACCGGCGCCCTGGTCAGCAGGCTGAACAATGATGTGATCGGCGCCCAGCAGGCTTTCAGCGGCACCCTCTCCGGGGTGGTCAGCAACATCGTGGCGCTGGCACTGACGCTGATCGTCATGCTGACGACGTCGGTCCTGGTCACCGTGCTGGCCGTGGTGATGCTGCCCATCTTCCTGCTCCCCGCCCGCCGGATGGGCAACCGTCTCGCCGCCCTGCGCCGCGAAGCCGCCGACCACAACTCGGCGATGAGCACCCAGATGACCGAGCGCTTCTCCGCACCCGGAGCCACCCTGGTCAAACTGTTCGGCCGCCCACAGGAGGAGTCGCACGAATTCGCTGTCCGCGCCGCGCGGGTCCGCGACATCGGCGTGCGCATGGCCATGCTGCAATGGGTCTTCGTGACAGCGCTGATGCTGGTATCGGCGCTGGCACTTGCCCTGGTGTACGGCCTGGGCGGCGCACTTGCCCTCGGCGGGGCGCTGAACACCGGTGAAGTGGTGACGCTCGCGCTGCTGCTGACCCGCCTGTACGCACCCTTGACCAACCTGGCGAACGCCCGGGTGGAAATCATGAGCGCGCTGGTGAGCTTCGAGCGGGTGTTCGAGGTCCTCGACCTGGACCCCCTGATCAAGGAAAAGCCGCAGGCCGGCACCATCCCCGACGGTCCGGTGTCGGTGGAGTTCGACGATGTCCGGTTCGCCTACCCCTCGGCGGACAAGGTTTCGCTTGCCTCCCTCGAAGAGGTCGCCACCCTGGACACCCGCGGCGGCGAGGAAGTGCTGCACGGGGTGTCCTTCCGGGTGGAGCCCGGGCAGACCATCGCCCTCGTGGGCTCTTCGGGGGCCGGGAAGTCGACGATCGCCCAACTGCTGGCACGGCTGTACGACGTCGACAGCGGAGCCGTCCGACTGGCCGGCACCGATGTGCGGGACGTGACCTTCGAGTCGCTCCGCCACACCATGGGCATGGTCACCCAGGATGGCCACCTTTTCCACGAAACCATCAAATCCAACCTGTTGTTGGCCCGGCCCGAAGCGACGACTGACGAGATCTGGGATGCCATCCGGCGGGCCCGGTTGGAGCCACTGATCCGGTCCCTCCCTGACCAGCTGGACACCATGGTGGGGGAGCGGGGCTACCGGCTTTCCGGCGGTGAACGCCAGCGGATGACGATCGCCAGGCTCCTGCTGGCCCAGCCGCGGGTGGTCATCCTCGACGAGGCGACGGCCGCACTCGACTCGACCTCCGAGGCTGCAGTGCAGGCAGCGCTCAGCGAAGCCCTTGAGGGCCGAACCGCGATCGTCATCGCGCACCGGCTCTCGACCATCCGCAGCGCGGACCAGATTCTGGTGATCGAGGATGGTCAGATCGCCGAGCGAGGCAACCACGATGAACTGCTGGAGCGTGGTGGCCGGTACGCGGAACTGCACCGCACCCAGTTCGCGGTCAAGAAGGTCGTGGTTCCGGGGCTCTAGGTCACCGGTAAGGGGACGCCGTTCAGGTGGCGGGGGCGGTGTTGCCTGCCGACCCGCCGCGGGGGCGAGGATCGGGAATGTGGAGCAGCGGTAGTGCTGCATTCACCATCGGGCCGATCAGGAGGGCAAACGCGACGGTTCCGACGCCGACCGTGCCGCCGAGGACCCACCCGATGGTGAGGACCGTCAACTCGATCACCGTCCGCACCTTCCAGATCTTCCAGCCCCACTTCCGGTTGATGCCGGTCATCAGCCCGTCCCGGGGTCCGGGGCCCATCCGTGCCCCGATGTAGAGCCCGGTCGCCAGGGCCAGCAGGGTGAGCCCGCCGGCAAAGAAAAGGATCTGCGCCCACAGCTCGGTGGGTGCCGGGAGTACCGCCAGGCCCACCTCGGCGCTGGGCCCCACCAGGGCAACGTTGAGGACGGTCCCGACGCCCGGCTTCTGTCGGATGGGGATCCACAACAGGAGTACCAGCAGGCCGATGATATTGGTGGCGACGCCGAACGGGAGGCCAGTTTGTAGTGCGGTGCCCTGCCCCAGGACGTCCCACGGCGAGACGCCGATTCCAGCCTTGATCATCATGGCAATGGCGAAGCCATAGCAGAACAGGCCAATCAGCAGTTGAGGCACTCGGCGGACGAACAGATGGGTCATAGGCCCAGACATTACGCGGGTGGACCGCTTCCCCACGACTTGGTTTCGTTCATCCTGCGAAGTCGGGTCTCCAACACCAGGTCCTTCGCCGGTCCGCTGACCCGCCAGGTGTACCGCCAGCTCTCCGCATCCACCAGCACAAAGTGCCCCCGATAGACATCGGGCGCGCACTGATGCACCGGCGAATCCTCCCCGGTGGTGAGGTCGAGGCCGTGGAAGTAGCGGCCATCCGGGAAGAACACCTCAGCCGAAGGCGCAGACCCTGCTGCCCGCCAGAGCAATTCCCGGGTCGCCGGAGCGGGGGAGTACCCAGCCCAGACCAGGGTGCCGCGCTCGCTGTGGAGGAGAGCGCCGTCGTCGTCGGGAGCAAAGGTGGCAATCCCACTGAAGGTGCCTGACAAGCCGGAAGACAGGTCCTGCAGAGTGCGATCCACCGACCAGGAGCCGTCGAGGTAACCGAGAAGTGTTCCGGTGGCGGTGAGGCGATACTGCGCAAAACTGGTCATCAGCCACCCATCGCGTTGGTGCCCCTGGCCGGAATCGAACCGACGACCTTCCCTTTAGGAGAGGGACGCTCTATCCTACTGAGCTACAGAGGCGGGTACAGCGGTATTAGCTTACCTGCTTTCCGGCGAGGCCCCATCCTGGCCGGTCGGCGGTGCCAGGGCCTTGCCGCGCACTCCGGCCGGAAGTAGCACCGCCAACAGGCCCGCAACGCAGGACAATCCGAGGAGTGCCCAGCGCGCTACGGTCAGCGCCGAGGCAAGTGCCACCTGACCGCCGTCGGGCGCCCCAGCGGCCAGCAGCGAATCTATTGCCACGTTCTCCCACAGGTCCACCACGGCGAAGAGCAGCGGCGGCGTCCAGAGGACCCAGCGGAGCCAGCGGCGGTCGACGTTCAGCTGGATCAGCAGGAGCCAGGCGATGCCAAAAATGAGCGGGAACAGGGTGCCTGCGGTTTTGTGGAGGTAGCTCAACTGGCTGAGGGCGTCGTCGTCCATCGCCGCCTGCAGGTCCGCGACGTATCCTGCGCCGTAGCCACCGAACATCATGTCGGGCATGGTCAGCCCGTCGGCGAGCTGACTCATCTGGCCGAGGGAAAGGAGGTGGTAGTACCCGAACAGCAGTACAGCCGTGACCGCGGCGGCGATCAGGACCATGTTTCCGTTGCTGCGGGGAGCAGCCGGCGTCGTCTGAGGGATGCCGGCAGCAGCGGTCCCATGCTTCCTGGCGATCTGTGCTCGGGTCTTGGACATTCCCCAATTATCCCCGCTGAACAGCGTTACAGCATGCATAACTGAGGGTCATCTGTGAAGTACGTTACGTTTTGGCGTCATTTTCGCGTTATGGGCGTCTGTGATTGCAAACACAACGCCTTCTGGGGTTGTTTTATTAGATGGCAATTAACCAAGCTCTACCTATGACCAGCGTTGCGGACGAAGTCGGATGGCTCGCGTCGGTCGAGGACGCGATAGATTCGGTCTTCGCGCCCGTAACCGAGGTGTTCTCCAACATCGTGTTCTTCCCCATCACCATTGGGGACATCAGCTTTCCCGTCGTTGTCGCGTGGCTGATCGCCGCAGGCATCATCTTCACGATCTACTTCGGGTTCGCCCAGTTTCGACACCTTAAGGTCTCCTACGAAGTGGTCAGAGGCCGGTATTCCTCAAAGGACGACCCCGGAGAAGTGCCGCATTTCCAAGCGCTCACCTCCGCGCTGTCCGGCACCGTGGGGCTTGGCAACATCGCCGGTGTTGGCGCTGCCATGGCCCTTGGTGGCCCGGGCGCCACCTTCTGGATGATCCTTGCGGGTCTCCTTGGCATGGCCACCAAGTTCGCTGAATGTACGCTCGGCGTGAAGTACCGCGAGGTCCACGCTGACGGCACCGTCAGCGGTGGCCCTTTCAAGTACCTCCCCATCGCCTTCGAGAAGTTCGGTCGCCTGCCCGCAAAGATCCTGACGGGTATCTTCGCCGTCGCTATCCTCATCTTTGGTGTGGCTGGCGGCAACATGTTCCAGGCCAACCAGACCTTCGCTCAGGTGCAGAACGTGACCGGCGGTGAAGAAGGATTCCTCGGCAGCGCCGGTGCAGCCCTCATCTTCGGTCTCGTCCTCGCGGCGCTGGTAGGCGCAGTGATCCTCGGCGGCATCAAGTCCATCGGCGCGACCACCAGCCGGCTGGTGCCCGCTATGGCAGCCGTGTACATCACAGCTTGCCTCTTCGTCATCATCGTCAACATAGGCAATGTCCCGGCGGCGTTTGCCTCGATTATCGAGGGCGCGTTTGCCCCAGCAGGTATGGCCGGTGGCTTCATCGGCGTCATGATCGTTGGCTTCCAGCGTGCTGCGTTCTCCAACGAGGCGGGCCTCGGCTCCGCAGCGATCGCCCACTCGGCAGTCAAGACCCGGCGCCCAGTCAGCGAAGGCTTCGTGGCGATGTTCGAACCGCTGATCGACACGGTGGTCATCTGTACCATGACCGCACTCACCATCATCATTGCCAGCGCACCGAGCCTGCAGGCAGGTATCGACCAGGTCCAGGGCGGCGGCGACGCCCCCGACGGCGTCATCCTCACCTCGGATGCCTTCGCGACCGTCATCTCCTGGTTCCCGATCGTTCTGGCCATCGCTGTTGCACTCTTCGCCTTCTCGACCCTGATCACGTGGTCCTACTACGGACTCAAGGCCTGGGAATATCTCTTCGGCCGCAGCAAGGTGTCCGAGATTATCTACAAGTGCGTATTCCTCTTCTTCACCGTTGTCGGAACGGTACTGACCTTCACCCAGGTCCTGAACTTCGCCGACGCCGCACTGTTCGTCTGTGCGTTCGTGAACCTGCTCGGCGTCTACCTGCTGCTGCCGGTCATCAAGCGCGAGATGAAGGCCTACCTGGCCGACCGCAAGAGCGGCAAACTGCTGCAGCTCGGTATCGACGCTGACGATATCGAAGAGGCCAAGCCCTAGTCGTTGCTTCCTCCAGCCTCTCGGCGCCCGTCGGTTCTTCTGGAACCGGCGGGCGTCCTGCGTTGGAGCACAAAGCGGCAACACCTGTTTCGTCAGAGCCAGCAACTAGACTTGATGGCACCATGGATATGCTTTTCGACCCACACCTCGGTTCATCTCCCGCCACCTCCAAGGGGCGTACGACGGCGTCCGCGCGGCTCGCCGCCGCCACCGGTTCTGTCGACGCGCCCCATTCCAGTGGTGGTCGGCGGGACGACGCGCGGGCACGCGAACTGCTGGTGGGCCTGAACCCGCAGCAGGAGGAAGCGGTGCGCCACAGCGGATCGCCGCTGCTGATTGTGGCCGGTGCGGGCTCCGGAAAGACCCGGGTCCTCAGCCATCGGATCGCCTACCTCCTGGCCACGGGCCGGGCCCATCACGGCGGAATCCTGGCCATCACCTTTACCAACAAGGCTGCAGCCGAGATGCGTGAACGCATCGAAGCCCTGGTCGGAGATGTTGCCAAACGCATGTGGATCTCCACCTTCCACTCGTCCTGCGTCAGGATTTTGCGGCGCGAGGCGGCATCGGTGGGCCTGAACTCCAACTTCTCGATCTACGATTCAGCCGATACCCTGCGGCTCGTCACCCTGGTGGCCAAGGGGTTGGACCTGGACCCCAAACGGTTCACCCCGAAATCCATCCAGCACAAAATCTCGGCGCTCAAGAATGAGCTGATCGACGAGGAAAGCTACGCCAGCTCAGCCAACTACTCCGACCCGTTCGAGCAGGCGGTTGCCGAGGTCTACAAGGGGTACGCGCAGCGGATGCGCCAGGCCAACGCGATGGACTTCGACGACCTGATCGCCCAGACCGTCTACATGTTCAGGGCCTTCCCCGGTGTGGCTGACTACTACCGCCGCCGGTTCCGGCACGTCCTGGTGGACGAGTACCAGGACACCAACCACGCCCAGTACGCCCTGGTGCGGGAGATCGTCGGAATCACCCAGGATCCCAGCGAGGACGGCGACACTATTCCGCTCGCCGAGCTCACCGTGGTGGGCGACTCGGACCAGTCCATCTACGCGTTCCGCGGAGCCGACGTCCGGAACATCGTCGAATTCGAGAATGACTACCCCAACGCCCGGACCATCCTGCTCGAACAGAACTACCGGTCCACCCAGACCATCCTCAGCGCCGCCAACGCGGTGATCTCCCGCAACCCCGACCGCCCCGACAAGAAGCTGTGGACCGCCGAGGGTGACGGCGAGCCGATCGTGGGCTATGTGGGGGAGAACGAGCACGAGGAAGCCCGGTTTATCGCCGAGGAAATCGACCGGCTGCAGGATGAGGACGGGCTCCTCCCCGGCGACGTGGCGATCTTCTACCGCACCAACGCCCAGTCCCGCTCCATCGAGGAAATCCTGATGCGCGTGGGCCTTCCCTACAAGGTGGTGGGCGGCACCCGGTTCTACGAGCGCAAGGAAATCAAGGACGCCCTCGCCTACCTGCGGGTGCTCGTCAACCAGGACGACGTCGTCAACCTCCGCCGGATCCTCAACGAACCCAAGCGGGGGATCGGCGACCGCGCCGAATACGCCGTCGCGGCACTCGCCGAACGGGAACGGATGTCCTTCATGGCGGCCCTCCGCCGGGCGGACGAGGCGCCGGGACTGGCCACCCGGTCGATGAACGCGGTCAACGGGTTCGTGAAACTCATCGACGACCTCGCCGAGGTGGCCGACGGGTCGGGTGCCTCAGCAGCACTCGAAGCGGTGCTGGAACAGACCGGCTACCTGGCGCAGCTGCGGCTAAGCAACGATCCGCAGGACGAGTCGCGGGTGGAGAACCTTGCGGAACTGGTGGCGGTGGTCCGCGAGTACGAACAGGACAACCCCGAAGGAACGCTGGGAGACTTCCTGGAGCAGGTCTCCCTGGTGGCCGACGCCGACCAGATTCCCGACGCTCCCGAAGGTTCTGCCGCCGAGGTGGAACAGGCGGTGGCCGAGGCGAAACGTTTGGGCGTGGTCACCCTGATGACCCTGCACACCGCGAAGGGGCTCGAATTTCCCGTGGTGTTCCTGACCGGCATGGAGCAGGGCATCTTCCCGCACCAGCGCTCGGCCACCGACCCGAAGGAACTGGCCGAGGAGCGCCGGCTCGCCTATGTGGGGCTGACCCGCGCCCGGAAACGGCTCTACATCACCCGGTCCGAGGTCCGCAGCATGTGGGGCCAGAGCCAATACAACCCGGCGTCGCAGTTTGTCGGAGAAGTACCCAGCGAACTCATCACCTGGAAACGTGAGGGCGCCTCCGGGCCGATGTGGGGTGGTGGTGGCGCCATCGGTGGGGGCAACAAATTCAGTGGATCCTACTGGGGTGCCGGCGCCGCGAGCGACGACACCGGGCGCGGGTTGCCCACCCGGTCCGCCTCCGTCGTCGGGCGGGTCCAGCCCCAGAAGGAAGTCCTGTCAGTGGCTGTGGGGGACAGCGTCAACCACACCAGCTTCGGCAACGGGACAGTCCTGGCCGTCGAGGGGAATGGGGACAAGACGGTCGCGAAGGTGTCGTTCGACGTCGGGGAGAAGCGCCTGCTGCTGCGGTACGCGCCGCTCACGAAGACGGGTTAGTTCCCTAGCTCATCACCTGACTTTTCTACAAACCATAGAAGTGTGCCCTTGGTCACTAAACCGGTAGTCTGTGAGAGGCGCTGAACGCCAAGGGACTAAAGTTCCCTGTGTAAACCTACTTCGACGTAGAAGGACACTGGCCTGTGGATCTGTTCGAATATCAGGCGCGCGATCTTTTTGAGGCACACGGAGTACCCGTGCTCGCCGGCATCGTGGCGCATACCCCCGAGGAAGCAAAGGCGGCAGCCGAGAAGATTGGCGGCGTCGTCGTCGTCAAGGCTCAAGTCAAAGTTGGTGGCCGCGGCAAGGCGGGCGGCGTCAAAGTCGCGAAGACCCCTGACGAGGCGTTCAAGTATGCCTCTGACATCCTGGGCATGGACATCAAGGGCCACACCGTCCACAAGGTGATGATCGCGCAGGGCGCTGACATCGCCGAGGAGTACTACTTCTCGGTACTGCTGGACCGGTCCAACCGCAACTATCTGGCCATGTGCTCGGTTGAAGGTGGCGTGGAGATTGAGCAGCTGGCCGTCGAGCGCCCCGAGGCGCTCGCCCGCATTGCCGTGGACCCCGCCGTCGGCATCGACCAGGCGAAGGCCCGCGAAATTGTCGAGACGGCAGGGTTCGCCCCCGAGCTGCACGACGGTGTGATCAACGCGATCATCAAGCTGTGGGACGTCTTCGTCAAGGAAGACGCCACCCTGGTGGAGGTCAACCCGCTGGTGAAGACCGGAAACGGCGACATCATTGCCCTCGACGGCAAGGTCACCATCGACGAGAACGCAGGATTCCGTCAGGCAGGCCACGCGGCCCTGGAGGATCAGGATGAAGCCGATCCCCTCGAGGCCAAAGCTAAGGCCAACGACCTCAACTACGTCAAGCTCGACGGCGAAGTGGGAATCATCGGCAACGGTGCCGGTCTGGTCATGTCGACGCTCGACGTCGTTGCCTACGCCGGCGAAGCGCACGGCAACGTGCGGCCCGCCAACTTCCTGGACATCGGCGGTGGAGCCTCAGCGGCCGTCATGGCCGCAGGACTCGACGTCATCCTGAACGATCCCCAGGTCAAGAGTGTGTTCGTGAACGTCTTCGGTGGCATCACTGCGTGTGACGCCGTCGCCAACGGCATTGTTGAGGCGCTCCAAATCCTCGGTGACAAGGAAAACAAGCCACTGGTAGTCCGCCTCGACGGCAACAACGTTGAAGAAGGCCGCCGCATCCTCGCCGAGGCAAACCACCCGATGGTCACCCTCGCCGACACCATGGATGAAGGCGCCGACAAGGCTGCCGAACTGGCTTACGCCGCCCGCTGATCGAGCCTGCACTTCCCGGCTAACGAACCTGCCGGGTCCAAAGGATTAAGGAATAACGTATGTCAATCTTTCTCAACAAAGACTCCAAGGTCATTGTGCAGGGCATCACCGGCGGCGAAGGCACCAAGCACACCGCTCTGATGCTCGCCGCTGGTACCCAGGTGGTCGGTGGAGTCAACGCCCGCAAGGCTGGCACCACAGTCACCCACGGCGACGTCACCCTGCCGGTCTTCGGCAAGGTCAGCGAAGCCATGACGGAAACCGGCGCCGACGTCTCCATCGTGTTCGTGCCCCCAGCCTTCACCAAGGATGCAGTCGTTGAGGCGATCGAGGCCGGCATCGGGCTCGTCGTCATCATCACCGAAGGCGTCCCCGTGCAGGATTCGGCCGAGTTCTGGGCACTTGCCCAGTCCAAGGTCGATGCCGACGGCAACCAGGTCACCCGGATTATCGGACCCAACTGCCCCGGTATCATCACACCGGGCGAGTCCCTGGTCGGCATCACCCCGGCGAACATCACCGGCAAGGGTGGCGTGGGCCTCGTCTCCAAGTCGGGCACCCTGACCTACCAGATGATGTTCGAGCTGCGCGATCTGGGCTTCTCGACCGCCATCGGCATCGGCGGTGACCCCATCGTGGGGACCACCCACATCGACGCACTCGCTGCGTTCGAGGCGGACCCCGAAACGAAGGCCATCGTCATGATCGGCGAAATCGGGGGCGACGCTGAAGAGCGTGCCGCCGAGTTCATCAAGGCCAACGTCACCAAGCCCGTTGTCGGCTACGTGGCAGGCTTCACCGCTCCCGAGGGCAAGACCATGGGCCACGCCGGCGCCATCGTCTCCGGCTCCGCCGGAACGGCGCAGGCCAAGAAGGAAGCCCTCGAGGCTGCCGGGGTCAAGGTGGGCAAGACGCCATCCGAGACCGCCACGCTGCTCCGCGAAGTGTACGCGGGACTGTAATTCTTTGACTGAAGGGCCCCGGCAGCTGGATTTTCCAGCCGCCGGGGCCCTTTTTGTCTGCTCCGCGCACACCTGCCCGCTGGGAGAGGGGAACCGTCGGGCATAGACCTCCATGCTCACCGGGGAGCCAGTCTTGGTGGGCAGCTGTGCCGGAATCCGCGCCGAGATGGCCGCGTTAGGCTAACTGAACACCCACACCCACCAGTTCGAGGAGTATGCATGCGTGCCACCATCATTCACGGTCCCGGCGACATCAAGGTTGAGGACCGCAACTATCCCACGATCAAGCGCCCGACCGACGCCATCGTGAAGGTCACTGCCTCTTGTGTTTGCGGCTCGGATCTCTGGCCGTACCGCGGGATCAGCAAGAACCGCGGCACCCGGGCGATCGGGCACGAATTTGTGGGCGTGGTCGAGGAGATCGGCCCCGAGGTGAAAGACCTGGCCGTCGGCGACTTCGTCATCGCGCCGTTCGTGGACAGCTGCGGCGCGTGCCCCCAGTGCCTCAACGGCGTGACCGTGGCCTGTGACCACCTCACCTCCTGGGGCGGCGACGACGAGTTCGGCCACTACGTTGAGGGAGCCCAGGGCGAAGCGGTTCGGGTACCGCAGGCCGACGGCACCCTGCGTCGGGTCGACGGCGTCACCCATCCGGATAAGGAACTGACGGCGAGCCTGCTGACCCTCTCGGATGTGATGTCCACCGGGCACCATGCGGCGGTCAGTGCGCAGGTCGGCCCCGGCCGCACCGTGGTGGTGGTCGGTGACGGCGCCGTCGGGCTCTGCGGTGTGCTTGCCGCGAAGCGCCTCGGTGCCGAGCGCATCATCGCCATGTCCCGGCACGAGGACCGGCAGGCGCTGGCCCGCGAGTTCGGTGCCACCGACATTGTTGCCGAGCGTGGCGACGTCGGCGTGGCGAAGGTCCGTGAACTGTTGGGGGGAGTGCTGGCCGACTCGGTGCTTGAATGCGTGGGCACCAAGGAATCGATGGAACAGGCCCTGGCCAGCACCCGGCCCGGCGGGAACCTCGGATTCGTCGGTGTTCCAACCGGCGGGGCTGAACTCCCCATCGGGCTGTTGTTCTCGAAGAACATCACCGTGGGCGGCGGTATGGCGCCGGCTCACACCTATATTCCGGAACTGCTGGCGGACGTGCTCGCCGGAAAGATCAACCCGGGCAAGGTATTCGACGTCGAGATGCACCTTGAGGAGGCAGCCGAAGCCTACAAGGCCATGGACGAGCGCCGTGCCATCAAGGTGCTCCTGAAGCCCTAGCTTCGTCAGTGAACGCGTCGGCAACTGTGGTGCACACAGGGGTCGGCGCGTTCGGCGTTTAACCCCACATCGCCAAAAGTGCAGGGCCGCAATTTTGCAGTTGTGTAAAACCTTGTCGAATGTGACAATAGTTCGGTGAGTCAACTACTTTCCCTGCGGGACCGAAAACGAACCGAGACCTGGGCTGCGCTGCATGAGGCCGCCGCCCGGCTCACCCTTGAGAACGGCCCGGACAGGGTCACCACCGAGGCGATCGCCGCCCAAGCCAACGTTTCGGCCCGCACTTTTTTCAATTATTTCGGCACCAAAGAGGACGCCATCCTCGGCCTGCAGGATCCTTCGATCGACGACGCCTGGCTGGCGGACTTCAAGGTCGATGCCAATCTCCTCGAGCAGGTCTCCCGGCTGCTCGTTTATGTGGTGCACTCCACCGAGGGCGGCGACGGCGAGAGTCTCCGGATGGAAGTGGTGCAGCAGTTCCCCCAGCTTCGCCAGCGCCGTTTCGCTTACTTCCTGAAAGTGGAGCAGCTGGTCCGCGATGTGGTCACCGCGGGCATCACCGACTCGGCCAAATGGGCCGACGTCGCTCACCAGCACCGGGCTGAAGACATTTCCCGCATGATCGTGCTGATCGCCGGAGCACCCATGCGCTACGCGATGCAGGAATCTGCACACGCCCCCACCCTTGATAACCAGTTCGCGGCCCTCACCACCGCCAACGCACTCCTCAGAGAGGTCCTCCCGGAAATCCAATGAGTACCACTACCAAAACCACCCCCGCTGCCGTCGTCGAGAAACCCACCGGCATGCTCCTGCTGTTCATCGGGCTGATGCTCTCCATGCTGCTGGCCGCTCTCAGCCAGATGATCCTCAGCACGGCGCTGCCCACCATCGTCGGGGAACTCCACGGCGTCGACCAGATGCTCTGGGTGATCACCGCCTACATCCTCACCGCCACCATCGTGATGCCGATCTACGGCAAACTCGGTGACCTGATGGGCCGCAAGAACCTGCTGCTCATCGCGGTCAGCATCTTCATGATCGGTTCAGTCGTGGGCGGCCTCGCTCCTGACATGGCGTGGCTTATCACCGGCCGTGCCATCCAGGGTCTTGGCGGCGGCGGGCTGATGATCCTGTCCCAGGCCATCATTGCCGACGTCGTCCCCGCCCGGGAACGCGGCAAATACATGGGTGTGATGGGCGGCGTGTTTGCCTTCGCGTCAGTGGCCGGCCCCCTGCTGGGCGGCTTCTTCACCGAAGGCCCCGGCTGGCGTTGGATGTTCTGGATCAACATGCCGCTCGGCGTCCTTGCGCTCCTGGTAGTGGCCTTCTTCCTGCACCTGCCGAGCCGCAAGATCAACACTTCACGGCTCGACGTCGGCGGCATGATGCTGCTCGCCATCGCCACCACCTCCGTGGTGCTGGTTGGAACGTGGGGCGGAACCCAGTACGACTGGACCTCCTCGGTCATCCTCGGCCTGATCGCTGCCACCCTCGTCAGCAGTGCCGCCTTCGTCATGGTGGAGCGCCGCGCCGCCGAGCCGATCCTCCCGATGCACCTCTTCCGCGAACGCAACTTCAACCTCACCACCGCCGGTGGGCTGCTGATCGGTGTCACAATGTTCGGCGCCATCGGCTACATGCCCACCTACCTCCAGATGGTCACTGGGGCCAGCGCCACCAACGCGGGTCTGCTGATGATCCCGATGATGGGTGCACTCTTGCTGACCTCCACCGGATCGGGCATCGTCGTCAGCCGGACCGGCCGCTACAAGTGGATGCCGATCGTCGGGGCCCTGATGGTCGCCGTCGCGCTCTTCCTGCTATCCACCATCCAGCCTGCCACCGCCCTGTGGATCATCTGCACCTACATCGGGTTGCTCGGTGCCGGTCTGGGTCTGAGCATGCAGATCCTCGTGCTGATCGTCCAGAACACGTTTCCCAACCGCATGGTGGGGACGGCCACCGCCTCCAACAACTACTTCCGCCAGATCGGTGCCACCCTGGGCTCGGCCATCGTGGGCAGCCTCTTCACCGCCAGGGTTGCCGACCTGCTGGTGGAACGCCTTCCCGCTGGTATGACTACGGAGGGCGGTGCGAACTCACTGACCCCGCAGATCGTCGCCACCCTGCCCGACGTCGCCAGGAACGCGGTGATCGAGTCCTACAACGATGCCCTCACGCCCTTGTTCCTGTACCTGGCGCCGCTCGGAGTGATCGCCGCGGTGCTGCTGTACTTCGTCAAGGAGACGCCCCTTGCGACGACGATCGCGGCGGACCCTGAGCTGGCCACCCAGGGTGACAAGGCAGAATAGACTCATGAGCCCCTACCTGATCACCCGTGAACGATTCATCAACGCCCCAGCCAGTGACATCTTCGAGGTCCTTGCGACCCCGGCGCTGCACAGCGTCATTGACGGGTCCGACACCGTCCAGGGGGAACAGCCGGGCGGCCCGAAGCGTCTGTTCGAGGGCGCCAAGTTCGGGATGGACATGCGCCTCGGGGCGAAGTACAAGATTCTCAACAAGGTGACCGAGTTCGAGGAGGGGCGCCGGATCACCTGGCGCCACTTCACGCAGGCCACCTGGAGCTACACCCTCGAGCCTCGTGACGGCGGCACCCTGGTGACCGAGCAGTGGGATGCCCGCTCGGTCACCGGGCGCATCGTCCTGCGGCCGATGGGATTCCTCCGCAAGAACCCGGTCGCCATGGAGAAGACCCTGGTGAAGCTGGATGAGTACGTTACCAAAGTCTGACCTCCGGGCGACCGGACGCGGTCAGAGGAGCCCGACGCCGAACACCAGCCCCAACAGGTAGGTGGCGCCGGCTGCTCCTAGGCCGATCGCGACCTGCCGCAGCGCCAGCTTCAGTGGTGAGGCGCCCGAGAGGAGTCCGACGACGGCGCCGGTCCCCAGCAGTGCCAAACCGACCAGCACACAGGCCAGGATCACGGCGGGCGGCCCGCTGAGACCCACCAGGTACGGCAGAATCGGGATCACAGCGCCGGACGCAAAGAAACAGAAGCTGGAGGCCGCCGCCCCCAGTCCGGTGCCGACGTGCTCGTGCTCATCCCAGTCGCCAGCGGTCTCCGGCTGGAGGGAAAGGCTTGGATCGCAGTCGCAGTCGAGTAGGCCCAGCCGTTCCGAGGCGCGGTGTTCGGCGGCTTCCCGGGACATGCCCCGCGCCCGGTACACCAGCACCAGCTCGTTGGCGTCAATGTCGAGTTCCTTGGCGGCGGTCAGGGTGATCTGGGTGGGCCGCGACGCAGCCAGCAGCTCACGCTGCGACCGCACTGACACGTACTCGCCGGCGCCCATGGACAGGGCCCCGGCCAGCAGGCCGGCAATGCCGCTGAACAGCACGAACCCGGTGGAGACTCCGGTGGCGCCGACGCCCAGCACCAGGGCCAGGTTGCTGACCAGTCCATCGTTGGCCCCGAAGACCGCTGCCCTGAAGTTGCCGGAGAGCCTGTTGCGGCCCCTGGTCGCCAGGCCACGGATGACCTCTTCATGGATCTGCTCGTCGGCGGCCATCGCGTCAGTCGCGGTCGGATCCGAAGCGTAGGGGGATCTGCTCTCAGCCCGTTGGGCCAGGGCCAGCACAAACACGCTGCCAAAACGCCGGGCAAGGAAGCCGAGCACCAGGTTGCGGAGGGAAGGGCGGGCGGGCTTTCCGGCGTCGGAGCCCAAGAGGGACAGCCAGTGTGCCTCGTGCCGGCCTTCGGCTTTGGCCAGGGCGAGCAGGATTTCGCGTTCCTCACCCTCGCGGCGGCTGGCCAGATAGCGGTAGGTCGCCGCCTCAGCGCGTTCGTCCGCGAGGTACTGCCGCCAGCGGCGGATATCGGCGGGTGCGGGGTTGTCTTGCCGTTGTGTCACGTGGGTCTCCTGGTCTATAGCGACCAGTGCCGTGACGGGGCTCCGGCCGTCGTTAAAGCGGCCGAAGGTCTCGTTCGCCGGTGGCATTCACCGGTGGACTGCCGGGCCATCGTCATCGATGGCCAGTGTGTCGACAGGCCGCTGCCCAGTTCCCTTGTGTGCCGGGTGCTGGGCGGGAGCTACTCCCCTTCTCAGGGTCAATCCTATCCCGGGCGCGTTCCGGTGCGGGACCACCCCTCCACCCCTCCAAGCTGGGGTGGGTGGGGTGCTGGCTAAGATGAGGGGATGGCCGTACCTCCTGATCAATCCCCGCGCCGGGTGTCCCTGACACAGCGGCTCCTGGGCAGCGGCACTGATCCGGACCCCCGGTTCACCCTGGCCAATGAGCGGACCTTCCTCGCCTGGATCAGGACGTCGCTGGCGCTGCTGGCCGGCGGGATCGCCGTTGAGGCGTTCGCCGCCGACCTGTTTGACCCTGTAGTCCGCAAAGCCATCGCAATCCTCCTGCTGCTCCTGGCCATGGTGATCGCCGGAGCGGCGTGTTTCAGGTGGCTATCGGTTGAGCGGGCGATGCGCCACGGATCGCCCCTCCCGCTGCCGCTTCTTGCCCCGCTCCTGGCTCTGGGTGCGACGGCGGTGGCCGCCGTCGTCGTCATTGTCGTCGCCATCCGACCGGCCTGACGGCTTCCGATGAACCGCGTGCCACCCGTTGACCCTGGGCTTCAGCCCGAACGCACCTCGCTGGCCTGGGCCCGCACGCTGCTGGCGCTGGTGATCTGTGGTGTGCTCTTTGTGCGCTGGGTCCCTCAATACGGGTGGTTTGCGCTGCTCCTCATCACCGCGTTGCTGGGGGCCGCACTTGGGATCTATGTAAGCCAACGGATCCGTTACCGCCGCAGCCTGAAGGGGATGCGCAGCGGTGTCCTCACCGCGGATGTGGCAACAGTTCTTGTGACCTCGGCCGTGGTGATCGCGGTGGGGGCCGCAGGAATATGCGGCGTCCTGTTCCAGCCACTTCATGAGTGAGACGTACTCTGGTGTGCACGGGGTCAGGGCTGGCCCGCCAATCAGGATAGAGTTCAACAGGCTTAGACAGGAAGTAGACTGATGACTTTTGAGACCGTTGCCCCCTGGGTGCGTAACTACAGCCCGGGAGTGCCTGCCGCAGTCGCCATCCCGGATGGTTCCCTCGTCACCCTCGTCGAGGAATCAGCGCAGCTGTACGGCAAGAAGGTTGCCCTCGAGTTCTTCGGCGCCGAAACCACCTACCGCGAGCTCGGCGACGCGATCCAGCGGGCCGCCGAGGGGCTGCGCCGGCTCGGGGTGGTGGCGGGCGACCGGGTGGCACTGGTGCTGCCCAACTGCCCGCAGCACGTAGTGGCCTTCTATGCTGTGTTGCGGCTCGGCGCCATCGTGGTGGAACACAATCCCCTCTACACCGACCGGGAACTGCGGCACCAGTTCGAAGACCACGGGGCACGGCTGGCGATCGTCTGGGACAAGGCAGCACAGCGGGTGCAGGACCTCCCCGCCGACGTCCCCGTGACAGCCCTGGTGACAGTCGATCTGACCCGGGCGATGCCCTTCTCGAAACGTGCCGCGTTGCGGCTCCCGCTCCGGAAAGCGCGGACGGCCCGGGCGGCGTTGACCACCAGTGCGAAGCTGACCGGTAGCCGAAGTGTCACCCCCTGGGACTCTCTGGTGGGGCACAAACCGCTGGCAGCCGCCCACCCCGGTCCGGTGGCCACCGACGTCGCCGCCCTGCAGTACACCAGCGGCACCACCGGCCATCCGAAGGGGGCAATCCTCACGCACCGGAATCTGTTGGTCAATGCTGCTCAGGGGCGGGCCTGGGTGCCGGGCCTGGACGACGGCAAGGAGGTCATCTACGCTGTCCTGCCGATGTTCCATGCCTATGGGCTTACGCTCTGCCTGACCTTCGCGATGAGCATCGGTGCGCGGCTGGTGCTGTTCCCGAAGTTTGATGAAGACCTGGTGCTGGATGCGGCGAAGGCTCATCCGCCCACGTTCCTCCCCGCTGTCCCGCCGATCTACGAGCGGCTTGCGAAACGGGCTGTGGAGCGCGATGTCAGCCTGAAGACTGTTCGCTTCGCGATTTCCGGTGCGATGAACCTGCCGCCCGCAACGATCGAACTGTGGGAATCGGTGACCGGCGGCTACCTGGTGGAGGGATACGGGCTCACCGAGACGTCGCCGATCTCCCTCGGCAATCCCATTGGTCCCAGCCGTAAACCGGGAACCGTGGGGGTACCGTTCCCCAATACCGAAATCCGTGTAGTCGATCCAGAGGATTCGAGCCAGGACCGCGAGCACGGCGACGCCGGAGAACTGCTGATCCGCGGACCCCAGGTATTCAAGGGGTACTGGCGCAACGACGAGGACACGCGCGCCGTCCTCAGCAACGACGGCTGGTTCAAGACCGGGGACATCGTCCGGGTCGACGCCGACTGGTTCGTCACCATCGTGGACCGGATCAAAGAGCTGATTGTGACCGGCGGGTTCAATGTCGCCCCCACCGAGGTGGAGGAAGCACTGATGACCCACGACAGCGTCGCCGACGTCGCGGTGGTCGGCATGCCGCTGGCCGGCGGAGGCGAAGAGGTGGTCGCCGCCGTCGTCGTCCGTGACGGACACCCGTTCAGCGGGGACGCCCTGAAGGCGTACTGCCGGGGCACGCTGGCTGCCTACAAAATACCGCGCCGTATTGTTGAGGTAGACGAACTGCCGAGGTCACTCATCGGCAAGGTGCTGCGGCGCCAGGTTCGAGACCAATTGATTGCCGGCGACAGCTGAGCTGCGCCATTACAGGGAGCAAGGAGACACGGACCGTGTTAAACATTTTCAGGCGCACCAAGGAGGCGCCTCGCGGGGACGATCGCCGCGAGGAAGCAGCCGGCGTCGACACCCCCCAGCAGATGGGGAGCCCCTGGAAGGACTCGCTGGGGCGTAGCAGCACCCGCGCCGCGCAGGTTCTGCTGATCCTGGTCCTTGCCGTAGTGGTAATTTTTGGTTTAATCCAGGTGCGTCTGGTGGTCATTCCCCTGCTCATTGCTCTTATCCTCGCCGCGGCAATTGGCCCGCTGGTGAACTGGCTGCGACGGAAGGGATGGCCAAGCTCGCTCGCTACAGCGTTCTCGTTTCTGCTCCTGCTAGGTGTGCTGGGTGGCCTGGTGACCGGTATTGTGTTTGCCGTCCGAAGCCAGGCGAGTGAACTGGTGGAAAGCGCATCCGCTGGATTCGACGAACTCTATGAGCTGATTCGCAATGGTCCCATTCCGATCGACGAGCAGCAGATCACCGAAGCCCAGACCGCGCTGACCGAGTTTGCGACCAGCAGTACGGTGGGTGCGGGTGCCGTATCGGGGCTAACCGCAGCCGGAGAGTTCCTGACCGGGGCGGCCCTGATGGTGGTCATCCTGTTCTTCTTCCTGAAAGACGGCGACAAGATTTTTGCCTTCGCACTCCGCGGCTTCAAAGGTGAGCGCCTCGTCAAAGCCCGCCGTGTCGGCACGCACGGACTCGAGGTGCTGGGCGGTTATGTGCGTGGAACAGCGATCGTTGCGCTCGTTGACTCGTTCTTCATCGGTCTGGCGCTCTTCGTTCTGGGCGTACCACTGGCACTGCCACTGGCAGCTATCGTCTTCATCGGTGCTTTCATCCCGCTCGTGGGTGCAACCGCAGCTGGCATTCTCGCGGCGCTGGTTGCCCTCGTCGCCAACGGCCCGACGACGGCGCTGATCGTCGTCGTCGTCGTGATCGCGGTCAACCAGATTGAGGGCAACTTCCTGCAGCCGGTGGTGATGGGCCGGTCGCTCAGCGTGCATGCCCTGGTGATCCTGGTCGCCTTGACGGCCGGCACCATCCTGGCGGGCATCGTGGGAGCCATCCTGTCGGTGCCTCTCGCCGCGGTGACCTGGAGCGCCATCAAGTCCTGGACCGGTGAAGAGGATGGCCCGATTACTCACGCGGACATCAAGCAGGCCGAACTGGACACCAAGGCCGACGCCGTCGGCCGCGGTCGCAGCAGCAGGCCCGGCAAGCGGATCGGCGCCTCAATAGCCAAGCCGTAGCCCCCGGGGAGGCTCAGCACAAAGGCCGGCGGCCCCTGGATGATCCAGGGGCCGCCGGCCTTTTCTGTAACTAACCCGCACCGGGCAGGCCCCCGGGGCGGGGCAAACCCCCTAGGGGGTTTGGTGTCTCCGGGGATCAGTGCCTGACTGAGGTGGCCGGCACCGCGACGTCGTCGTCGGCCTGGCCCGCTACCCGGCGCTCCCACGCGGCCATGACGGCCGGGTCAGTTCGCTGGGTGAGGAACGAAACGATCACAAACACTGCGGCCGAGGCGCCGAGGCCGTAGTAGATCGGCTCATTGGCGTAGATGCCGTCGTACTGGTTCTCGGCGTTGACCTCAAGGTAGATCATGGTGCCTAGTGTGAAGACGGTGCCGGCAGCCATCGACGCTGCGGCGGCGATGCCGGTGGCACGCTTCCAAACGAGGCCGCCCAGGATGGCGATCAGGAGACCGCCGACCAGGATGGCATAGGCGATGGTGAGGGCCGCGACCACGTCCTGGACGATCACGGCCAACGCGATCGTCACCAGACCCAGTCCCAGCACCCACCGGCGGTTGGCTGCCACATCGTGCTCGGGGTTCTCGGCGTCGCCCTCGGTGGAGGTATCGATAGTTGTCTGCCCGCCGCGGCCGAACCAGCTGCTGACGAAGGGAACGACGTCGGCCCGCGCCACGGTGGCGGCAGCGATCAGCGATCCGGAGGCGGTGGACATCATGGCGGCCACGGCGGCGGCAAGGACCAGCCCGCCAATACCAATGGGCAGAACGTTGATGGCAATATCCGCGTAGACGTCGTCCTGGGACTCAATGTTGGGCAGGATGACGCTGGCGGACATGCCGATGACCGCACCCGCCACACCGTAGAGGATGCAGTACACGCCGGCTGTCACGCCGCCCCAGCGGGCGACCGTGGGGGTCTTGGCGGTGAACACGCGCTGCCAGATGTCCTGGCCGATGAGCAGGCCCAGGGTGTAGACCACGAAGTAGGTGATGATGCTCTGGAGGCCGATGCCGGTGATGCTGAAGAACTCGTCACCCGCACGCTCGGAGATGCCGTCGAAACCGCCGGCGTTGATGAGAGCGAACGGGAGCATCAGCGCAAACACGCCGACGGTCTTGATGATGAATTGCGCCATGTCGGCGAGGGTAATGGACCACATGCCGCCAATGGTCGAGTAGATCAGGACAATTGCGCCGCCGACGGCGATGGACGCCGCCCGATCCCAGCCAAACAGCACCACGAAGATGGTGGCGTAGGCACCGGTCGAAGTGGCGCAAAGCATCAGGGTATAGGCCAGCATGACAATGCCGGAGGCCTTGGTGGCCTCGGCGCCGTAGCGCAGGGTCAGCATCTGGGACACCGTGTAGATCTTCAGCTTCTGCAGGGTGGGCGCAAACAGCAGGCTGAGCAGCAGCACGCCGACGCCGATGGCGACCACCAGCCACATGCCGGAGATGCCGTAGGTGTACCCGAGGCCGACACCGCCGACTGTTGAAGCCCCACCGAGGACGACTGCCGCCATGGTGCCGGTATAGAGGAGTGGTCCGAGGCGCCTACCCGCCACCAGATAGTCGCTGGTGTTCTTGGTGCGGGATTTGCCCCACCAGCCGAAGGCCAGCATGCCCACGAGGTAGATCACCACAATCGCTATGTTGATGAATTCCATGGTGCTCCTGAATGAGTGGATGGTAGGAAGAAAGTAACCTATAGAAAACTTATGTTTCGCTATAGGCTAGTTGTGATTTTCCTAACACGTCAAGTAGCCGTCCGGGAGGTCTGCCGGGGAATCCTCGGTATGCTCAAAGTCGATGTCCGCCCGGGGGAGTGCCCCGGGCAGAGAGATGGGACGCCAGTGAAGGCCCTGCCTGTAGAACCCAGTAACGCCCCGGTAGCCATCGGATCACGCATCCGTGCCGCCCGGCAATCCCAGCGGATGACCATCGAACAGGTAGCCGCCGCTACCTCCCTCACCAAGGGCTTTCTGAGCCGGGTGGAGAGGGATCTGACCTCGCCATCCGTGGCCTCCCTGGTCACGCTGTGCCAGGTCCTGTCGGTGTCGATCGGTGATCTGTTTCTGGTGCCGGAGACCCACCTCACCCGGTTGGGCGAGGCCCCGCGCATCAGCCTTGGCGGCGAGGGAATCAACGAGCGCCTCATGACGGCCCGCTCGGAGCGCCGACTGCAGATGATTCGCGCCGTCATCGAACCCAACGGGCGCGGCGAGTCCGAGCTCTACTCGGTGGACTGCGAAGTGGAGACCCTCCATGTGGTGGCCGGCAAGTTTGTGTTGATCTTCTCCAATGACCGCTATGAGCTGGAGGCCGGGGATACCGTGACCTTCCCCGGCCGGGAGCCGCACACCTGGATCAACCCGACCGATGAACAGGCCATCGTGCTCTGGACCCTGGTCCCGGCCGCATCGGGCGGCTAACCCGCCGCTTCCTACGAGGGGTCCACCGTCACCCGACGTGGACCCAGGGCCTGCGGGTCACGTCGGGCTCCGCTTCCCGCAGGACCTCCCGCGTCACCGGGGCAATCTCACCCTCACCCGTGATGAGGAACTTGAACAGGTTGGTCAGCGGGTGCCCCTCGGTCCAGCGGAAATAGACGTGGGGCATGAGCCCGGTGATGTCACGAATATGCAGCATCACCGCGGCGATGGTGGCGGGTACGTTGGAACTGTGGACCTCGAGAATCCGATAGCCATGCCGGGTCACGCCGTGCACCTGCAGGGCAGTCTCGAACTCCGACGAGTCGTCAACAATCACCTCAATGAACAGCGGGTTGTCGGCTGGGGTCAGATGGCTGACCGTGCACGCGTGTTCGAGTTTGCGGCGGTAGGCATTCGCCGTGAGACGTTGCGGCTCGTGCGCTATCAGGAGGATTTCGCCGTCGTCGGTTGAGGCGACGAACCGGAGCGCTTCGTCGTCGAGCCGGATCCCGGTGGCGCGCAGTTCAAACGCGCGGCTAAAACGCGACGCAAGCGAGACCACCACGATGCCCAGGATGAACAGGCCGGCGATCCGGACGCCGTCGGGCCGCTCCACCATGTTAATAATGGTGGTCAGCGACAGGACCGCGGTGACGAGGCCGAAGCCCAGGGCGGCCAGGGTTTGGTTGCGACGCCGCGCGGAGAGGGTGACCGCCACCGATGCCGAGGTGATGAGCACCAGCACGCCCGTGGCATACGCGCCGCCCTGGGCTTCGACATCGGCCTTGAAGGCGATGGTGACCAGGAAGGCGACGGCGGTGAAGACGATGACCAGGGGGCGGACGGCGCGGGACCAGTTGGGGGCCATCCCGTAGCGCGGGAGGTAGCGGGGGACCAGGTTGAGGAGCCCGGTCATGGCCGAGGCGCCGGCGAACCAGAGGATGGCGATGGTGCTGATGTCATAGGCAGTCCCAAAACCATCGCCCAGGTAGAGGTGCGCCAGATAGGCCAGCGCACGGCCATTGGCTTCGCCCCCCTCCTGGAATTGCTCGGCTGGAATCAGGATGGTGGTCGCGATGCTTGAGGTGATGAGGAACCCGCTCATGATCAGCGCCGCGGAGGTGAGCAGCTTCTTTGCGCCGGCGATGCGGCCGGCGAGGTCGTCGTGTTCGTCGCCCGGGTGCCCCTTGATCAAGGGCATGACGACGACGCCGGTCTCGAACCCGGACAGGCCTAACGCCAGGCGGGGGAAGATGAGCAGCGCCACCACCACCATCATCATGGGGTTGCCATGCTGGGTGTTCAGGGCCGTCCACCAGTCCTCGACCAGAGGTGGCTCAAGGGCCACCTGGGCCAGAGAAACCACAATCACCACCAGGTTCAGCGCCAGGAACACGGCGACCAGCGCGACGGCGATACCCACCGCCTCGCGGAACCCTCGCAGGAACACCACCGACAGGAGGCCCAGGAAGACGAGGGTGATGATGACCTCCTGGCCGTGCATCCAGCCGGGCGCAAACGGGTTCTCGATCAGGTGGGCGCTGGCATCAGCGGCGGAGAGGGTCATGGTGATCAGGAAGCTGGTGGCAGCGAAGCCCAGGAGGACCAGGACCAGCATCTTTCCACTCCAGCGGGGAAGCAGGCGCTCGAGCATCGCGATGGATCCCTCGCCGTTGGGGCTTTCCTCGGCTACCCGCTTGTAGACCGGGAGGGCGCCGAGGAGGGTGACCAGCACCAGGACGATGGTCGCGATGGGGGAGAGCACGCCGGCGGCGACAGCGGCGATGGCCGGCTGGTATCCCAGGGTGGAGAAGTAGTCGACGCCGGTCAGACACATGACCTTCCACCATGAATGGGTGGCGGTGCTACTGGACCGTTTGGGTTTCCGCTGGTTCTCGTCGTCGAGCAGCCAGTGGCCCAGCCGGCGGGCCCGACGGGAGGCTTTGATGCTGCGTAAAGTTGTACTCACGTCCTGACTGTAGGCCCGGACAGGTGGCCGAGGGGGCGGTTTTTATGGATCCTTTACGGGGCAGTTGTGGCGGATGGTCCGCCACCGGTGTTGACCGAGACGGACATCACAATTAGCCTTATAAAAAACAGTTGATGCTTATATGGCAACTTCTGTTTCGTGACTCCCGACCGAGTCCTGACTCTTGAACGACCAGTGCGGGCAGCCACTGCCCCAACCCGGAGGTACCCATGGAACAGCCGCGTGTCATGGCCAATGGAAACGTTGGCCCGATCGACTCCTCACGGATTCCCCGCTACGCTGGCGCCGCGACCTTTGCCCGGCTGCCGCGGCTGGACGAGGTGGACCGCGCGGACATTGCCGTCGTCGGCGTGCCTTTCGACTCGGGGGTGTCCTACCGTCCCGGCGCCCGGTTCGGTGCGAACCACGTCCGCGAGTCCTCCCGTCTGCTCCGCCCCTACAACCCGGCCTTGGACATCTCCCCGTTCGAGCGGGTGCAGGTGGCCGACGCCGGTGACATGGCGGTCAATCCCTTCAATATCAACGAGGCGATTGAAACCATCCAGCAGAATGCGCTGGATCTGACGGCCGACGGCGCCAAGCTCGTCACGCTCGGAGGGGACCACACCATCGCCCTGCCCCTCCTGCGTGCTGCGTCGGAACGTGCCGGGGCACCCGTGGCCATGCTGCACTTCGATGCGCACCTGGACACCTGGGACACCTATTTCGGCGCTGAATACACCCACGGCACCCCCTTCCGCCGCGCGGTCGAAGAGGGCATCCTCGACACCGAGGCCATCTCGCATGTAGGCACCCGCGGGCCGCTGTACGGGGTGAAGGATCTTGAGGACGACCGCCGGTTTGGGTTCGGCATTGTCACCTCCTCGGACGTGTTCCGGCAGGGTGTCGACGAAGTGGTTGCGAAGCTGCGGGACAGGATCGGCAACCGCCCGCTCTACATCTCCATCGACATCGATGTGCTTGACCCGGCCCACGCCCCCGGCACGGGAACCCCTGAAGCCGGCGGCATCACCAGCCGGGAACTCCTGGAGATTCTCCGCGGGATGCGCGGCATGAACCTGATCGGCGCCGACGTCGTCGAGGTGGCGCCCGCCTATGACCACGCGGAGATCACCGGCGTCGCCGCATCGCACGTCGCGTACGACCTGGTGAGCCTGATGGCCGATCAGGCAACTACCAGCATCCAGGCAGAGGAACGCTAAATGGTTACCAGTGACAGCGTCGCAACGGCACCCCCACAGCCGCTGAGCGGCGAGCGTAATGGTGGGGACCTCGTCGTCGAGACCCTCAGCGCCCTCGGGGCCACGACAGTTTTCGGGATTCCCGGTCAGCACGCGTTGGGGCTTTTCGATGCCCTGTCGCGCTCGGACCTGCGTTTCGTGTCCTCCCGGGTGGAGAACAACTCGGCGTTCGCTGCTGACGGGTTTTCCCGTGCCACGGGGCAGGTGGGGGTGCTGTTCCTCTCCACCGGGCCCGGTGCGTTGACGGCGCTCGCCGGGCTGCAGGAGGCCTACGCCACCGGAGTGCCGATGGTGGTGATTGCCAGCCAGATTCCGCTGGAGGGTCTGGGTGCGCGCCGCAAAGGCATGCTGCACCAGCTTGATGATCAGAAGGCGTCGGCGGCCAACGTCACCAAGAGTCAACGACTCATCCAGCACGCCTCCGGCATTCCATCAGCGATCCAGGACGCGTGGACCGAGGCCGTGTCCTCCCCACAGGGGCCGGTCTGGATCGAGGTGCCGCAGAATGTGCTGCTGGACCCCGTGATGGTGCCGCAGGTGGAGGACGCGCTCGCCGAGCCGTTCGACAACCCGCCCAGGGTGGAGCTGGTTCGCGAGGCAGTGAAGTGGTTGACCGAATCCAAGCGGCCCGCCATCGTTGCCGGCGGCGGAACCCGTCGCGGTCACGCCGAGTCGTGGTTGCTGTCCATCGCCGAGAAGCTCGGCGCACCCGTGCTGTGCTCGCCGGGCGGCAACGGGGCCTTCCCCTGGAACCACGAGCTGTCCTTGCAGGCCTGGGTGGAGGACCGCTACGTCACTGAGGTCCTCGAGGACGCCGACGTGGTTCTGGTGGTCGGATCGTCCCTCGGCGAGGTGACCAGCAACTACTTCACCCTGGAACCCCGTGGGCGCATCATCCAGATCGACGCCGAACCCCGCGTCCTGGAGTCCAACCGGCCGGCCCTGGGCATCCGCGCCGACGCCGGCCAGGCGCTCGCAGCGCTCGACGAGGCGCTGCCGACGCTCGACCGTGACCGCGCCGACGGGTACGACGCCGTCGCCCTGGTTGCCGAGACCCTCGCCAAGGTGCAGGGCCGCCTGGATTCGCAGGACCTGGCCATGGAGCGCACGTTCATGGCGGACATCCGCGCGGCAGCGCCGGCCGGGTTGCAAACCTTCTGGGATATGACGATCGCCGCGTACTGGGCGTGGAGCTGCTGGGACGCCAAGGACGGCCAGTTCCATTCCGCGCAGGGTGCCGGTGGCCTCGGCTACGGATTCCCCGGCGCCATTGGCGGCGCCGTCGGGCTGGGGGAGCGGGTGCTTGCGGTTTCCGGCGACGGCTCGTCGATGTACTCCATTGCCGAACTGGCCACCGCGAAGCAGCACAACCTGCCGGTCACCTGGCTGATCGTCGACGACGGCGGCTACGGGATCCTGCGCGAATACATGGAGGGTGCGTTCGGGAAGGCCACCGCCACCGAGCTGACCCGGCCCGACTTCGTGAAGCTCGCCGAGGCGTTTGGTGTACCGGCGGTCAAGGTGGCGCCGGGCGATGTGCGGCAGGCGCTGGAGTCGAGCTTCGCAGCGGAGGGGCCCAACGTCGTCGTCGTCGAAACCCTGCTGCGCCTGTTCGCCCCGACCCACCTCTAACCCCCACCCCCTTCGCCGAACCGTGGGTTATGGCGGGTCAAACGGCCGCCGGTCCGCCATATCTCGCTTCTCGGTTGGGCTACTGCATGGTGAAGGTGCGGGCAATGGCGTCGTGCACGGCGGGCACGGCATTGACCCGGCTGAACACGGCGTTGCGTGCTGACAATACCGGCCGTGGCAGCGGCCGGCCCAACGCCATGTTCAAATGTGCCTGCCGGGCCGCCGTCACAGCGGCTCGACGGCGGCGCACGTTGAACGCGGCCAGCTCACGGCCGACGTCACGTCCCTCCATCAGCGACGCCCTGATCATCGGCACCAGCTCAACAGCATCCAACCACCCCAGATTCATGCCCTGCCCGCCGATCGGGCTGACCTGGTGGGCTGCGTCGCCGATCAACACCGTCCGGCCGGTCACGAAGCGGTGTGCCAGCCGTCGCTGCACATCGAACGCGCTCAGCATCGAGTTGCTGGCGATCTCCACGTCGACGCCGGTCCGGGCCCGGATCAAGTCCGCCAGGCGGTCGGGCGTGGGTGCGGACACCAACGACGGCGTCCGCACCACCCAGCGCCGTACCCCGTCAGGCAGCGGGAAGGACTCAACAATCCCGCCGGGCTCCAGGTACAGCACCGCGGTTGACCGGTCGGCCAACCCGTCCGCGAAGTCACCCATCAGATACGTATCCGGGTAGGGGCGCAGCGAGGCAGGGACGCCGGCGCTGGTGCGGACGGTGCTCCGGCCGCCGTCGGCGCCAATGACCAGTTGCGCCTGCAGCACGTCACCCGTCGACGTCGTCACCAGCATCGACCCGCCGGCGTCGTGGACGTCGGTGACCGTGACCCCGCGCCGGAAAGCGCCGGGCGCGACGGCGCCGAGCCGGGTTTCCAGCACCCGCTCGGTCTGGATCTGGGGTACGGCGAGCACAAACGGGTAATCACAGTGCAAAGCACCGAAGGACAACCGGGTCACTTCCCGCCCGGCGCTGCGGGCCACTCCCTGATGGATGGCCACGCCGAGAGCCACCAGGTCCGCTGCGACCCCGGCCCCGGCCAGCGCCTCCAGCGCGGGCGGATGGATACCGATGGCCCGCGAATGGGTGCTGCGTGACGTCCGCTGCTCCAGTACCAGCACATCAAGTCCGGCCTGCCGCAGCAGGATTGCCGCGAATAGGCCAACCGGCCCGCCGCCAACCAGGATCACGTCATGCATGGGGTCGGCGGTGAATCAGCAGGTTGTGGGACGGGAACCGGGCGGTGACCTCCCAGCCCGGCGGCGCCACCTCAGCGAGTTCGGCCGCCGTATAACTGCGGCGGATGGACGTCAGCCCGTCCCGCCGGATCAGCGACCGACGGAGCGGGAGGGTGCCCAGGGAGAAGAGCAGATATCCCAGCCGGCTGCGCTCAATGTCGTTGTGCACCGCAATGCCGCTGCACAACCGCTCGGAATCGGCTAGAAGCCCGCCAAGCTGTCCGGGCGTCAGATGGTGCAGCAGATGGTTGGAGGTGACGACGTCGAACCGCTGCCCCTCGGCCACCAACTCGGCGCTGAACGCCCGCCGGAAGCTAAGCCCGGGCAGGGGCGCCTGGGACGTGGCGAATGCGTGGGCGCGTTCGTCGGGATCTATGGCCAGGATGGAGAGTTGCAGGCCGTCCCGCGCCGCCCACCGGGCGAACGCCCGGGGCATGTCACCGCCGCCAGATCCGATGTCGAGCAGGGTGGAGAGGCGCGACGTCGACAACTGGGGGCGGATCTGCGCCGCCCAGGTCCGCCGCCAGCCGGCGACCGTCGCGTTGATCAGACCGAACTGCGCGTACGTCCGATCCAACAGCGCGGGATCGCAGTCCGGCTTATCCATCTCCTCAACCGCGTCAACGTCGCGGTGCGCGAGGAAGCGATTCCCGCGGTGCGCGAGGAACTGCACTCAGGGCCCCACCTTGGTGAACAACGCCGTTTCGACTGTCAGCCCGGGCCCGAACGCCATCGAGCAGATCCGCTCATCCTGACCCGTGAACGGCTGATCAAGAATGTGCTTCAACACGAACATCACCGTGGCGCTGCTCATGTTGCCGTAGTCACGCAGCGTCTCCCGGGCGGGCACCAGTTGGTCCTCCTTGAGATCCAGCTTCGCCTCCACTTTGTCCAGGATGCTGCGCCCGCCCGGGTGGATCGCCCAGTGCTCAATGTCCTTGTACTGCTTTTCTGCGAGGGTCACGTCGCGGGCCAGGAGGGGCTCCAGCGCGCCCACAATGTGCTCATCGATAATGTGCGGCACGTAGGTTCCGAGCACCATCTCGAACCCCTCATCACCGATGTTCCACGCCATCGACTCCTCGCCGACCGGCGTCAGAACCGTCTCGAAAAAATCGAGACTCAGGGCCGGCGCTGTGCCGGTGTACTCCCTGGCACTGATAACCGCGGCGGCCGCCCCGTCGGCGAACAGCGATGACCCCACAATGGTGTCCGGATTATTCGACGACCTGACATGCAGGGAGCACAGCTCTGCGGCGACAACCAGCACGACGGCGTCGGGCTCGGCCTCGCAGAAGGACTTGGCGGCGCGCAGGGCAGGAAAAGCGGCGTAGCACCCCATGAATCCGAGGTGGTAGCGCTGCACGGCCGGGCTCAGCCCGAGTGCGCGAACCACCTTGTAGTCCGGCCCGGGGTTGAAGAATCCGGTGCAGGAAACGGTGATCACGTGGGTGATGTCCGTGGGCTCAATCCCTTCGGCGGCGGCGAGTGCCTTGCCTGCCGCCTCGACGAACAGCTTGGTGCCCTCTTCCGCGTAGACCTCGTTGCGGACCTTGGTGCTGGGGGAGAGGATGCGCCGTTCCGCCGAGTCGAAAAACACGGGGTTTTCCGACGAGGCGTCGAGGGTCATCTCCTTGACGGCCGTATACCGGGTCTGAATTCCCGACGAATCGAACGCCGCGCCAACCAGACGGGTCCCTAACCGGCTCAAGCCGGGTTGGGCAGCGAAGACGTCCCTCACATCGGACTGCACCATGACGGTCTCGGGAACGGCGGTTTCGAGGGACCTCATGATTACTGTCATAGTTCATTCTTAGTGGTGCGAGCCCGTTAAGACAATGCGGTCGCCGGGCGGGCGGAGGGGCCTAGCTGTTGCCGGGGGCCGGGTACTGGGCGTTGTCGTTCTCCAGGAGGGCCTGCAGATTGGTGAGGACCGGAGACCACTGAGCGCTGACGGTCTCGACGTCGGGCGCGTCAGCGAGCCGGTCGTGCACCAGGCGGAAACGCATACCACCGCCACTGATTTCCTCAAGGTCGACCGTCACCCGGCTGGCGGTGTCTTCCTGCGGATCGGTGAGCCCATCCTCGCCGTCGGGCACCTCCCGGAAGGTGTAGGACAGGCGGGTGGGCTCGTTGGCCTCCAGTACGACGCCGTGGTGGGTGACCGCCTCGGAACTTCCGTCGTAAAAGCGGATCGGGGCGCCTTGGACCCAACTGGACTCGAGCCGCCGACCAAACCAGTAGCGTCGCGTCACATCACCCTCGGTCAAGGCTTCCCACAGGCGCATGGGGGAGGTGGCTATCTCAGTTTCGTGCACAAACGCAGGCTCAGTCATGGCTTCAGCGTAGCCCAGCAACGTACGGTTGACCCAGCGCCAAACCGTGGCCACCCGCTGGCGAAGTGACGTCCCGCAGCCACCCGCCAGGCTCAATGTTGGCTGGGTCACCAAACCCTTGACCCGCCGGATACGAATAACAGGTAAGCACAGGCCGAGTTAACCCGCGGCCGGACCCACGACCCCTGAGAGTATGAGGAACCATGGTGAGCAGAACCGCAACGATCCTAGGCATCTCAGTGATCACCGCCGGCCTGATCTCTGGATGCGGCGGCATGGAAGACAACCCGCTCAACGTCAACAGCGCACCGCAGGCCGTCCAGGGTGGGAACGTAGCTGCGGGTTCCGACGCCGGGGTGGTTCCCGCCTCCCTGGGGGAGGATCCGTTGCAGTTGGGTGCCAACGGGGCGAAGTTGTGCTCGGTTGAACCGGCGCTGGGCTACCAGGAATACACGGTGCTCATCCATAACGAGACTCTCGAATCGTTCACTATCGACGACGTCAGCCTCGGTGCGCCGTCGGGAGTCAGCTTGAAGTCCGCCGAAGTGACCCCAGCCAATCGCGGTGGCCACGGCACCCACGGCATGGCCGACGGGACTGTCATGGGTGGCGGCGACGAGCACACAGGCGCCCACGGCGCTGGGGAAATGGCCGCCGAGAGCGACACTCCCAAGAATGTCTTCTTCACCGAACCCGTTCCGGCAGTCGGCTACGACATTTCGACGCTTGAGTATCTCAACGTGGTGGTCTCGGTGTCCCTCGACGAGGGCGCCGACAGGGGCACCTCCGACTTCGTGGAAGTCGACTATTCCACCGCCGATGGGTCCTTCACTGGCCGTCACCCGCTCACCATCACCATCGACAGCGACTCCTGCGCCTAGCCCGGCCCTAGGTCAGATCTGGTTCAGGGCGTCTGGCTGGAACCGTTCACCCGGAGTAGGCAACAATGGCTGGTGTGTTACCTCTAACCTCAGACGCTGCCATCTTCGATCTTCTCGCCAACGAATTGGGCGTCCACGTCTGGCAGGTGAAAGCCGCGGTCGGCCTGATCGACGCCGGATCGACTGTCCCCTTCGTGGCCCGGTACCGCAAGGAGGCCACCGGCTCCCTCGACGATGCTCAACTACGCACCCTCGACGAGCGCCTTGGCTACCTGCGCGAACTGCAGGACCGCCGTCGGGCCATCCTTGAATCGATCGACGCGCAGGGGAAGCTCACCGATCAGTTGCGGACCGCGGTTGCCGGGGCTGACACCAAATCCCGGCTGGAAGACATCTACCTGCCGTTCAAGACCAAACGGCGCACCAAGGCGCAGATGGCCCGGGAAGCGGGCCTGGAACCCCTCGCCAAGGCGCTGGTGTCCAACCCATCGCTGGATCCTGCCGTCGAGGCGGCCAAGTACGTCACCGGGGAGGTGCAGGATGCTGAGGAAGCGCTCGCGGGGGCGCGCTCCATCTTGGTGGAACGCGCCGGCCAGGACGCAGACCTGCTGACCTCGGCCCGGGAAAGGCTCTGGAAGCAGGGCCTCCTGCGGTCAAAGGTCCGCGCCGGCAAGGAGGCCGACGGACAGAAATTTGCTGACTACTTCCAGTTCGCCCAGGCCCCATCCACAATGCCGTCCCACCGTGTCCTCGCCCTGTTCCGCGGCGAAAAGGAGGGAATACTCGAGTTGGCTATTGCCGAAGCGGACCCGGCCGACGCCGTCGAGTTCGCCAGGGCGCGCGCCAGGTACGAGAACTCGGTGGCCGCTGTGCTGGGGGTCGCTGCCGCCGGCCGGCCCGCCGACGCCTGGCTCACCCAGACGGTCCAGCAGGCCTGGCGCAGGATTCTCGCGAAACTGTCGCTCGATCTACGTGTCCGCCTGTTTTCCGCCGCCGAGACCGAGGCGGTGCGGGTCTTCGCGGCCAACCTTCGTGACGTGCTGCTCGCGGCGCCCGCCGGGGGCCGAACCACACTCGGGCTCGATCCGGGGCTGCGCACCGGCGTCAAAGTGGCGGTGGTCGACGGCACGGGCCAGACGGTAGCCACCGACACCGTCTACCCGCATGCCCCGCTGAAGAAATGGGATGCGGCGCTCGCCGCCCTCGCGAAACTCGTGGCCACATACGACGTCGAACTCATCGCCATCGGTAACGGCACCGCATCGCGGGAAACCGACAAGCTCTCCGCCGAGCTGATCAAGGCGCTGCCGGAGCGGAAACTGGAGAAGCTGGTGGTCTCTGAAGCGGGCGCCTCCGTGTACTCGGCGTCGGCGCTTGCGTCCGCCGAATTGCCGGACCTCGATGTATCCCTGCGCGGTGCGGTGTCGATCGCCCGGCGGCTGCAGGATCCGCTGGCCGAACTGGTCAAGATTGACCCCAAATCAATCGGGGTGGGCCAGTACCAACACGATGTGACGGCCGCCAACCTGGAACGGTCCCTGAACGCGGTGATCGAGGACTGCGTCAACGCCGTCGGAGTGGACGTGAACACTGCATCACCGTCGCTTCTGAGCCGGGTGGCTGGCGTCGGTCCGCTGCTCAGCGAGAACATCGTGGCCCACCGCAACGCCCATGGCCGCTTCGCCCGACGGGCCGACCTGCTGAAAGTGCCACGTCTCGGCGCCAAAGCGTTCGAGCAGTGCGCCGGCTTCCTGCGGGTATCGGGCGGCACCGAACCCCTCGACGCGTCGAGCGTCCACCCGGAAGCCTACGGTGTGGCCCGGCGGATCCTGGCTGCGGGCGGCACGTCGCTCCGCGAGGTGGACCTGACGGCCTTCGTCGACGACACCTTCGGGCTCCCAACCATCAAGGACATCGTCGCGGAACTGGAGAAGCCTGGACGTGACCCCCGCCCTGAGTTTATGACAGCTTCCTTTACGGAGGGGGTGGAGAAGATCTCCGACCTGGTACCGGGGATGACACTCGACGGCGTAGTCACCAACGTTGCCGCCTTCGGTGCGTTCGTTGACGTTGGCGTCCACCAGGACGGACTGGTCCACATTTCGGCCATGTCGAACCAGTTCGTCAGCGACCCACATAAGGTGGTGAGATCCGGGCAGGTGGTTCGGGTAAAGGTCCTTGAAGCGGACCCCGAACGCAAACGAATCTCATTGACTCTGCGGCTCGACGACGAACCTGCCGGGGAGCCCAGAAACAGTCGCCCGGAGGCGCCGGGCGCTAACAGGGGAACGACGAAGCAGCGGCCGCTCAAGCCACCCGCCACCCGCACTCCTGCGCCGCCCGCCAACTCGGCGATGGCTGATGCGCTGAAGAAAGCGGGCCTGGCCTAACGCGGGACGGTGCCCGCAGGCACGTCAGTAGTCCTTAACGCACCAACGACGGCGGCCGCCCGGAATGATCCGGACGGCCGCCGTCGTCGTAGCGTAGTTCAGCTAGCTACAGCGTGAGGCTATGAGGCCGGGAGCTGCAGAACGTCACCGGTGAAGATGAGGTCAGCGTGGATGACCGTGTCAGCGTTGGCTTCGTACAGAGCCTGCCAGCCGCCGACAATACCAAGCTTGTCAGCGATGGTGCCGAGAGTGTCACCGGACTGGATGGTGTAGGTGTCGCCGCTGAGTGCTGGGGCTGCTACGGGGGCCTCAACGACTGGTGCGGGGGCTACTGGAGCCTGGGCTACTGGAGCCTGGGCGACGGGTGCCTGTGCAACCGGGGCCTGCTGGACCTGAGGCTGGATCTGCTCAGCCTGGGCCTGCACGGGTGCCTGTGCAACGGGGGCCTGCTGCATTGGCTCTGCCGATGGGTTGGCTCCACCGCTCAGGCCGAGCTTGGCCGAGCATGCTGGCCATGCGCCCCAGCCCTGGCCCTGCAGAACGTTCTCTGCTACGGCAATCTGCTGGTCGCGGCTGGCGTCCTGAGGAGCACCCTGTCCGCCGAAAGCGGCCCAGGTCGAAGGGGTGAACTGCAGTCCACCGGAGAAACCGTTTCCGGTGTTGATGCCCCAGTTTCCGCCGCTTTCGCACTGTGCGAGGGAATCCCAGGTGCTGCCGGGGGCTGCGTTAGCCACACCAGCTGATGCTCCGAGGCCAAGGCCTGCAAGAGCGACGACGGCAACGCCGCGGCGCGCGGTAGTGCTGAATTTTTGGTTCTTCATGGGTCAGATGCTCCGAAAGGCCACCAACGCTAGTTCCGTCCCCGGACATTTTTGCGCCGCTGCTCGCCTCGACTGTTTTAGTGGTCATGTCTGTGGTGGCTGCCGGACGAGCAACGTCGGGTGGATTGGCAGCACCGGGCATATTCCGTCACTGTCTCAGAAGAGGTGGTGACGGGGTTGTTTCCCTGAACGGGTTATCGTCTACGGTAGAACAGATTCTAATCGTTGCCAAATCGAGACGTGTCGGCACTTGACGAAGGGGTGGAAAAGGGATGGGTTTGGTAGGCCAAACGCTCACCTGTCGGGTACCCATGCGGTGGTCTGACATGGACGCCTACGGGCACATCAACAATGTACAGGTTTTGCGGCTCCTGGAGGAAGCCAGGATCCACGCTTTCGGGCCTCCCGGCGGCACCGGGGCGGAGGGCGAGCAGCCGCCAGTGGCAGTGTTCTCCTCAATAAACCCGGGCATTCAGGCCCTGGTGGTCGAGCACCGGGTCAGGTTCGTCGATACCCTCGACTACCGCAATGTTCCGCTGCGTATCGATGTGTGGATGAGCGACCTCTCCCCGGCGAGTTTCACCCTCGCCTACCGGGTTCATGACCCCCTCACCGAGGCGGTGTGTGTGAAGGCCGAAACAATCCTCGCTTTCGTCGACACAAACACCGGGAGCCTTCTCCGGCTGAGCGCGGACCAGAAGGATGCCCTCTCCCCCTTCCTGGGCGAGCCGCTGTTCTCCTGACCATTCGATACTGGCGCACCCACAGCAAGAGCCGCGGGCGCCGATGCCGGCCGCCCGCGGTCCTGGTGGTGCTGTGCTAGGCGGCCACGTATCCGTGGGGGTCCAGTACGTACTTGGTGGCAGCGCCGGCGTCGAACTCCTGGTAACCGCGGGGAGCGTCCGTCAGGCTGATCGCTTTGGCGTTGACGGCCTTGGCGATCTGCACCTTGTCGTGCAGGATGGCCATCATCAGGCCGCGGTTGTACTTCATCACCGGACACTGGCCCGTGGTGAAGGACAACGACTTGGCCCAGCCTGTTCCGAGACTGAGCGACAGTGAACCCACCTTCGCGGCATCGTCGACCGCTCCCGGATCACCTGTGACATAAAGTCCCGGGATACCCAGCGCGCCACCAGCTGCGGTGACGCTCATCAGCGAGTTCAGGACAGTAGCCGGTGCCTCATGAGACGCATCGGCGCCATGGCCGCGTGCCTCGAATCCGACTGCATCGACGCCGCAGTCCACTTCCGGAACGCCGAGGATTTGCTCGATCTGATCCTTCGGGTCACCCTTTGACACGTCTACCGTCTCGCACCCGAAGCTGCGGGCCTGAGCCAATCGATCCTCATTCAGATCGGCGACGATGACGACTGCGGCACCAAGCAGCTGGGCTGACACAGCCGCTGCAAGGCCAACAGGGCCCGCACCCGCCACATACACAGTCGAGCCGACGCCCACGCCAGCGGTCACGGCACCGTGGAACCCGGTGGGGAAGATATCCGAAAGCATGGTCAGGTCCAGGATCTTCTCCAGGGCCTGATCCCGGTCAGGGAACTTCAACAGGTTCCAGTCGGCGTAGGGAACCAGCACGTACTCGGCCTGGCCACCCACCCAGCCGCCCATGTCCACGTACCCGTAGGCGCTACCCGGGCGGTCGGGGTTCACATTCAGGCAAATGCCCGTCTTGCGTTCCTTACAGTTCCTGCACCGCCCACAGGCAATGTTGAAGGGAACCGAACAAATGTCGCCCTTCTTGATGAACTCCACATCGCGGCCAACCTCGACCACTTCGCCGGTGATTTCGTGGCCGAGTACCAGATCGGAGGGGGCAGTCGTGCGACCCCGAACCATGTGCTGGTCGGAGCCGCAAATATTCGTTGTAACAGTCTTGAGGATGACCCCGTGGTGAACCTGCCGGCCGATGTTGGCCGGGTTCACCCCTGGTCCATCTTTGAGCTCGAAGGTGGGATAGTCGATGTCGATGACCTCCACTTTCCCGGGTCCTTTGTAGGCAACGGCTTTGTTTCCAGGCATGAGCTTCCCTTCCGTTTCCGAACAGCCCTGTCGTCGGTGACTGGGCCCATGGCGAACGTACCGCTAGTCGGGTTGCACGAAGGTTGCACGAAGGTTGCATGGCTGGTCAGCCGCAGTTTGCCTTGCCCCGAACGGATCGGTGCAAGGCAAACTGGCTATGATCTGGGCCGGTGGCCGCTCGCTAGGTGGTGGTTGATTGGCTACCCCCACGGTGACGGGCAATATGCATGAGGGCCACGGCGCCAGCGATCAGCGCAAGGACCAGGTGCATCCAATTACCCGCCGCATTGAACGAGAGGAAATTGGCCGTCGACTCGAGATTGATGACCACACCGTAGATCCACATGATCAGGAAAAGGGCACCGCTCCCCAGAAGGAAATTACGGGCACCAGTATTATCCCTGCTCATGATGATCCCGGCCGCTCCGACAATCAGATAGACGAGGTTAAGCAGGATGGACACCTGGAAGACGCCGAAGAGCAACGCCTCGGAGCCGCTGGCGAAGGCCAACGATCCGTACTGTGTCGTCAGTCCCGGCACGAAGGCCAGGACGCCCAAAAGCAGAAAGACTACGCCCATTCCCATCGAGCCGGTACGAACCAGATCGTGGGTCACGTGAAAGTCACGGGCATGAGGTGATGCGGTAGTCATTTCCCCTCCCTTGGATCGAGAAAAGAACCTGTGACATTGGAATCTATTCGCCAAGCTTTTACAGGGCTGTTGGCGCCGGAATGGCTACCGTGCCAGCAGCTATATTCTACTGCTGGTAGAGGAAAGAGGAGACGAAAAACGGGTGTTTAATTAATCGCAATAAGGCGACATTGTGATAGAGGTGTTCCGCTCAGTCGCCCAACGCCAGGCGGCCGGTCATGAGAAGAGCACAGGGCCGCGCGCCCTCGCCGTCGTTGGCAGGGACTGTTGCAGTGGTGGATGAGACCACCCCTCCCAGGCTGGGTACGTGATTCACATATTTCTCCCCAGACCATATCCAGCAGACGTAAGGATGCTTAGTATGTAGCTACCCGTTCAGACATTCCTTACAAGGAGGTAAGAAAGTGTCAGGCTACTTCAAAATAGTGGATGCGCACGACGGCGGTTACCGGATCAAACTCATGGCAGGCAACGGAGCACTGGTTGCCGTCTCCACGTACTATCCGACAAAACCCGAGGCGGTCTCCGGCATTGAGCAGCTGCGCGAGATTGCCGGTACCGGACCGGTCACCGATCAGAGCCGCGGAAATCACATCAGCGCAAGCGCCTCGGGGAAGAAGGCTTTCAGCGATCAGCGCCGGTAATTGAGGCTTACGCGGTGTTTTTCAGCCGGCGGGCCAGGTACGGGGCCGTCCGGCTGACCGTGTTGGTGGCCACCGACGACGGCGTGCCAGCGGCGACAATGGTGCCGCCTTCATCGCCGCCCGAAGGACCCAGGTCAATGACCCAGTCCGCCGCGGCGATGACCGACATGTCATGCTCGACGACGACGACGGTGTTGCCGGCCTCAACCAGGTTGTTGAGTTGGATGAGGAGCAGTTGCACGTCTGCCGGGTGGAGCCCGGTGGTGGGCTCGTCAAGCAGGTACAGGGTGTGCCCGCGGCGGGCACGCTGAAGTTCGGTGGCGAGCTTGATACGCTGCGCCTCTCCGCCGGAGAGTTCGGTGGCGGGCTGCCCGAGCCGTAGGTAACCCAGCCCCACCTGGCGAAGGGTGGTCAGGCTGCGCGCTGCCGCCGGAACGTCGGCAAGGAACTCCGCGGCGGCGTCGACGGTGAGTCCGAGCACCTCGGCGATGGTCTTGCCCTGGTAGGTGATCTCAAGTGTCTCTGGGTTGTAGCGTGATCCGTCGCAGGTGGGGCACGGCCCGTAACTGCCTGGCAGGAAGAGGAGTTCAACGGAGACGAACCCCTCGCCGAGGCACGTCTCGCAACGGCCGCCGGTCACGTTGAAGGAGAACCGGCCAGCCCCGTACCCGCGCGCTTTGGCCTCGTCGGTGGCAGCGTAGACCTTCCTGACGGCGTCGAACAGGCCCGTATAGGTGGCCAGGTTGGATCGGGGGGTCCTGCCGATGGGGCGTTGATCCACCCGGACCAACCGGTCAATCAGGTCGAGGCCCTCAATATGCCCCACGGTCATGTGATCGCCCGGTGCGCAGTCGCGGTCGCTGCCGTCACTGTTGTTGTCACTGTCGGACTCCACCGGGACGCCGGCGTGTAGATAGTCGTTGACGACGTCGGCCAGCACCTGGGAGACGAGGGTGGACTTGCCCGACCCGGACACACCGGTGACGGCGGTCAGCACATTGAGGGGGACCGCGGCGTCGAGGGCGCGGAGGTTGTGACGGGTGATGCCGTTCAGCGTTAGCCAGCGCTCCGGTTGGCGCAGCGCCGTTTCGGCAGCGGGCGGAGCCTGTTCCGGGAAGAGGAACGGGCGGGTGACGGACTCGTCGATGTCGGCAAGACCGGGCACGGCACCGCTGTAAAGGACCGAGCCGCCGGCCTCGCCAGCCCGTGGGCCAACGTCGACCACCCAGTCGGCGTTGCGGACCACGTCCATGTCGTGTTCGACGACGAACACGGAGTTGCCGGACGTCTTGAGCTGCTGCAGGACCTCAAGGAGCGGTTCGGCGTCCGCCGGGTGCAGGCCAGCCGACGGCTCGTCGAGCACGTAGATCACCCCGAACAGGCCGGAGCGGAGCTGGGTGGCGATCCGGAGCCGCTGCATTTCGCCGGGGGACAGGGTGGGGGTGGGCCGGCGGAGGCTGAGGTATCCGAGTCCCAGATCCAGGAGGACACCGACCCGGTGGTGCAGGTCCTTGGTCAGGGTGACCGCCACCTCGGTGGTCTCACCGGAGCTCAGCGCGCGGGAGCTGGATCCGGCGTGTTGCAGGGTGGCAGTGGGCTCGACGATCGCTGCGAGGTCGGCCAGGGGGACGGCGGTGAGCTCGGCGATTGAGTAGCCGGCGAAGGTTACGGCCAGCGCGGCCTGCTGCAGGCCGCTGCCATCGCAGAGGGTGCAGGGGCCGCTGTGCATGAACTGCAGGACCCGTTCCCGCATCGACTGGCTGGAGGAATCGGCGAGGGTGTGCAGGACGTAGCTCTTCGCGCTCCAGAACCGGCCCTTATACGGTTTGGCGACGCGGTCCCGCTGAGGGGTGACCTCGACCACCGGCTGCTCCTCCGTGAAGAGGATCCAGTCGCGGGATTTCCTCGGCAGCTTGTTCCACGGGGTGTCGATGTCGTGACCGAGTTCGCCCAGGATGTCGCGGAGGTTTTTGCCCTGCCACGCTCCGGGCCAGGCGGCAATGGCCCCGTCGCGGATGGTCAGCGACGTGTCCGGGACCAGGGATTCCTCGCTGACCGTGTGGGCGACGCCCAGCCCATGGCACTGGGGGCAGGCGCCGGCGGCAGTGTTGGGGGAGAAGGCGTCGGAGTCCAGCGACTCTGCGCCCTCCGGGTAGGTGCCGGCCCGGGAGAAGAGCATCCTTACCGAGTTGGACAGAGTGGTGACGGTGCCCACCGTCGAGCGGGAACTGGGGGTGCCCCGGCGCTGCTGCAGGGCGACGGCGGGCGGCAACCCGGTGATTTCATCGACGCGCGGGTTGGATCCCTGCTGGATCAGCCGCCGGGCGTAGGGTGCCACCGACTCGAAGTAGCGGCGCTGCGCTTCGGCGTAGATGGTGCCGAAGGCGAGGGAGGATTTCCCTGACCCGGATACCCCGGTGAAGGCCACGATCGCGTCCCGGGGCACGTCCACGCTCACATTGCGGAGGTTGTTCTCGCGGGCGCCCCGGACCTTGACGAATCCGGTGCTGGGGGCGGTGGCAGGCAGGTCTGCTGATAGTTGTTGACTCACCCTTTCGACTCTAGCCTTCCAGCAGGCCCCGGATGTCGTCGGCGGTCAGCGCGGAGCTGAAGACGGCGTCGTCGTCCATCACCGAACTGAATAGCTTCGCCTTCTGCTCCTTGAGCTTCATGACCTTCTCCTCGATGGTGCCGGAGGCCACCATCCGGTACACCATGACGTTGCGGGTCTGCCCGATCCGGTGGGTGCGGTCGACGGCCTGGGCTTCGGTGGCGGGGTTCCACCATGGGTCCAGGAGGAACACGTAGTCCGCCTCGGTGAGGTTCAGGCCGAACCCGCCGGCCTTGAGGCTGATCAGGAAGACCGGGGCGTCGCCGTCCTTGAAGCCGTTGATCACGTCACCGCGGCGCAGGGTGGAGCCGTCGAGGTAGCTGTACGCAATGCCCTGGGCGTCAAACCGCTCAGCTGCCTTCTTCAGGAAGGAAGTGAACTGGCTGAAAACGAGTGCCCGGTGGCCCTCGTTGACGACATCCTCGAGCTGCTCGAACAGGACGTCGAGCTTCGCCGAGGGGACGCCGTCGTACGCCTGATCCACCAGCGACGCGTCGAGGCTCAGCATCCGCAGCAGGGTGAGGGATCTGAACACGATCATCCGGTTGCGGTCCAGATCCTCGATCAGCCCCAGCAGTTTCTGGCGTTCACGCTGCAGATGGGTCTGGTAGATCTTCCGGTGCCGCGAATGCAGTTCCACCTCCAGCACCTGCTCCTGCTTCGGGGGCAGGTCCGAGGCGACGGCTTCCTTGGTGCGCCGCATCAGCAACGGTCTGATCCTCCGGCGCAGACGGGCGAGGCGCTCGGTGTTGCCGGATTTCTCGATCGGATTCCGGTAGTCCTCGGTGAAACGGCGGGCCGACGGAAACAGGCCGGGCGCGGTGATGGAGAACAGTGACCACAGCTCCATCAGGTTGTTCTCCATCGGCGTGCCGGTGATGGCGAGCTTGAACGGCGCCGAGAACTCCTTGGCGCACAGGTGCACCTTGGCGGTGCGGTTCTTCACGAATTGGGCCTCGTCAAGGATCAGCCCCGCCCATTCCTGCGCCTGGTAGCCCGTGAAATCCAGGCGGAACAGGGTGTAGGAGGTGACGACGACGTCGGCTCCCGCCGTCAGCGCCGCCAGGGCACTGCCACTTTTTGCCTGGGTGTCGGTGACCCCGACGACGGTGAGGCCGGGGGTGAAGCGCTGGGCCTCGGACACCCAGTTGGGGACCACCGAGGTGGGTGCGACGACGAGGAAGGGTTTAGTTTCGCCGGTTTCCTTGGCATGGGTGAGGAGCGCGAGGGTCTGCAGAGTCTTGCCGAGGCCCATATCGTCGCCAAGGACCCCGCCCAGTCCATGCTGGTAGAGGAACGCGAGCCAGTTGAAACCGTCCTGCTGGTACGGGCGGAGGGTGGCGAACAGGGTGGGTGGCAGGGGAGTGGGGGTGATCTCCTGCAGATCGTTCAGGCCTTCCACCGCCGACCGCCAGCCCTGGGCCTCCTCGGTTTCCTCGGCCAGGTCCTCTAAGTCGGCCCACAATCCGGCCTGGTAGCGGCTGATCTTCAGCCCCGGTTCCCATTCGTTGAGGGAGCGGGCTTCCTCGATCAGTTCACGCAGCTGTTCGAAGATCGGCTGGTCCATGGACAGGTAACTGTTGTCCACGAGCTTGATCTTCTTCTTTCCATGGGCCAGTGCCCTGAAAATGTGGTCAAAGGGGATCTTGCGGCCCTGGACGGTCACCAGGACGCCGAGGTCAAACCAGTCACGGTTGTCGGTTTCCACGGTGGTGATGGTCAACTGTGCTGGTTCGGTCAGCTCCTCGTAGCTGGGCTGGTCGCCGATGATGTCAACCCTGATGCCGTCCAGTTCCAGCAGTTTGGGCAGGGTGTCTTCGGTGAACTCGACGGCGTCCATGTCCTCAAGGGTGAGGGCTGTGAGTGGGGTGGTCCCGAGGTGGACTCGGGCGGTGCGGAGGATCTCCGTTTCGGCGGACGGATCGCGGTACTCCTGCGCGCCGGGTACAGGGCGCAGGGGCTTGCGGGTGGTGTCATCGCCGAGCCGGTACTCCCAGTCCCAGGACAGTTCCAGCCGGTCATCGGTGGTGTAGTGGGCGGTGAGGATGAGCAGGGGAGGAGCGATGTCGGGGAACGTTACCGACGCGTCACTGCTGATCACGTCGATCGCCTGGTGCAGCCGCGGGTAGAAACTGTCGAGGAACAGCGTCTTTTCCTGGGCGGGGATGATTACCGGGGCGGTCTGTAGCAGCAGCCCGACGTCGTGGTCGGTGAGCCGTTTGGCGGTTGGCGCGAGGGTGATGACGGTGCTCTGGGCGGGGCTGCCCGGATCCACCGTGTAGATACCGTGGGTGCTGATTGGCCGGGCAGTGTCGGGTGGGTGCTGGTGGCCGTCGATTTCCAGCACCGGGCACAACTGCAACTGGTCCCCTGTGGTGACGGTCGCGTCGAGTTTCAGGCTGGCGTTGCCGGCCAGCGCCACCTTGACGCCCTTGGTGGAGCCGACAAACTCGACACCGAGCCGCTGTGCTTCCTTGAGTAGCTGCCACAGCAGCGGGTTGCTGAAGTCTTCCAGATAGAGCCACGAGTCGTTGTTGCCGAAGTAGCTGACCCCGGTTCCCCGGTGGAGGGAAGGGAACTGGGAGAACCACCGGTGCTGGTCGGGGTCGAGGAGGACACCGTAGGTCTGGTAGCTGATGCTGCCCCAGGACAGGTTGTTCTTGACCCAATTGCCCTTGCTGTTGCGGACTACCGGGCGGACACCCAGCCGGGGTTTGGCTGCATTCCGCGATGATCGGGGTGACCCCCAGCCGTGCTGCGGGCTCGTGGCGGCGCGCAGCTCAAACTGAAGCGCAAGCGGGGTGGGCGGCGTGGAGGTGGCGGCGCCGTCGTCGGGCGCGGGTTCGATCAGCCCGGTGAGGGAGCTTTGCCAGCCCCGCGGCTCTGCTCGCCGAAGGGGAGTAGTGAGTTCCTGGCGGGACAGCAGATGTTCGGTGTTGCTTTGCAGCGCCGTGGCGGCCACGTGCTTGCAGTCGAGGCTGATGGGGCAGCTGCAGAAGCTGTCCCTGAGGCGGTAGCGACCGTCGCCCTTTTCTGACAGGAAAAGGCGCGTGCGGTACGCGGCGGGTGAATTTCCCTGGACCCGGGCGTCAAGAGTATTGCCCGACGGATCCCAAGCAAGCTGGGACACTGCACCCTGTTTCGCGTAGGTCTGTCCACGCTGGAAGGAGGCGCCGCCCACCATGCGGATGATGTCGGTGACATCGATCATGGGGGAGCTGGTCTGGGGCATGCATTAATGCTCTCACGCGCTCCTGACGGAATGGCGTGCGGCCGTGGCCACGGGGAACCGACCCACAGCGATCGGATGGAAAAAGGCAGTGACGTCGAATCCGCGCGGGAGTAAACTGGCGCACGAGGGCAGGGAGCGGGCAATGAAGCCAGGCACGGGTGCGTATCGCAGGATGGTTTGTTGCATAGCCATGGTGGGGCTCATCGCCCCCGTAGTGGCCAGTGGTGCGGTGGCGGCGCCGCCCGGCGGTCCGCAGCTGAGTGATCTGCGCTATTACCAGGCCGCGGTCAACCTTCTCCCAGACGAGGACGGAGCCTATGCTGGCGCGGTCTCCTTCCGGCAGGAGGTCGGAGCTGCTGCGACGGTTGATGTTTTCCTGTCCCGGGCGGCAACCATCATCTGTCCAGGTGGTGGCGAAGACATCGCCACCTCCACGGTCCAAACCGAAACTCGGGACGCCAGTGAGCCGGGTCCGGTCACCCTCGACATCGGGCATAGCCTCGACCAGGCCGTCGGGCACGCGGTAGTCAACCTGGTTGTCACCGCCGCCCCCGGGTGCGGCGAGCCGGTATCAACCTCGGTGCTGCCTGCACAGGAGGTGCAGATTGCGGTGACGGGTACTTCGGTCAGGTTCTTTACTGGTATCGGGGGAACCACGTCGGCTGGCGCCGATCGTACGACTGGTCGGTCCTACAGTTTCGCCCGCGATGGCACCGGCTCCGCTAGCGTGGGCTCGCTCATCGTTGGGTCGGAGAGCCCCGCCGCGTTCCTGAAATACGCTGTGGAGCGGCAGCGAACCCACGGCGACGCCCCGGTTGCCCCCGACCCGGTCGCACCGCCGGGCGGCACAGGAGCGCGGGGCGACTACAGCGCCGAGTTTGAGCCCACCGGTCCGGGTGTCCTCTTCGAGGACGCCATTGTCCAGGCCAGCACCACCAGCCCGCCGGAGCGTGCGACGACGGTCAGTGCGTCGAGCTTCACCGCCGAACTGATCGACTGTGGTGACGGTACGACAGGTGTCCGCGAGCAATTCGTCGTCGGGTCGGGACCAGGGGTGCTGACCATCGGTCGCAAGCTGGGAACAGCCACCGCCTCCGGATCCATACAGTTCGATCGGTTCATCACTGACGGATGCCAGGGTGGCGTGACGGTATCCGACACGGTCGTTCTCCCAGTGACGCTGAACCTCACGGCCACAGCGCCGATCGTGCGGGTCAGCGACAGCCGATGGCAGATCCGGCCGGGCGGCGGATCTGAGCGCACGCACGGGTGGTACCTCGGGCGGCAGGCCACCGGCACCGTGGCGATCGGGGGAGTGGGCGGGACGACGAATCTCGCCGCTATCGGCTCCGCCGGCCCCTAAGCTGGGCTCGGCAATGCAGCAAGGCCCGGCAGGCTGTCAACCGGGGCCTCCACCGAGCACGTCGACGTGGACATGGTCGAGATGGCGCAGGATCTCGTTGCCGGGAGCCGGGGCCTCGTAGTAATGCCACTGCCCGCGAGCGAGATGCGCGCTCCAGAACTCGTCGTCGAAAATGACGTACTGAATGTCCAGATCGTCTGCGTGAGCAACGAGCCAGTGGGCGAGGATCCACCCCTCGCGTCGATTCTCTTCGTTGACCGGACGGTAGAAGACGTCGATGGCCCGGCCGTCGTAGTGGGTTGAGGCCTCACCGTGCCCCTGGCCGACCCCTCCCGGCGCGAACCCGCCGAGGCTTTGTTCTCCGAACACCTCGGCCATCGCCTGCCGCACCTGTTCGGCCCGGGGTGTCAGGCCGGTGTCAGTGACCTGCTCAACCTCCAGATCGGTGGCGGCCGAGCCACGACAGTGGAAGCTGGGCCCGGCGTCGTCGGGTGGTCCGTCCATCAACTGCTGGATGACTGCAGCGTCGATGGTTGAGGTGTCCGGCGCCTCCTCTCCCTGGACCAGAAGGGCAGCGGCGGTGGTGGCGATTTTCGCCTCCTCGCCGGTGAGGCCGACGTCGCCGTCGGCGGTTTCGACGGTGCACTCGGGGCTGCCGAGGAGGGGACCTTCAGGGAGGTTCATCCCGTTGACCAGTCTGGGCCCCACGAACACCAGTACCGAGGCCAGTATCCCGAGCAGCAGCAGGCCCAGGAGCAGTCGGAGCGGTCGCCGTCGGCGCCTCACCATCCCGTCACCACTGATTTTGTACCCCTCCCGAGTATCGACGCCGCGCGGGACGTGCCCCGCTCCAGCTTTAACTGGATCGCGGGGGCAAATGGTTCCCGCGCGGTGAGCTGGGGTTGAGCCCTGGTTTTTGCCTCAGGTGAAATCCATGTAGACTCGTACGCAGTTGTAGTGTTGCGCATTTTGTATTTCAAGCGGCGAAACCCAGACGGGCCAGCCGCTTTTTCTGTAGAAGCGGGAAACGAACGCCGCGACTGAAACTACCCGACAGTCGGGATCGGTTTCATATTTCCAGAAGGATGATTAAAAATGGCAACAGGTACCGTGAAATGGTTCAACGCTGACAAGGGCTTCGGCTTCATCGAACCAGAAGATGGCAGCGCCGATGTGTTCGCTCACTTCTCCGCTATCAACTCGAGCGGCTTCAAGTCCCTCGACGAGAACCAGAAGGTTAGCTTTGAGACCGAGCAGGGCCCCAAGGGTCCTCAGGCCGTAAACATCCAGGTCGTCTAGTTCGACTTAGTGGTCATTGACCACTGAAATAGGGCGGGAAGCAATTCCCGCCCTATTTTGCGTTAAAGGGCCACCCGCCCCCAAACCCTTGGGTTGAGTCAACACATATGACGGGTTTTCCCACGAAAACACGTCATATGTGCTGACTCAATCTGTGGGGGCGGGCTCTAGTCGGCCGGGATTGATTCACTCTGAGGCGGTGTCGGATGCGCCGTCGGGAAACGGTGCTCGGCCAGTGCGTCGAGGCTCGACAGGGCGCGATGCACCCCGATCAGCAGGAGCAGAAAGCCAGCAACCGCCAGAGTGATGCCCGCGGTGACCCAGAAGCTTGATCCTGAGACGAGTTGCTGTGGCACCCCTACGCCCAGCCAAACTGCGAGCCCGGACACCACCAGGAACAGGCCCAACGTGGTGGTTCCGGCCGACTTTTCAACAGTGAACGTGGTCATGGCAGAAACCTACCCTACGCATGCCGGGTGGAGCGCCCCCTAACCCAGCGAGGGTGGCCGAGCCAGCGGGCGAGTGCGGCGGTCGGAGCTACGTTGCGGGGCGGCGCTCCACGACCCAACGGACCAGCAACCCCGCGATCAGGGCCCAGAAGGCGCCGCCGATTCCAGCCAGGCTCAGGCCCGACGCCGCCACCAGAAATGTCACGATGGCGCTCAGCCGCTGCCCGGCGTCGGCCAGTGCCGCCGCGAGGGCGGACGCCATGGTTCCCATCAGCGCCAGCCCCGCCACGGTTTCGATCAGGCCGGGCGGCGCTGCGGCCACCACCGTCACCAGGGCGGCGGACGCACCGGCGAGTATCAGGTAACAGCAGCCAGCGCTGACTGCGGCAACCCAGCGGCGGCTCCTGTCCGGTCCTGCGGTCTCGCCCGCGGATAGGGCTGCGGACAGCGCGGCAAGGTTCATTGCATGTCCACCAAAAGGAGCGGCTGCGGCGGTGCCGAGCCCGGTGACCAGCATCGATGACCGCCATGGGGTGCGGTACCCAAACGACGCGAGGACAGCCACTCCGGGCACGTTCTGCGACGCCATAGTCACGATATACAGCGGCAAGGCCAGGCTGGCGACGGCTTGCAGGCTGAACTCAGGCATTGTCATCTCGACAGCCGGTGCAGCAGTGGCCCAGTCCAGCGGGATCCGGTTCACCGTCAGGTAGCCTCCAATTGCCAGCAAAGCACCGGCCAGCGTCAGGGGTACAGCCCATCGCGGCGCGAAGCGGGTGCCGACCAGCCAGACCAGGATCAGCGGCAGCACCAGCAGCGGGATGGTCCCCAGGGCGCGGAAGGGTGCGAGGCAGAGGGGAAGGAGAACTCCTGCGAGCATCGCCTGTGCCAATGTTGTTGGAATCCTGCCGATCAGCCGGCCCAGCGCGGGCACGGCGCCAGTCGCCACGATCAGCGCCCCCGTGACCACGAACGCGCCGACGGCGGCGGGCCACCCGCCATCGTAGGAAGCTGCCCCGGCCAGCAGGGCAGCGCCGGGCGTGGACCAGGCCAAGGTAATTGGTATGCGGTGCAGGGTGGAGAGCAGGATCATTCCGAGGCCGAAGATGACAGTCAGAGCGAGCAACCCCGACGCAGCCTGCTGCTCGGTGGCACCCGTCGCCCGCAAGCCGGCCAACACCACCGCAAATGACGAGGTAAAGCCGACCAGCGCTGTCACCACGCCGGCGAGGACTGGTTCCCGGAGCGGGGAATGGACTGTTGCTGCGCTCTCGGGCGTCACGGGATAGGTCTCGCAATCTATGCGGCAAATGGTTGGCAGTTCCGTAAACAGAACGCTGCTATCGTAGCCGGAGGAGGCTACCGATGACCACCAGGATGATGACCGACCGGCTGACCGCCGTGGGCCGAAGAATCAGGACCCTACGATCGGAGCAGGGCATGTCCCTGTCCATGCTCGCCGCGCGGGCAGGAATCGGCAAGGGGACGCTCTCCGAATTGGAGACCGGCCAACGGAACCCAACACTCGAAACCCTGTATGCGTTGGCCGCCCCCTTGCGCGTTCCCCTGGCGGCCTTGCTGGGTGAGGAGCCGGGTGCTGAGGCCAGCGATGACGTAGTGTCAGCCCGCTTGATGGGCGTCCGCCACCACGACGACGGCGGCATCACCGAGGTCTACTGGCTCACCATTGCAGCTGACGGATCGCGGCTGTCGCCACCCCACGGACCGGGTGTCATCGAGCATCTGCTCGTGGTGCGGGGGAGTGCCACCGTGGGGCGGGTCGGCGAGCAGCACACGATTGGGGCCGGGGCGTCCCACGCCTGGGTCAGCGACGGGGAGCATTCTTACACGGCGGCAGGCGAGGGGGCTGTTGCCGTTCTGACCATCGCCTCGCCACCGCCGGCTACGCCGTCACCCAGCTAGGGGAGAACACCCGTTCTCGCCGTGCACAACCCGACAAACGCGCCTAGCTCCTCGAACTGTTCCGGTCGGGGAGGCAAATGATGCGTGAGGTCGGGTGCACGGATGATTACGGCCCGCCACTGCCCGCGTGACACAGCAACGTTGACCCGGTTGCGGTTGAGCAGGAAGCCGATTCCCCGTGGGGCATCAGCCGCCGAGGAGCAGGCCATCGAGACGATAACCACCGGAGCTTCCTGACCCTGGAACCGGTCAACGGTCCCCACCCGGACACCGTTCAGGCCGGCCGCATCAAGCTGGGTCTGGATTTCCTGTACCTGGGCGTTGTAGGCGGCAACCACCAGAAGGTCGTCAGGTCCCAGCGGACGCGGCACCTCATCGGGGCCACCCGTCCACAACTTGCCGAGGTGGGCCGTCACCTGGCTGACCACCTCCGCGGCCTCCTGGGGTGAGGATGTGGTGTTTCCGGAGTGTTCCACCATGACGCATTCAATTCCCGCAGGTAGTCCAGCAAGGAATCGCCCGGCCGCCGCGGGTGCCGATTCGAGCTTTCCGTCATAGGACAGGTGGGACACCGCTGAACAGAGGTCGGGGTGCATCCGCCAGCTATCGGCCAGAAAGTAGCCCAACTCAGGCGAGAGCGTAGCGTGGCCGGCCGAAAGCCAGCCCAGCGCCGACGTGTCGACCGGTTCGGGGTGGGTTCCTTGGGTGACCTGCGGGAGTTGCTGCGGGTCACCGAGCAGCAACAGGCGCGAGGCGGCTCGGGAAACGGCAAGCGTATTGGCCAGCGAGTATTGACCGGCCTCGTCGATGACCAGCAGATCCAGTGACCCGGGCGGGACTTTGCTCCCCGTCATGGTCCAGGCGGTGCCGCCGACAAGTGCCCCGCCCGGAGAGTCCAGGAGCGCCGCCACACCATCGTCGGTGGCGTGAGCCCACGGGACCCGCGGATCCGCGGTCTTCTTGGCGGTACGGTCAGCCGGAACGCCCGCGGCCAGGGCCCGCCGGATCATATGCTCCACCACCTTGTGGGACTGCCCCACTACCCCTACCTTCCAGCCCCGGCCCACCAGGGCCGCGATGACGTGGGAGCCGACGTAGGTCTTGCCGGTACCCGGCGGGCCCTGCACTGCCAGATAGGAATGATCCAGGGCGGACACGGCTTCGGTGATGGCGGTGACGTAGTCGCCGTCGACCACCACCGGCAGGGACTGCAGGCCCGCCAGCGTGGGGTTGGCCCGGCGCAGGACCTCCAGGCCAGGATTGCGGGGAAGGCCGGGCAGGGCAGAGCCCACCTGGAGGGCCAGCTCGGACAGGGCGGCGCGGATGCTCTTCGTGGCGATGGGCTGGTCGGGGGTCAACGCGACGGGTGCTTGGCTGTACTCGGTGCCGCCTTTTCTCAGCTTTTCCCGGACCTCCAGCACATCCCTGACCCCGTCGTGGTCCCGGCCGATCACGTCGGTACCGAACCAGCCGGCCCTGAGCGAGGTTCCAGCATCCTCGGTGGCCAGATCCTCGGGCAGCGGCTGGTCATACATGCGGAACAGGGACTTGCCCGGCTCGAAGTCGGATCCCTCCGCGGCTACCCCGGACAGCCGGAGGGTGCGGACCGGGTTGCTTCGGGGGGTGGGCTTTTCCCAGTCGGTGAGCACCTCGGCCCGCTGCACCACAAAGACGTTCCGGGTATCAGCCCAGTCCTCAACGGCCTTGTCCATCCGGTCGAAGTGCTCCCACCAGAACTGCTTGTCCTCGCGGCGGTGATAGCCCACCGCCGCGGCGACCATCGCCACGGCCTGCTCGTCATCAGTGAGCGCATGGGTGGCCGGCAGTGCCTCCAGATAGTCCAGGAGTCGGGTTTCCTCGGGGCTGGGCTCCGCGGGTTCGGCCGGGAGGTCAGCGCGCGGCGCGGCAGTGGTGCTGATGCCCCGTTCAGCGGCACAGTCCAGCAGCCAGTTGCGCAGGCGCAGGGTCGAGAGGCAGTCGTACTCGTTATAGTCGCGGATCCCGGCCAGGATCTCATCGGCCAGGACGTCATTCCCTGAATCCCTCGCCGTGCAATAGTCGGCGTAGGCAACCACCGAGGCGCCGGCGTCCTTCACATCCCCGCTGCGCAGATGTTCTCCCATATAGAGGGGTTCAAGCTTTTTGATGCTGTAGGAATTGTCGGAAATCCTCAAACTGTGGCGCACCGTTTCATACAGGTCCACCAGGACGCCTTCCCGGAGCAGGGCATCGACCGCATCCTCGCCGACCACATGGGCCAGGGACAGGTTGCGCAGCGCCGTCTTTTCGTAGGAGGCGTAGTGGTAGATGTGCAGGTCCGGGTACCTGGCCCGGCGGCTGGCGACATAGTCGAGGAAGTCGGTGAAGGCATGCCGTTCCTCAAGCCGGGAGTGCGCCCATAGGGGCAGGAACGGGGGAGGGTCGCCGGGCCGGTCGGGGTTCTCGACGACACCAAACAGGTACTCGAGCCCCCACCGTCCGGCACTGTCCTGCCAGAGGGGATCGCCCTCGAAGTCGAAGAAGATGTCGCCCTGGCTGGGTGCCGGGAGCGTCGCCAGCGTGTGATCGGGAAGGACCCGGTAGCTCAGCGTGGTGGGCGCTCCGTCCTTGCCCGTGTAGGTGACGCTGCCATCAGGGTGGGAGGTGCCGGTCTGCATCCGGGCCTGGTCGCGGAGCCGCAGCAGGCTCCTCTCGGTCTCAGGGACCTCGAGGGCGGCAAGCTGGTCAATGGTGTGGACGTCAATCCCGTGGAGTCTAGCCCGGCGGGTGGTGCTCATCCCCCCGACGAGCAGCAGGTCCCTGGTTTCGACGACCTTCACATGGCAGTAATTGCACCGGCCGCACGCTGTGTGTCCGGCAGCTTCCCACCGCACCGGTTCGGGCTGGTTGCGGTGTTCGTCGACCAGCCGCAAGAACCGGTCGCGGCGCTCCCGGAAGATGGGGAGGATGTCGGAGAGGCTGTGGATGCTGTGCGCCCCGTTGCCCAACACCAGGGTGACCTCCGACGCCGTCGGGATGCCGGCCGCCAGCAACTGATCCCCGTAGGCCGCGAGCTGCAGCAGGGCGCTCACCTTCGCGTGCCGGGCCAGCTTTGTGTCCCACACCGCGTAGGAACCCTCAGCGGTTTTCACCAGGAAGTCGGACCGGCCGTGGAACTGGCCGTCGAAGAATGCGGCCTGGAAGACGACGTCGGCCCCCGACCTCAGCACGGCTATCGACTCCCTGTGCTTGTCCTCCAGCAGGGTACGCTCCATCCCCGCGGCGGGTACGACGTCGTACACACCGGTCCCGGCGTCCGGATCCCACGGTCCGTGCTCGGCCACGAGGGCGTCAAGGACCTTCCGTTCATGGACGTCGCCGAGGACGGCGGTGCGCTCCAGCATGGCGTCGACGTCGAACACGGGCCGGGTGGACCGGCCCAGCTTCTCGTCGAGGACACAGAGCAACCGGTACTCGCATTCGGCGGCGGTGACCAGGTCGGTGGCGGAGAACACCAGGTCCGGCGGCTCACCGGGAAGGGTGGGGTCGAGAAGGAACACTGTGCCTCCCAGCAGCTACATCCGGCGAGCGGTTGACGGTATCAGGACGGGTTCAGCTAACCACGTGCCGCTGACAATTTGGTGAGCAGTACGGCCAAGGCGTCCCGTTCCTCGGGTGACAGCGGAGAAAGGATCCGCCGTTCAGTCTCCAAATGGTCGGGGAGGGCGGCATCGATTAGCGTGAGCCCCTCGGCAGTGAGTGCCACCTGCTTGCCACGTCCGTCACCCGGGTCCTGCGCGCGGGCGACCAGTCGGCGTTCCTCAAGTCGGTTGAGGCGCTGGGCGATGGCGCTGGAGGTCACCATCGAACTGGCCGTAAGTTCACGGGGGGTTAGCGTGTAGGGCTGGCCGGACCTGCGCAGGGTTGCGAGGACATCGAAGCTCGCGGCATCCAACCCATGACTCAGGAAGGTCTGCTCAAGCTCCCGGTCGATCTGCCGGGACAGTCGGGACAGCCGCCCTACGACCCCCATAGGGGAAGCATCGAGGTCGGGCCGTTCGGCACCCCACTGCTTGAGGATGAGGTCTACATGATCGGTCATGGACCAAGCCTAGACACTTGCTAAGCACTTAGCTAAACTAGCTAAGTGCTTAGCAATCGACTTGTCCTGGGAATGACCGCCTTCGCTCCCGTTGCGTGGGGAACGACCTATCTGGTGACTGCCGAGTATCTGCCACCCGACCGTCCACTCCTCGCTGCGGTACTCCGGGCACTGCCCGCTGGGCTGGTCCTGCTTCTTCTTGTTCGCCGGCTGCCTCGGGGAAGTTGGTGGTGGAAGGCGGCAGTCCTCGGGGTGCTCAACATCGGCGCGTTCTTCGCGTTCCTCTTTATCGCGGCGTACCGGCTTCCCGGCGGCGTGGCCGCCACCATGGGGGCAATCCAACCGCTCGTTGTCGCCGTTCTGGCATCGGTAGTGGTATCGGAGCGTCTCACCATGCGGAAAGTGATCGCGGGTATGGCCGGTATTTTTGGAGTAGGGATGATGGTCCTGTCCGCTGAGGCAAACCTTGATCCGATTGGTGTAGCCGCGGCGCTCCTGGGTACCGTCTCGATGGGGACTGGGGTTGTCCTGTTGAAGCGGTGGGGGCAACCCGCGTCGCCGCTGACCCTGACTGCGTGGCAACTCGTCGCCGGTGGTCTGTTCCTGATGCCGTTGGCATGGTTCGTCGAAGGGGCGCCGCCTGCGGCGTTGACGCCAGCAAACATCGCCGGCTACTTCTACCTCATGAGTTTCGGTACCGCCATCGCCTATTTCCTCTGGTTTCGCGGACTGAGCCTTCTCCCGGCGTCAACCGCGTCGTTCCTTGGCCTGCTCAGTCCCTTGACGGCAACCTTCTGCGGCTGGATATTCCTTAGTCAGACCCTCTCGATTGGTCAATTGGCTGGCGCGATCATCATTATTGCCACACTGATCACGGTGGCCCGGTCAACCAGTGGCAGTCTTCTGGAGAGGAATAGGGGCGCGGCGGTGACCGGCTCGGAGCGCCTCCCCTGGCGAGCGGGCCGGGTGTGACATTCCCAACGCCAGTCCGGTGGGGGCGGGCACGGCGCCCTGCGGTAATTTGGAAGGACCGACCCTTTTGGAGAGACGCATGAGCCCCCGCATCCTATTCCGCACCGTCGCTGTCGCCGAGGCCCTGACCTGGACCTTCCTGCTCCTGGCCATGTTCCTGAAGTACGTGACCCAAACAACCGAGGCGCTCATTTCGCCTGCCGGCGGAATCCACGGGTTCGTTTTCCTGGTGTTTGTCGTGGTCACGGTCTTCGTCTGGGTGAACCAACGTTGGTCCTTCACCACCGGTCTGCTGGGCCTGCTCTCCGCTGTCGTTCCGCTCGCATCGGTCGTTTTTGACCAGGTGATGGAACGCCGGGGGAAGCTCGCCGGCGGGTGGCGGCTCGCTCCCGGCGCTGACAGCCCGCGCGGCCCGGCCGAGCAGGTACAGGCCTGGGTACTGCGCAAGCCCCTGCTCGCCGCCGTGGTGTCGATCGCGGCCATCGCCGTGGTTTTCGCGGCCTTGCTCGTCATTGGCCCGCCGGTTCCCAGCAGCTAGTAGGTTGGTACCACACCACTTACCCCGATAGGCGGGCATGACCACCACACCCCAGACGCCCGACGATGACCGGTTCTTCCTGCACGAAGGCAGGAAATGGCGCCGCGCCGATCCCACCCTGCCCGACGACGTCGCCAAGCAGTTGCTGTCCCAGCTGGGCCGCGCCCGTTCAGCAGTGAACAAGTACCGCAAGGCCAAGCAGGAACCCAAGGTGAAGGACGCGCGTCGCCGGGTGCAGATCGCCAAGGAAGGCCTCGGCGAACGGGGCACGCCCTGGTGGGAACAGTCACCCGCCGAGCGGCAGAAACGCTGGGAGAAGGCCATCAAGGCCCTCGATGACCTGAGGACCTCCGACGAACCGGCAACGGACGCGGCCCCTAAAGACGCTGCTGCTAAAGATTCCGGTCGCGAAGACTCCGCCCCTAAAGACTCCTAGCGGATCCCGGTTTTCGCCGGCGCGTTGTGCCCGGCGCAGATCCACTGCACCCCATCGTCGGCGATCCTGGCCTGCAGCAGTTCCTCGGTCTGCCGCGCCTGTCCCGGGTCGCTGATGGTCAGCCGGTAAAACTGCTTGAGCTCACCGCTTCTGGAGACGGCCACCGCATCCCCGGAAAAGAGCACCTCACCGAACTGGAACGCGAAGTGGCCGGGCGTGTGGCCCGGCGTCGGGAAGGCTGTGAGCCCCTCGGCGATGGTCTGTTCACCGGTGAGCTCCACCACTCCCGCCGGATATGCGGTGGGGAAGACGCGGGCCAGGAAACGCCGGAAGCGGGTGGGCGGGGGAACGTCCCCGCGCAGGATGGCGGCGTCGGAGGCGCCGAGCCAGACCGGGACCCCGAGCGTCTGCTGCAGCTGCTTCGCCACCCGTGTGTGGTCGGCGTCGTAGTGGGTCAGGAGGATGTGGGTGACCGGTCCAATCACCGGCTCCGCGTCGCGCAGTTCGGTGAGCAGGGCAGCGTAGCCGCCCGGCATGCCGGGGTCGATCACCGCGGTGACTCCTGGGGCGCTGACCAGATACCCGTTCGACCCCTTCGACTTGTCGAGCTGGTAGCAGTGTTCGGCGATCAGTCGCATGGGGGGATCCTCGTACTTTCCTCTAGAAGCTCAAGGATATGGCGATAATCCTCCCCGGTGGCCCGGGTCATCCCCAGCTCGCAAGTGCGGTTGCAGGAGGCATGGGCCGAGGCGCCAAAGGCTGCGATGTCGGCGGCCTGCCGCTGGGTGGCTGACGCGGTGAGCTCGGGGTGAAGCATCCCGCGGTCACCGGCGAACGCGCAGCAGCCCCAGTTCTCGGGGATCAGCACCTCCGCCGAGACGACGGCGGCCACTGCCTCCAGCGCTGGGTTCAGCCCCAGCCGGGTCGAGGAACACGTGGGATGCAGCGCCAGCGAGCCGAGCGGTTCGACGGCGCCCAGCACGGGCAGCACCCGGTCGGCCACAAACTGGACGGCGTCCAGCACTACCAGGGGCCGATGGCCGGCCGCCTCCAGCTCACGGGATGCCTCGTCGAGCGCACCGATCAGCCCCTCCGTGCAGGAGGAGGCGTCGCAGACGATCGGCAGTTCGCCGTCACGGGTGGCCTCCCGCAGCGCCGCAACGGTCTTCGCCCGCATTGCCATCTCGCCGGCGGCCATACCCTTCGACGCCCACGGCGTCCCACAGCACAGCCCGTCAATCCCGGCAGGGAGCAGCAGGGATATCCCTGCCCGCTCGCACAGCAACGCAAAACTGTCCTGCACCCCCGAACCCTCCCCCGCGGGGCCAAACAGCGTCCCCACACAGGCCGGGAAGTACACGGCGTCGGGTGCGGTGGCGGGGGCTGGCCGCGCCCGCGGGGCTCCGCCAGCTGGCAGTTCGGCTGAATACAGGGGCACCCTGTCGTGCCCCAGCACGGTCCGCGCCAGCCGATTCGCCGGGACGACGACGGCGTCAGGGACTTTCGCGGCGCCGTCGAGCACCAGCCCTGCCCCGCGGGTGACCAGGTTCCACCGGTGTGCGGCACCCGACCACGCGAGGTTCTCCGCCCGCCCGGCGTCGTCGCGGCGCAGCCGTTTGACCAGGGATCCCGTGTTGATCTCCACGGGGCACGCGGTCTGGCACATGCCGTCCACGGCGCAGGTCTGGACCGATTCGTAGTCGTAGTCCTTCGCGAGCTGCGCCGCCAACCCGGTGTCGCCGTCGAGCCGTGCCTGTTCAATGGCGCGCAGGGTCACGATGCGCTGGCGCGGGGTGAGGGTGATGTCCTTGCTGGGGCAGACCGGTTCGCAGAACCCGCAGGAGACGCAGCGGTCCACCTCGGGGGCCACCTCCGGGGTGGTCTTGATGTGGCGGAGGTGGGCCTGCGGGTCGTCGTCGAGGATGATGCCCGGGTTGAGCATGCCGGCCGGATCGAACAGCACCTTGAGCTCCCGCATGATCGAATACAGCTCATCACCGTACTGCCGCCGGACGTAGGGCGACATCATGCGGCCGGTGCCGTGCTCGGCCTTCAGTGACCCGTTCTCGCCCAACACCAGATCCACCATGTCCTCGGTGAACGCCCGGTACCGCTCCAGCTCGTCGGGGGCAGCGAACCGGTCGGTCAGCATGAAGTGGATGTTGCCGTCCTTGGCGTGCCCAAAAATGACGCTGTTGCTGTACCGGTGTTCGCCGAACAACCGGGTCAGTGCGGTGCAGGTGCGGGCCAACGCAGGGACGGGCACCACCACATCCTCCAGCAGGGCAGTGGTGCCCGGCGGCCTGGCCCCGGACACCGACGCATAAAGGCCCTTGCGTAACTGCCACAGGCTGGCCCGGGTCGCGGGGTCGGTGCTGAACTGGGCCGGTTCGCTGAGACCAAGCCCGCCCAGCAGGTATTGGCGGGCGCCCTGCCGTTCGTCGAGTTCCGCCGCCGACGACGCCGAATACTCCACCAGCAGCGCAGCCTGGTCCTGGACCGTCAGGGCGCGGACGACGTCGGGCGCCCCCGTCAGGGCCTGGCCCACCTTCAGGGAGACGGCGTCCATCAGTTCAGCGGTCGCCGCCCCGGAGTCGACCAGCGCAGGCAGGGCTGCCGCAGCGGTTTCCAGGTCCGGGAACACCAGCAGGCCGGTCGCGGCGAAGGCGGGGCGGGGAATGGTGCGGAACACCGCCTCGGCAATGAAGCCCAGGGTTCCCTCGCTGCCCACGATCAGGTGGGCCAGCATGGCGGCGGGCGTGTCGAAGTCCAGCAGCGCGTTCAGGCCATACCCCATCGTGTTCTTCATCGAGAACTGGTGCTGCACCGTCCTGACGGAGGCGGGGTTGTCCCGCAGGCGCCGGGACAGTCGCAGCAACCCGTCATGGAGATCGGGTTCGAGGGCCCGCAGGTGCGCGTCGGCATCCGCGGCGCCGGTGTCGACGACGGTGCCGCTGGGCAGCACCACTGTCACCGACTCAAGCGTCCGGTAGGCGTTGTCCGTGGTGCCACAGTTCATCCCCGACGAGTTGTTGGCCACCACCCCGCCGATGGTGCACGCCGCTTCGCTGGCCGGGTCGGGGCCGAACTTCCTTCCGTACCGGGCCAGCCGGGCGTTGAGCGCCCTGACCGTGACCCCAGGCTGGACGCGCACTCGCGAACCGCCGTCGAGCACCTCGATGTCCCTGAAATTCCTGCGCACGTCCACCAGCACACTGTCCGAGATGGCCTGCCCGCTGAGGCTGGTGCCACCCGCTCGGAGGGTTAGCGGGATGCCTTGCGCGGCGCTCGCCTGGAGGAGGCGCCCCACCTCCGCTGCGGTCGACGGAACCACCACTGCCTGCGGGATGAGCAGGAAATGCGACGCATCATGGGCGTTGGCGTGCAGGTCGATGGCGCGCGTCAACACCCGCGACGGGTCAGCGACTGCCGAGCGCAGGGCCTCAATCACCTGCGCCGGCGGCCGGACGGTCAGTGCTTCGCCTTGTACTGCACGGGTTCGGGCAGGCCCGCCCGGGTACGGATGCCGGCGGACAGCCGCTCGATCGATTTCAGGGCGCTGGCGAGGTCATCCACGCCCACGGGGAAGGGCATGTTGTGGATGGTTTCGCCGGGTACCGTGGCGGCTTCGGCCACGCGCCGCAGGTCCTCGTCGTCGTCGGGAGACAGGCCCACCTCGGTCAGCGTATTCGGCAGGCCCACCCGAGTGGTGAATTCGACGAAGTCCCTGATGTCGGCGCTGGGCGCACCCTCGAGGACCAGTTGGGTGAGGGAGCCGATGTTGACCTTCTGGCCGTGCGCCAGACCGTGGGTCTGGGCGGCGGCGGTCAGGCCGTTGTGGATGGCGTGGGCGGCTGCCAGGCCGCCGGACTCGAACCCCAGCCCGGACAGCAGCGTGTTGGCTTCCACCACTTTTTCGAGGGCGGGGGTGACCACGTTGTCGCGGACGGCGTCGAGCGCTGGGAGGGCGTTCTCCCAGAGCACATCCCACGAGAGCCGGGCTAGTGCAGTACCGGTCAGGGTGGGCAGACCGCCGGCCATGGTGGTGGTGAAGGCCAGGCTCGTGGCCCGGGCCTCAAGCCAGGTGGCCAGGGCGTCGCCCACTCCGGCGGCGAGGAACGACGCCGGCGCGTTGGCGACCAGCTGGGTGTCCACCAACACCAGGTCGGGGTTGCGGGGGAAGAAACGGTACTCCTCGAACACGCCGTCGTCCGTGTAAATCACTGACAGTGCGGAGGTCGGTGCGTCGGTGGAGGCGACGGTCGGTACGGTGACCCAGCGGATCCCCGAGGCGAACCCGGAGGCCTTGACCGCGTCGATGGTGCTGCCGCCGCCCACCGCCACGATCACGTCTGCCTGGTGTTCGGCGATGAGACCGGTCAGCCGGTTGACCTCGTTGGCGCTGGGCACCCCACCGAACCCCACCCGGGTGGTCGGCAGGCCGGCGGCGGTGAGGGAGGCTTCGACGTCATGCGCTACGAACCCCCAGACCAGATCGTCGGCCACGATCAGCGGCTTGCTGCCGAGCGGGGTGAGGAATTCGCCCACCCGGTGGATGGCGCCCTTCCCCTGGACGTACCGGGCAGGGCTGATCATGGTGCGGACGCTGATGGGATTGCTCATCTCGATCTCCTTTGATTGAGGCTGTTCCACTGTCAGCGTAGGCGAGCTCCACGGGGATGACGCCGGTCATTCTCACAAGGCGAGAACCGAAGTTGGAGGCTGCGGTGATTCTTGGCAGACTGCTGGAAACACCGCTTCACTTCCACACCCCAAGGCAGGCGCCCCATGATCTTCATCGTCGTAAAGTTCAACGTCAAACCCGACTGGACGGACCGTTGGCTCGACCTCACCCGCTCCTTCACCGAGTCCACCCGGCAGGAGCCAGGGAACCTGTGGTTTGACTGGTCACGCAGCGTGGATAACCCCAACGAGTTCGTCCTGGTCGAGGCGTTCCAGGACGACGCCGCCGGCGATCACGTGAACAGCGGGCACTTCCAGCAGGCCATGAAGGACATGCCGCAGGCGCTGGTGGAGACACCGCAGATCATCAGCGAGAAGATTTCCTCGGACGGGTGGGGTCGCATGGGTGAGCTGACCGTCGAGTAGCCGGTAGCCGGCTAGTGCGGGGATGGTTGGCGCCGGTCTGACGGGGTTGTTTGGCGTTGGCTTGACGACCGGCGAAGATGGGGTCATGGGACGCAATGATGCCCTTACCGGCATGGCTTCGGTGCAAAAGGCTTTTGCGCTGCTCGACGCCGTCGCGGCCGATGAGCGCGGGCTGTCGGCCAAGGAGATCGCCGCCGCCCTGAACATGCCGTTGCCCAGCGTTTACCGGCTCCTGAAAACCCTCGTTGAGTCTCGGCATCTGGTGCATCTCAAGGAGGAGAGCCGGTACGCACTCGGCTACAAGCTGCACGCCCTGGACGCGTCGCTGCACCGCCAGGTGGGGACACCGTCAGCGGTGGCCCGGTTGATGCTGGAACTTCATTCGCGGGGTGACGCCGCCGCCTACTATGCCGTGCACCGCGGCGACCATATTGTAGTGGCGCACGTGGTGGACTCGCCAGCCCGACGGCGCATCACCCCGATGGGCTTCGGGTTCAACGACGCAGCGCATGCGACGGCGTTCGGCAAGATCCTGCTGGCCGGCATGGACCCGGTGCAGCGCCGGGTCTTTCTGGCCAGGCACGGGCTGCCCGCCATTACCGACAACACCATCAGCACCCTGGAGGACCTGGAGCTGGAACTGGACCGGGTCAGAGAAGGTGGGATCGCCGTCGAGCGGGAGGAGTTCATGATCGGATCCTCCTGTCTGGGGGCTCCGGTGCGGAACGCCGCCGGTCAGATCGTGGGATCCGTTGCCGTCTCGCTCAACGCCGCGGACTTTGACCAGCGGTCAGCGAAGATCGCGGTGCTGCTGCGGGACACTGCGGACAAGGTGGGCCGCGCGCTACGGGCCACGTCGGTGTTGCCGCAGCGTCAGTAAATACTCGATAGCATCAAACTATGGAGAACCAGTCTCAGTTGTGGGGTGTCATTACTGAGGTCCTCACCTGGGTGGGATTGGTGCCGGGGATCCTGCTGATCCTGGCGGCCTGGATTATCCGCACCTCACAACTCGGCTGGACCGCCACGCACGCAGTTGTTTTCGTGACCGGTGAAGGGATCGGCTACCGCTGGCACGATCAGGATTACGAGATCAGGGAAGCCCTGTTCACCTTCAGGGAGGGCAAGGATCTGGTGCCGGGGACCGAGTTCACCATTTATTACAACCGGCGCGATCCAAGCCTGTACGCGCTGACCGAACCGGTGCCGCCGGCGCACGCGTACAGGATCCTGGGCTGGATCCTGACCGGCATCGGAGTGGCTTCTGCGGTGGCAGGGTTTGTACTGATCTTCGTGTGATTCTCTCGCGCGGCCTAGGACTTGATGCGGGAGGCAACGGTGGCGCGGACCGACTCGGCTTCGGCCAACACCCGGGCGCTGGGCAGTGAAGCAACAATAATGGTCTCGCCGCGTGAGGGCAGCGTCACGAAGTAATTGCCAGATATGACGTCGCGGGTAATGAGTTTAGAACCGATGACGTTCAGTTTCTCGGGACTGGCGGACGGCTTTGATCGTTTCAGCCGACCGGCGCTCAGGATATTGAAGAATTCCTTCTCAGCCATTTCAACCCCTTTCTCCTGGTTCCAGTATCCGCTGCTGTCGACTCGGTGTACACACCCTGCGCCGGGTTGTCCGGTTTCAGGGCCTCCCGGTCGATCAGGGTGTCCTGAACCGTTTTGGCTACGAGATCGACAAGGACTTCGTCCTCGTCCCCGCAGAGATCACTGATCGCCAGGTGGTTCAGGACCGCCAAGCCGACCCGTTGCGTTCCTGGGTCGGCGTCCATTGCCTCGTCGATCGCCCACTGGGTGCGTTTCCACCATAGGTCTCTCCTGTCTGCTGTCCGCCGTTGCGCTAACGCGACCCACGCAACTGTGCCCGCGATGACTGCCGCCACGACGGTGGCTAGCGGCGCACCAGCAGCAACTATCAGCAGCCAGTCCGGCACTACTGAGGAGATCGTCGCGCCTCGGAACACTGTTCCTCCAGACTATGCCGCGGACTGGAAGCCGACCCGTTGCGTTCCCGGGTCGGCGTCTACCGGGCTACAGGGCCGAGGTCGCCAACTGTTCCGCGATGTAGTCCGCCTGACGGATCGCCAGCGCCACGATGGTGAGCGTCGGATTGGCTGCCGCACCCGTGGTGAACTGCGACCCGTCCGACACGAAAAGGTTCTTCACGTCGTGGGTCTGCCCCCACTGGTTGACGACGCCGTCTTCCGGGCGCTCGCTCATCCGTGCGGTTCCCATGTTGTGGGTCGCGGGATACGGCGGGGTGTGGTGCGAGGACAGCGCCCCTACCGCTTCGTAGAGCAGGGACGCCTGCTGGTAGCCGTGGTTGCGCATCGCCGTGTCGTTGGCGTGGTCGTCGAAGTGCACGTTCGGCACGGGCAGGCCGAGCCGGTCTTTCACGCTGGTGTTCAGGGTGACCCGGTTGGTTTCCTGTGGCATGTCCTCGCCGACAATCCACAAACCTGCCGTGTTTTCGTAGTCGTCGAGCAGCGAGGCGAAGTTCGGACCCCAGGCTCCGGGGTCCGCGAAGCTGGCCAGGAAGGCCGGTCCCAACGCGATGGTTTCCAGGTAGTAGCCGCCCGAGAAGCCGCGGTCGACGTCGTGCCGGGACTCGTCGGCCACTAAGCCAGCCATCGTCTCCCCGCGGTACATATGGACCGGTTTGTCGAACTTGGCGTAGACCGAACCGGTGGTGTGGCGCATATAGTTCCGGCCCAGTTGGCCGGACGAGTTGGCCAGCCCGTCCGGGAACAGGGGAGATCCGGAGAGCAGCAGCAGACGCGGCGTCTCAATCGAATTCCCGGCCACCGCGACGAGGCGGGCCTTCTGGCGTTGGAGGTTCCCGGCGTCGTCGATGTACATGACGCTGTCCACGGTCCCCTCGGGGGTGTGGGTGATCTGCACGGCGTGACAGTTGGGCCGCAGATCCAGTTTCCCGGTGCCCAGCGCCTTGGGGATTTCGGAAACAAGGGTGGACCACTTGGATTTGTTCTTGTCGCCCTGGAAGTTGAAGCCGTCCTGGATGGAGGCGGGACGGCCGTCGTAGGGTTCGGCGTTGGTGCCGTAGGGGCCGGTGGCGTAGTGCCGGTACCCGATCCGTTCAGCGCCCGCGGCGAGCACCTTGTAGTTGTTGTTGGCGGGCATCGGCGGGCGCCCGTGACGGTGGGTGCTGCCGATCTTCTGCTCGGCCTTGTCGTAGTACGGTGCCAGATCGTCGAGGGTGATGGGCCAATCCAGGAGGTTGGCGCCGTCGATCCGGCCGTAGGTGCTGCGGGTCTTGAACTCGTGGGCCTTGAACCGTGGGGTGGCACCGGACCAGTGGGTGGTGGTGCCGCCCACCGCTTTCACCAGCCAGGCGGGCAGGTTGGGGAAGTCGCGCGCAATCCGCCAGGTGCCCGACGTCGTCCGCGGGTCCAGCCAGGCCATCTGGTTGAACGATTCCCACTCGTTGTTGATGTATTCGTCGTGCTGGATGTGGCCGCCCGCTTCGAGGACCACTACCTTGATGCCCTTGGTGGTGAGTTCGTGGGCGAGGGTTCCGCCGCCCGCGCCGGAGCCGATGATGACGACCACCGAGTCGTCGTCCAGGCCAAAGTGTGCTGATGTTTCGTTGCTCATATGGTTCGTGCTCCTCCAACTTTGTCCTGGCCCTTGAAGAGGTCATCGACCGGCTCCTCGGGGGTGCTGTCTGCTGAGTCCCTGACCCGCTGCGGTGCGTGCTGCGCAATCTCGTAGCCGAGCGGGCCGATTTCGGTGAGCGGTTCGTCGGCTTCCTCGACCCGGGGGTTGGGCAGCCAGTCCAGGTCATCGAATCCGCGGTGGAGGTAGCCGCCCTTGGAAAAGGACTCCCCTTCGTAGCCGAAGACTTCCCACACCTCGGGGTCGTCATAGAAGTTCAGGACCGTGGTCCGCCGGATGAAGCCGAAGAAGTCCAGGTCAGCGATGCGCTGCAGCACGGCGAGGGCTCGGTCATCGGAGAGGTCAAGGAAATTCTCACCGCCCTGCTGGTTCAGGGTCAGCAGGCCCTGGGTGAGGGCCACCCGGAACCAGGTGGATTCGTTGGACTCGGTGATGATCTTGTCAGCCATGCGCTCATACGGTCCGTCAGGGATCTTTGGATGCGGGAACGCCACCCTGATGATCCGGACCAGGATGGCCCGGGCCTCCTCAGTGAGTTGAAGCTCGTTGAGCGTCGAGTATTTCGCGGGATACGCCATTGTTATCTCCCTTGGGTGGTGAGGTTGGGAACGAGAATGCCACGGCCGACCAGCTTGCCGCTGTCCAGGTCATGCATGGCCTGGACAGCGTCTTCGAGGTCGTACGTCTGGGTGTGCAGGGTGACTTTGCCCTGGGCGGTGAGGGTCATGAGTTCCACGAGGTCGAGGTACGTGCCCACGAGGTTTCCCACAATGTTGATTTCCCGGGAGATGATCTCGATGGTGTCGATGTTCACCGCTCCGCCGTAGCCGATCGTGTAGTAGCTGCCCCGGTTCCGGAGCGCGTTGAGGCCTAGCTCTTCGGTGCCGTGTTCGCCGACGAAGTCGAAGACCACGTGCGCCCCGCCCTCGGTGATCTCGAGGAGCTTCCCGCCGTCACCGGCCTGCGACAGCGTGTGGTCAGCGCCGAGCGTCCGGGCCAGTTCAAGCGCCTCCTCGGAGGTGTCGACGACGGTGATCTGCGCCGAGGTCAGCGCCTTCAGGGACTGGATGCCGATGTGGCCCAGCCCGCCGCTTCCGATGACGACGGCGTGGGTGCCGGGGTGGAGCAGCGGTGCGGCCTTGCGGACCGCGTGGTAGGCGGTGAGGCCGGCGTCGGCGAGGGCGGCGATGTCGGCCGGCTTCAGCGCCGGATCCAGTTTCACCACCGAGCGGGCGTTGGTCTTCATCACCTCGGCCATCCCGCCGTCGACGTTCAGCCCGGGGAAGGTTGAGTTTCCGCAGTGGGAGTCCTGTCCTTCACGGCAGGCCAGGCAGAGGCCGCAGGTGACGATCGGGTGCATGATCACTGTGTCACCGGGCTGGACGTTGGTGACGGCAGAGCCCACCTCGCGGACCCAGCCAGCGTTCTCGTGTCCAAGGATGTAGGGGAGTTGGGGGTGCTGGATCGCGTCCCACTGTCCCTCGATGACGTGCAGGTCGGTGCGGCACAGGCCTGCCGCGCCGATATCGACGATGACGTCCCACGGGCCAGTCGCCGTGGGCTCCGGCACCTCGTCGATCAGCGGGTCTTCCTGGTAGCGGTGTACGCGAACGGCTCTCATGGTCCTCCTCAGCGATGACGTACGCGGGCAGGTTCCGACGGACTTCCGGCGCTCTCCCAGCGGTGAACGAGTGCTGATGCAAGTGTGCCCGGGGTCACACTCGTTGGGAAGGGAGTTTCTCGCCGGGTGAGAATCCCGTCCCGCACCCCGCCCCGCCGAGGGGGCATTCCGGTGTGGCGGGTCGGCGCGGCCGTCCAGACTCGTCAGGCTGGCGGTGAAGAAAAGTGGCTGCCCTGCGGTGGGGGCCCTATCCCCGCCGCGAAAAGTGGCGGACCCGCAGGGGAGTGGTGGCGCAACCGCTAACCTGCGCCTCCGCCACTTTTCTGGCGAGCAGGCAGAGTGTGTACCACTGTATACAGCCAATTTGCGTTTCAGGATATGATGGATTTAAAGGCCTAACCGATCCTCGAAGGGATAACTGCAAATGACTGCTGTCGACACATTCGGCTCCAAAGGTGTACTCGAGGTGGCGGGGGCTGAATATCAGATCTTCCGCCTCGACGCTGTAGAGGGATCAGAGAAGCTTCCCTACAGTTTGAAGGTGCTCCTCGAGAACCTCCTCCGCACCGAGGACGGCGCCAACATCACGGCCGACCACGTGCGCGCGCTGGCTAGTTGGGACCCTGAAGCAGAGCCCGACACCGAAATCCAGTTCACCCCTGCACGCGTCATCATGCAGGATTTCACCGGCGTGCCCTGCGTCGTCGACCTCGCCACCATGCGTGAAGCAGTCGTAGAGCTCGGCGGGGACCCCAAGCGGGTCAATCCGCTGGCTCCGGCTGAACTGGTCATCGACCACTCAGTACAGATCGACTTCGCTGGCAACGCCGGCGCCCTCGAACGCAACATCGAGATCGAATATCAGCGCAACGGCGAGCGGTACCAGTTCCTCCGCTGGGGACAGACCGCCTTTGATGACTTCCTGGTGGTTCCTCCCGGCATGGGCATCGTGCACCAGGTCAACCTTGAGTACCTGGCCCGCACAGTGATGACCCGCGAGGTCACCACCGGCGGCACCACCGCCCTGCAGGCCTACCCCGACACCTGCGTCGGCACCGACTCCCACACCACCATGGTCAACGGGCTCGGCGTCCTTGGCTGGGGTGTTGGCGGCATCGAGGCCGAGGCAGCCATGCTCGGCCAGCCCGTCTCCATGCTCATCCCGCGCGTCGTGGGCTTCAAGCTCACCGGCGAGATTCCCGCCGGAGCAACAGCCACCGACGTCGTTCTCACCATCACGGAGAAGCTCCGTAAGCACGGCGTCGTCGGCAAGTTCGTTGAGTTCTACGGAGAAGGCGTCAGCGCTGTGCCGTTGGCCAACCGCGCGACCATCGGCAATATGAGCCCCGAGTTCGGCTCAACGGCCGCCATGTTCCCGATCGACGACGTCACCATGGATTACCTCCGTCTCACCGGTCGCCCGGAAGAGAATTTGGCGTTGGTTGAGGCCTACGCCAAAGCCCAGGGCATGTGGCATGACCCGAGCAAGGAGATCCTGTTCTCCGAGTACCTGGAACTCGATCTGTCGACTGTCGTGTCCTCGATTGCCGGTCCGAAGCGTCCACAGGACCGCGTCGAGCTCACCAACGCCAAGCCCCAGTTCCGCAAGGACCTGGAAAACTATGTGCACCGCTCCGTCGAGGAGGAGGGCGCGACGGTCGACGAGGCACTCGAAGAGTCCTTCCCGGCGTCAGACCCACCCTCCTCAAACGGGACCGCCACCAAAATCGACGATCACCCGCACGAGACGGTCACCGAGACCGAGGCGAACCGCGACTCAAGCCCCATCGAGGTGACAACCGCCGATGGCCGTAGCTTCACCCTTGATCATGGAGCGGTCACCATCGCCTCCATCACCTCCTGCACCAACACGTCCAACCCCTCGGTGATGATGGCAGCTGCCGTGCTGGCACGCAACGCCGTCGAGAAGGGCCTCATGTCGAAGGCCTGGGTCAAGACCTCGGTTGCTCCCGGCTCGAAGGTGGTCACCGACTACTACGAGAAGTCAGGCCTGATCCCGTACCTGGAGAAGCTCGGCTTCTTTGTAGTCGGTTACGGCTGCGCCACTTGCATCGGTAACTCGGGTCCCCTTGATGAGGAGATCACCCGGGCCATTCACGACGCCGATCTGGCCGTCACCGCTGTCCTCTCCGGCAACCGTAACTTCGAGGGTCGCATCAACCCTGACGTGAAGATGAACTACCTGGCGTCACCGCCACTGGTGGTCGCCTACGCCCTGGCCGGCACCATGGACTTCGACTTCGACGCCGATCCACTCGGCCAGGACGACGACGGCAACGACGTCTTCCTGCGCGACATCTGGCCGAACCCGGTCGAGGTGCAGCAGATCATTGACGAGTCCATCGACAAGGAAATGTTCCAGGCCAGCTATGGCACCATTTTCGACGGCGACGAGCGCTGGCAGTCCCTGCCCACCCCGGCAGGCGATACCTTTGAATGGGATCCCGAATCCACCTACGTCCGGAAGCCCCCGTACTTCGAGGGAATGAAGGCCGAGCCGGAGCCCGTCACCGACATTGAAGGTGCACGCGTCTTGCTGAAGCTGGGGGATTCGGTCACCACCGACCACATCTCACCCGCCGGTTCCTTCAAGTCCGACACCCCCGCAGGCCGGTACCTGCTGGAGCACGGTGTGGAACGCAAGGACTTCAACTCTTTCGGTTCACGCCGCGGAAACCACGAGGTGATGATCCGCGGCACGTTCGCGAACATCCGGATCCGCAACCAGCTCCTTGAGGACGTCGAGGGTGGCTTCACCCGCGACTTCAGCCAGGCCGACGCGCCCCAGGCTGCCGTCTACGATGCGGCAATGAACTACCAGGCCGCGGGAACCCCGCTGGTGATTCTGGCCGGTAAGGAATACGGCTCGGGTTCGTCCCGTGACTGGGCTGCCAAGGGCACTGCACTGCTGGGTGTCCGCGCCGTCATCACCGAGAGCTACGAGCGGATCCACCGCTCCAACCTCATTGGTATGGGCGTGCTGCCCCTGCAGTTCCCCCAGGGCCAGAATGCCGAGTCGCTGGGCCTCACCGGCACCGAGACGTTCGCGGTGTCCGGCGTGACCGAACTGAACAACGGCACCTCCCCGAAGACCGTCACCGTCACCGCGACCCCCGAAGGCGGCGGCCAGCCTGTCACCTTCGACGCCGTGCTGCGGATCGACACCCCGGGCGAAGCCGAGTACTACCGTAACGGTGGCATCCTGCAGTACGTCCTGCGCCAGATCGCCGTCTAGCAGCACCGTCCAACCACCCCGACCTTCCCGAAAGGCCGTCCCATGAGTATTGTTCTAGCGCACGCCCACAACCCGTCAGCTGAAGCTGCCTTCGACTTCGCGCTGGCTGAAGCGGTGGCTCATCACTGCAAACTGGTGATCGTGAACTCGTCTCGTGGGGAGGCTCCCGGGGATCCGAAGCTGGCGTCGTCTGAACAACTGACTGCTCTCACGGACCGGGCTACGGATGCCGGGGTGGCGGTTGAGATTGAACAACCAATGCGCGGCAATGACGCGGATACCGAGGTGCTGGAAGCAGCAGAACGACATTCAGCGACCATGATCGTGATTGGTACCCGTCGCCGGTCGGCGATGGGCAAGTTCATCCTGGGCAGCACAGCACAACGGATCATCATGGATGCCGATGTTCCAGTGGTTGCTGTCAAGCCTGCCAAAGGCTAGCTCGGCCGCCCGTTGAAGTACGTGTATCCCCTTGTTTTGACGTGGGATACACGTACTTCTTCGACGACGTCGGTTGGGTAGCGGGAATGCTGTCTAGTCGTCGTGCGGGCAACCTGTCATAGCCTAAGCGGATCTAGAGTAGTAGGGTGCCTACTGTCCAGGCCCCATCAAGAGGAGCAGCAAGTGTCTGAACTGGCGATCCGTGTCTGATCTAGCTGATTCGACGGGGCGCGTAGATGGCGGAGTGATCTTCCGGGTGCTGCGTAGCGAGATTCTGGCAGGAGTTCACCCTCCCGGGACGCCGCTGCGTGAGGTGGGGCTGTCGGAGCGGTTCGGCGTGTCGCGCACACCCATCCGCGAGGCTCTCAGCCGGTTGCAGCACGAGCGCCTTCTCGAGCGAGCTGCCCGGGGGCTGCAAGTGCCTCAGATTGACCCGCAGGAGGTCATCCAGATTTATGACCTGCGGGTAATGCTGGAACAGGAGGCTGCGGGTCAAGCCGCCAAAAGTCGGACCGTCCCAGACATCATGCGGCTGGAGGCCCTGGTTGAACGGGACCGGGAACTTGGCTCTCCGGACGACCAGACCCGGATCCGCTGCAACGTCGAGTTTCATGCAGCCGTCAGTACCGCGGCGCACAATCGGGTGCTCCAGGACCTCCTTGATCGTCTCTCCACCCACCTCATCCACACGCCGCGGTCAACCCTCTCGGTCGGCAACCGGTGGGAGGACGCGCTGGACGAGCACGAAGCGCTGGTGCGGGCCATTGTCGAACAACGGCCCGACGACGCCCGGCAGATCGCCAAGCAGCACATGGAAACTGCCCGCTCTCTGCGGTTGGAGCTCTTGAAATCAGCTGCGAAGACCGAGTAACCGCCGCTCCCGCGCCCAAAAAAGTGGCGCACCCGCAGGTTCGGTGTCGGGCAACCACTTTCCTGCGGGGAAGCCGCTTTCCTGCGGCTACGGCACTCTGTTGTGGAGCGCTCCTGCGGGAGCCTACTCTTCTGAAGAGCCGGAGGCCGAGACGGCCGTACCGGCATGGGCAGGCTCAGGGTCGAAGGCCATGTGCTTCCGGACGTTCCCCAGCAGGACAGCCGGTGCGTCGAGCAGGTAGTTGAGGCCGAGGGTCCATGGCCGCCGGGCACCCTGCCGGTGAAACACCCCGATCGAGCGCCGCATGAAACCTGAGGACAGGTCCAGCAGCGGCCGCCGCGCCATGTCCGCTGTCGGCACCGGGACCGCCACCGTATGCCCGTGCCGGTCCATGTGATTCAGCAACCGGCGGACATAGCGCGAACTCAGATCGGACTTCAGCGTCCACGACGCATTCGTCTAGCCCAGGCAATACCCGAAGTTCGGGACCCCGCTCACCAGCACCCCCCGGTATACCCACGCGTCGCCCAGGTCTACTGGCTTACGATCAACAGTGAGCGCCGCACCACCGAGTGACTGCAGGGCAAGACCGGTGGCGGTGACGACGACGTCGGCCGCCAACTCCCGGCCCGACTCCAGCCTCACCCCGCCCGGTGTGAACCGGTCGATCCGCTCGGTCACCACCGAGGCCTTCCCGGAGGCGAGGATCCGGTAAAAGTCGCCATCGGGTGCCACGCACATCCGCTGTTCCCACGGATTATAGGCGGGGGTGAAGTGATCGCTGAGCTGTTTCTCGTCTTTGAGGATGCTGCGGGCCTGGTCCCGCAGATACGCCTTCGCCACAGGGGGGGAGCCGGGTGCACAACTGGTAGAAGCTCAGCGGGTAGACCACGTTGCGGGCGCGGGCCAGGGTGTAGGCGATCCGCGGCGGCAGAACCTTCCGGAAAGCTGCGGCGAAACGGTCGCGGCGTGGCACGGGCACGATGTACGACGGCGACCGCTGCAGCATCGTGACGTGAGCCGCGTCGTCGACCAGTGACGGGATGAGGGAGATTGCCGTGGCGCCACTGCCGATCACCACCACCTGCTTCCCGGCATAGTCCAGGCTCTCCGGCCAGAACTGGGGGTGGACCACCTCGCCGGTGAAGTCCTCGATGCCTGCCAGGTCCGGCCGGTACGGGGCGGCGTAGTTGTAGTAGCCGGTGCAGGAGTAGAGGAACGAACAGGTGACCGTTCGCCTCTCGGAGTCACCGCCGCCGTCGGTCTCCAACTGCAGGGTCCAGTGGGAGGTGGTGGAGGAGAAGTTGGCGCTGACCAGCCGGGTGTTGAAGCGGATGTGAGGGGTCACCCCGGCGTCCTCAGCAGTATCCTGGAGATAGCTCAGGATCGAGGAGCCGTCCGCGATAGCGTCCCGGCCGGTCCAGGGGCGCCAGGGGTAGCTGAGGGTGTACATGTCGGAGTCGGACCGGATGCCCGGATACCGGAACAGGTCCCAGGTGCCCCCGATCGCAGCTCGCGCATCAAACAGGGCGAACGTCTTGCCTGGGCATTCGGTCAGCAGCCGGTGGGCTGCACCGATACCGGAGATGCCCGCTCCGATAATGGCGACGTCGAGGTGCTCGATGGGGGAGGCCATGACTCCATTATCGGGCAGGAGCTAGTCGTCGTCGTGAGCTGGGCGGGTTCGTTCAGATTTCGCCGCATCGGTGAGGCCATCAGCGAAGTGGGAAAGCCGTTCAGTAGCGAGCCGAAGGTATCGACCGATGGCCCGTTGCTCGTCACTGGTGAATTCGGTAGTGAGGGCATCGAGGGAGTCGAAGAGAGGCCGAAGTTCGCCGAGGATGCGATCAACTGCCTCCTCGGTGGGGCGCAGGTGTACCCGTCGACGGTCTTTTCCATCCCGTATTCGGATCAGATGCCCGGCGCGTTCGAGCCGATCGACCAGTTCGGTCGCGGACCCGGTACTGATGCCAAGCCGGTTACCGAGTTCGGCGGGACCGAGGGGCTCGCCTTCCCTGCTCATCACATGCCCGACGGCGGAGTAGTCCAGGGGCCGCAGGTTGATTTTGCTACCTAGTGCATGGTCCACCTCGGCTGCTGCCCGGTTGACTCCCCGAAGTGCCCAGGAGAGTTCCTCAGCTGACACCCTGAGCCGTTCGGTTTCCTCAGCCCGCTTCGCCTGCTCGCTATGAGTCATGCACTAATACTAGTTGACAATTAGCTCGGTAACGGAGCAACTCCCTTAACGAGACAAAGTTGAAAGGATCACGATCATGAGACAGGACTCACTGGCACCGTCGTCCGAGCCAGTGCTCACTCCCGGCCGGCTCCGCGCACTGCTGATAGTCCTGTGCGCAGGACTCGCCCTGGTGGTGGCCGGCAACTCAGCGCTTGCGATCGCGCTGCCCGACATTGCAGCGGACCTCGGCGCGAACCAGTCCGAGCTGACGTGGATTATCGATGCCTATGCGCTCACCTTTGCCGCCTTGCTCCTGACCGCCGGAATTGCAGCAGACCGTGTCGGGCGCCGCACGATTCTGGTAATCGGGCTCGCCATCTTCGGCTTGTCCTGTGTCGCGTCAGCCTTTTCGCCAAACACCGATGGGTTCATTGCCCTTCGCGCGCTATCCGGGGTGGGCGCCGCAGCAGTCTTCCCTGTCACCCTCTCTGCCCTCGTTGACGCTTATCCGGAAGAGCGCAGAACCTTCGCCATCGGTGTCTGGTCGGGAGTTAGCTCCGCCGGCGCGGTTGCCGGGACCATTGTCGCAGGCGCACTGCTCGAAGCGTTCTGGTGGGGAAGTGTCCAACTCCTGTTCGGCTTCGTGGCGCTCGCGATCATTGTCCCGGTGCTGTTCCTCGTGGCCCAGCACCGCAACCGCTCGCTGTCGATGGACCCAGTGGGCGCGCTGTGGTCGGTCGTGGCGCTTGCTGGCCTGGTGTTCGGGGTGGTCGAAGGGCCCCAACGCGGATGGTTCGATCCTGTCACCCTGGCGTCGCTGGGGATCGGAATCATCGGCTTCGTCGCCTTTATTGCCCATCAACTCCGGGCTGCGGATCCATCGCTCGATGTCCGGCTGTTCAGGAACCGCGGACTTGCTGCGGGCTCGATCATCGTGACGGTCCAATTCTTCGCGTCCCTCGGCTTCTTTGTTCTCACGCCGCAGTACCTCCAGATCGTGCTTGACTACACCCCGCTCGGCGCAGCCCTCGCACTCCTGGTCATTCCGTTGGGGGTGGGTGCCGGAATCGGGATCTCGGGCGCCCTCAGCAAACGGTACGGTCCACGCGTCCCGGGATCGCTCGGACTCTTCCTGATGAGTGCGGGGTTCGCTGTCTTCGCCGTCGGATTGGCCGGAGGTCTCGACGCGTCCATCTGGGTGATGGGCGCCGGGGTGGTCGTGTTCGGGATTGGCTTCGGAATGGGGATCACCCCGGGGACCGAAATGATCATCGAGGGACTCCCCGCCGAGCGGCGGTCAGTTGCCAGCGCCGTCAATGACATCACCCGCGAAGTGGGCGGCGTTCTTGGTATCGCCGTCTTGTCCAGCATTCTCGTGAGCTACTATCGCGCCGACATCAAGCCCGTGCTGGAAGGCCTCCCCGATCAGGTGCGGCAAGTGGTTGATTCGGGGGCTGGCGCAGCCATCGGCGTCGCCGAGTCCTTCGGGCCCGACGGCGAGAATCTCGCCAACGCTGCCCGGGAGGCATTCGCCCAGGGGCTCAGCGCGAGCATGTGGTTCGGCTCGGTCATCCTGGTTCTCGCGGCAGTGATCACAGTGATTGTCGCACCAGGATCGGCCAAGGTCGAAGAGCGTGGCGATACCCAGCCGGAGGAAGTCAGCCCGTAACGTATTCACTCCATGTGTGGCCACGCATCATTGTGAAATGCAGGAACAGATGCTAATGCTTGAGGGCACCATCCTTCCCACAATTATTGGAGTCACACATGTCAGGTATCGACGACGAACTGCGGACCCTCAGCGAATGGAGCCGTCAACTCACTCAGGCGCTGCAAATTCTCGACTTGGAAGTGGATCACGAGCGCATCATTGAGGTCGCCAAGGAGACGTCCACTACAGTTTCTCCCAACGCAGGAGCAATCAGCGCGTTCCTGATCGGCTACGCAGCGGGCACCGCTGACACCAGCGGCCGCAAGGGCTCAAACGATGCAGTACAGTCAGCCGCCGACATGGTCATGCAGGTTAACGCCAAGGGCCTCGAAGACGGCCCGGATGCCAACGGTTGGACGAAGACCGCCCAGTAGCGGGAGCTTCACTGTTGGCTGACCAAAAAAGTGGCTCAACCGCGGGGAAGTGGTTGCTAAACCGTAATCCCGCAGTGGAGCCACTTTTCTGTGGGCGTTACGAGATTGAGGACTTCGCAGCGGCAGCCGTTTCGGAGGCGTCGCCCTTGGCTGGCTCGAGCCGCACGATCACTGCCTTCGACACGGGCGTGTTACTGCCCTCGGCCAGCTCTTCCAGCGGCACCAAGACGTTCGCCTCAGGGTAGTACGCTGCAGCACAACCACGCGCGCTCGGATATGAGACCACCCGCCAGTTCCGCAGCACACGCTCCCGGCCATCCTGGTACTCGCCCCGTACGTCAACGTATTGACCATCGGTGAAGCCCAGTTCGGCGAGATCATCGGGGTTCACGAACACCACGTGGCGGCCCTTCTTGATGCCACGGTAGCGGTCGTTGTGGCCGTAGATGGTGGTATTGAACTGATCATGGGAGCGGAGGGTCTGAAGAATGAGAGTCCCTGCGGGCCGCTCAACCGGCTGTAAGGCGTTCACCGTGATGATTGCCTTGCCGGTAGGGGTGCTGAAAGTTCGCGAATCGCGTGGGCCGTTGGGCAACACGAACCCCCCTTCCCGGCGGACCTTCGTGTTGTAGTCCTCACACCCGTCGACGACATGCGAAATGTGCTCACGGATGACGTCGTAGTTACCTTCGAATCCGGCCCAGTCCACCTCGACCTTGTCACCAAGAACAGCCCGTGCGAGACGGCTGACAATCGCCACCTCTGAAAGAAGATTCGGTGCGACAGGGTCCACTGTGCCGTGCGAAGGGTGCACAGCACAGACCGTGTCCTCAACTGTGACGAACTGCGGACCGTTGGCCTGCATATCGATCTCGGTACGTCCCATGGTCGGGAAGATAAGCGCCTCTTTACCAATCACCGCGTGCGACCGGTTCAGCTTGGTGGAGATTTGGACCGTCATATCGGTGGCCTGCATGGCTTCTTCGGCTGCGTACGTGTCCGAAATGGCTGCCACCAGATTGCCACCCAGGGCGACGAAGACCTTGACGCCGCCGTCGCGCATCTGCCGAATGGTTTCCACTGCGTCAATGCCGTGATCCCGGGGAGGGTCGAAACCAAACTCCTCTTCAAGAGCATCGAGGAAGGACGGCGGCATCTGCTCCCAGATGCCCATGGTGCGGTCGCCCTGGACGTTGCTGTGACCGCGAATAGGGGACGCACCTGCGCCGGGCTTGCCGATGTTGCCACGCAGCAGGAGCAGGTTAATGATCTCCTTGATGGTGGCCACACCCTTTTTCTGCTGCGTGATTCCCATAGCCCAAGTGATGATGACCTTGTCCGCCTTGATATAGCGGGCCGCCAATTCGTCGATCTCCTCGACAGTCAGGCCAGTCGCCTCAAGGACAGCGCCCTCGTCCAGCTGGGTCAGGCTGACTTTCAGTTCGTCGAGACCCTGGGTGTGCTTCTCAAGGAAGTCGTGATCCAGAATGGTTCCCGGATTTTCTGCTTCAGCGTCGAGAACCCGCCGGCAGATAGCTTGAATGAGCGCCATGTCGCCACCGATGCGGATCTGCATGAACTGGTCGGCAATTTCGGTGCCGCGGCCCAGGACTCCTTTGACTTCCTGCGGGTTCTTGTATCGCCGAAGTCCAGCCTCAGGCAGAGGGTTGACTGCAACAATCTCGGCGCCATTCTCCTTGGCGCGTTCCAAAGCGGTAAGCATCCTGGGATGGTTGGTGCCCGGGTTCTGACCCATGATGATGATGAGATCGGCTTTGGCGAAGTCGTCATACGCCACAGTGGCTTTGCCAATTCCGATGGTCTGGCCCATGGCCCATCCCGAGGACTCATGGCACATATTGGAACAGTCAGGAAGATTGTTCGTTCCGAAAGCCCTGACGAACAGCTGGTAGGCGAACGCGGCTTCATTTGATGCGCGGCCACTGGTGTAGAACGCCGCCTGACGTGGGCTTTCCAGGCTGTTCAGTTTGTCGGCGACGAGCGAGAACGCCTTCTCCCAGCTGACCGGCTGGTAGTGATCGCTGCCGGCAGGCTTGTAGACGGGTTCGGTGAGGCGGCCCTGCATGCCCAGCCAGTATTCGCTCCTGGTCAGCAGGTCGGTGACGGAGTGCTCGGCCCAGAATTCAGAAGACACCACCACAGGCGTGGCTTCCCAGGTGACTGCCTTTGCGCCGTTCTCGCAGAATTCAAAGTTGCTGCGCTTCCCCGGATCCGGCCAAGCGCAACTCATGCAGTCGAAGCCGTCTTTCTGGTTCAGCGCCAACAGGGTTTTCCGCGTTCGGTTGGGCCCCATGTGCTTGAGCGCCGGTTGCATTGAATGCATGACGCCCGGGACACCCGCCGCCCATTCCTTGGGCTTGCCGACCTCGATGTCGCTCTCGTCGGCTTCTTCTACGTGCGGATTCTTCCGGACCATTTTCCACTTCTCTTTCTCACCTTCGATACCCCAGACTTAGCAGTCAACTCTGCGTACCGCAAGGCCTGAGTTGGTCACAGACCAAATCCTGCACTGACCAAAGCGCCACAGGGCAGTAGTCTCGACAGGTGAAACCGTTTCTGTTGCTAGCCACCCGTGCCGAGGACGCCGCCGCCGACGGCGAGTACCAGGCGTTCCAGCGCTTCGGTGGACTCGCACCGGATCAGCTGCACCGCGTCCGGGCCGAATCCGGTCCGATCCCGCACCTCGACCTGAACCACTATTCCGGGATCATCGTGGGCGGCAGCCCTTTTAACTCCTCCGATCCCGAGGAGGACAAATCCGGCGTGCAGCGGCGGGTGGAACGCGAGATTGGGGAGTTGCTGGACCGGGTGGTCGCGGCCGACTTCCCGTTCCTGGGCGCCTGCTATGGGGTCGGGACGCTCGGCCGGCATCAGGGGGCGGTCATCGACAGGACCTTCGCCGAACCGATTGGGCCGGCGTCAATCACCCTGAATCCCGCCGGCGCGGAAGATCCGCTGCTGTCAGGCGTCCCGGCGTCGTTCGATGCGTTCGTGGGCCACAAGGAGGCGTGCACCACCCTGCCGGTGGGGGCGGTACTGCTGGCCTCCTCGGCCAGCTGCCCGGTCCAGATGTTCCGCATCCGCGAGAACCTGTATGCCACCCAGTTTCATCCAGAGCTCGACGCTGACGGGCTGGTGCAGCGCATCGACGTGTACCGAAATGCAGGGTATTTCCCGCCGGAAGAGGCCGAGGACTACATGGCCCGCGCCCGAGCCTCCCGGGTGGAATGGCCGTCTGCCATCCTGCGGAACTTTGTGGACCGGTACGCGGCAGAGTAGCCGCGGCGAGCTTTCACGCTCCGTTTACCCGGTATTGATGTCCGGGATGTCCTGGTGCGGCAACGTCTGTGGAGGAGGGGATCTCGCCCCACCACAACGAAGGGAACATCTTCTATGGCATCCCGTTTCGCCAAGACCCTCACCAGCACAGCCGCCGCGGCGGTGGGCCTCACCCTCCTGGCAGCGCCCGCTGCGTCGGCGCAGGCTCCTGTCCAGGCTCCTGCGGCTCCGGCACAGGACGACGCATCACCTATCCTTATCGGACATCGCGGCGCCGCCGGAACCGCGCCGGAGAACACTGTTGCCGCGTTCAAGGACGGCCGTAAATCCGGCGCCGATTTCTTTGAAATCGACGTCCAGCTCAGCTCCGACGGTGTGCCGTTCCTCTTCCACGACGACACCCCGGCGCGCACCACCAACGTCGAGGACGTCTTCCCGGACCGCGCCACCGACCCGATTACCTCCTTCACCTGGGCCGAGCTGCAGCAGCTCGACGCCGGATCCTACTTCGACGACCAGTTCGTCGGTGAACGCATTCCGCATCTCGACGACGCCGCGAAGGTCGCCACCACCAAGACCGGTGTCTACATCGAAATCAAGTCGCCGGTGAACTCGCCGGGCATCGAGCAGCTGGTGGCCGACGAACTGCGCACCGACAAGACCTGGCAGCGCCTCGTCGCAGCTGACAAGGTGCAGGTCCTCGGGTTTGATGAAGGTTCCAACCGGACATTCGCCGGGATTGCACCGGACATTGAACTCCAACAGCTGGCCGGGGTGGTGCCGGGCCCCGCAGTACTGGCCTCCTGGGCTACCTTCGCCGATTCCGTGGGGACCAACTACCGTGTCCTGACGCCGCAGAATGTCAGCGACGTCAAGGCGGCAGGTCTGGTGCTCGGCGTCTACACGGTGAACTCGCCTGAGGCGGTCCAGGCGTCGATCGACCTGGGCGTCGACGCCGTCACCACCGACTTCCCTATCCAGAACGTTCGGTATCTCAAGGGGGCGCCGGTGTTTCCCGGCAGCGGCGTCGAAATTATCGACTCGGTGAACAACCCGGCCGGCGACGACGTCCAGCCCGAAACCGGCGAGCATGTCCTGCTGCGCAATGCCAGCACCAGGACTATTGACGTCAGCGGGTATCTCCTTCGGGACGCCGCCAACAACATCCTCACCGTCGGTGACGGATATGTGCTCGACGCAGGTGCCGAACTGCGGGTCTACACCGGACCCGGAACCAACACCCCGGAGGCCTACTACAACGGCGGAACGGCGTCGGTGCTGAACAACGGTGGCGAATCGTTGGGTCTCTGGACTCCCGAGGACAAGCTGCAGGACGTCTTCGCCAACTAGCTGGCGCAGGCCAGAGGGCTAAAGCGGAGTAGGCAGGTCGCTCAGCTGAAGCCCGGCATTGACGACGTTCAGGGCGACGCCGGTTTCGTTCAGAAGCCGGGCCCGTAGCCGCTGCCGCAGTCTGTCCGAGTGAGGCAGCACCGCCGGATCCTTCAGGAGGGTCAGCCACACGTCATTGACCGTGGCGCATTGGATGACGGCGCCGGTCACTCCGCGGACCAGCCAGGTATCCCCAGCAGCTTGAACGCTGGGGATACCCGGCAGGCCGTGGCAGAGCGCGTTGATGGTTTGCGCCGCGATCAGCCGGTGACGAAGGGTGCTGACCGGGCCGAGCACCTCATCGGCAGTGACCGTCCGTCCGCAGACGCCACACATCTACCGGCCACTCCTTGCACTTGCGAGGGAGATACGGGGATTCATCACTGCATCACGTCACCGGAGTTGGGCCCCAGCGTCTGGCCGACGAAGAGGTTGCCGCCGGGATCGCTGGCGAGCAGCAAAGCGACGGGTGCAACCTCCGCTGGTGTGCCAAAACGCCCCAACGGCAGCTCCTTCCGTTTGGCCGCCTTCCAGTCCTCGGAGATTCCCTCTACCAGCGGCGTTTCGATCGGTCCCGGGGCAATGCAGTTGACCAGCACATTGTCGCCAGCCACCTCGAGAGCGAGGGACTTGGTCATACCGATGACGCCCGCCTTCGCCGCACTGTAATGGCTGAGGCCGGTGCCGCCCTTGATGCCCAGCTGGGACGAAATGTTGATGATCCGTCCCCATTTGTTCTCCCGCATCCCGGCGACCACCTCACGGCAGCAGAGGAAAACCCCCGTCAGGTCGACCGTGATGGTCTCCTGCCACCGGGCCAGCGACATGTCCTGGAGCGGTGATTCGGTGAGCAGTCCCGCACTGTTGACCAGGACGTCGATCCTGCCCAGCTCTGCCCGTGCCGCGGCGAAGCCGGCCACCACGCTGGCCTCGTCGCCCACATCGACGGTGATCGAGTGGGGTGAGGGCGTCCGATCCAGCACCACCACCCGCGAACCGGTCTCCCGGAAGGCCTCGGCGATTGCCGCCCCGATGCCGCTTCCGCCGCCGGTGACGACGACGGTCCGCGCGGTGCTCATGCCTTCATCTTGACGGTGAGGCCGCCGTCGACAATCAGCGACTGCCCGGTCACATAGGCGGCGTCGGCTGAGGTAAGGAACCCAATCACACTGGCGACCTCCTCCGGTCGCCCAACGCGACCCCACGGGATGTCCTGCCCCGCGCGTTCCAGTCCGTCCGGGCCCAGCGAGTTCACGGGATCCAGGGACTGCGGGGTTTCGATGAGCCCGGGAATGACCACGTTGGCCCGGATCCCTCGGGGACCCAGTTCGACGGCGACACTCCTGATCAGTCCAAGAATCCCCGCTTTGGCCGCCGCATAGTGAGCGTGCTCCTCCCAGCCGTAGACTCCACCCGCGATGGACGAGACGGCGACCATCGCGCCGCCCTCGTCCATCCGGGTGGAGCCGGCCCGTAGGGTCCGCAGCACACCGGTCAGATCGACGTCGAGCATGTCGTTCCAGCGAGAGTCGGTGAGCTCATCCAGGGAAGCATTGCGCAGGACGCCTGCGTTGGCTACCGCGTAGTCCAGCCGCCCAAAATCATTGAGCGCCCGATCTGCGAAGGTTTCCACCGACTCGGTGTTTCTGACGTCCACTTCCTGGATGACGGCCTGGCCGCCGGCCCGCTCGACCAGGCGGAGGGTCTCCTCCGGGTCGTGCGGGTCGCCGGAAAAGGTGCCGATGACCGAGCGGACCCCGCGCTGCGCGTAGTGGACGGCGAGAGCTCGTCCAATACCACTCGCAGCGCCGGTAATGAGGGCTACAGGGGACTCAGACACTCGGGTCCTCCAGCAGCTCCTTGGGGATGGGCTTCGCCATCATCATCAGCAACCCGGAAACCAGGGTGCCGAGGGCGCCCACCCACAGAGCCGCCGCAGTGGTCCCTGCTGCAGCGGTCACCACAGTGAACAGGGCTCCGCCGAGGATGATGCCCGGCTGGCTCATCGCACCGATGAACGCCAACCCGGTGGCCCGGCAGCTGACCGGGTAGCACTCGGCCATGAAGTACTGGATGGCTGCGTAGGGTCCCACCAGGAAGAAGAGTCCGACGCCGTAGGTGAGGATGATGAGGAAGGGGGTGGAAGCGATGGGGCTGAGCATCACCGAGAAGGAAATACCGGAGATGATCCAGCCGATGATGATGGTCTTCTTCCGGCCAATGACATCGCCGAACCAGCCGTGGAAAACGTAGCCGAAGTAAGCCAGTGCGTTGATGACGATCAGCATCCAGAAGGCGTCGGACAGTTCCACTCCGCGGGAGTTCACCAGCACTGAGGAACCCAGGATGCTGAAGACCATGATGCCGAAGAAGTTCACGATCCACGCGAGCGAGAACACGATCGTGTTACGCCGCAGTTTTGGTTCCCAGATGCGCTTCAGCGGAGCCGTCGAGGAGTGCTGAACACCGAAGGAGCCGGCCAATGCGTGGGCTTCGTCGACGTTGCCGGACTTTTCCAGCTGGGTCAGTTTCTCGTGCAGTTCAAACTGGGGGGTTTCCTTGAGCTTCTTCGCGATCAGGTACACGATGATTGCCGCGGGGATGGCCGCCATGATGTACAGGGCACGCCAGCCGAGGGATGGCAGGAAGGCGAAGGCCAGGGCCGCGGCAAGCAGGAAGCCCAGCGGCCAGCCGCCCTGCACGAAGGAGTAGTAGAAGCCGGGACGCTTGCGCTTCTTTTCGTCCTCGGTGACCTGGAAGACCTCGTTCATGTAGGTGGCGTTGACTGCCTGCTCCGAGAAGCCGAGCCCGCCGAAGGAACGAACCACCACGAGCATGGCGTTGCTGATGAAGCCCAGTCCGGCCGGGATCACCGAGGTGAGGGCCGACACGACGGCGGTGCCACCGACGGTGAGCATCATTCCCTTGCGCCGGCCGAGCCGGTCGATCACCGGGCCGATGCCGAAGCAGACGATTGCCGTACCGACGGCAATCCAGGTGTTGATCGCGTAGGCCTCGGTCTCGGTCCAGCCGAACTCTTCCTGCATGGCGGGAAGCAGCGTGCCGAACAAGCCATAGTCGAAGACTGCGATGGTCCACGCGAGCAGGGCCAGGATCATTGCCGTGTTGGTATTTTTCTTGCTGAAGATGGGCAGCGCGCGTTTTTCGTCAGCGGTGGGCGTGGACAGGTCGATGAGTGCCGGAGCCTTCATGAGTTGGCTTCCTTTCTGGGATTGTCGGACAGGAACTTGTCGGCGATCTGGTCAAACGTCCGCCAGGTGACGCCGTCGTGCGAGTTGAAGTGCTGGATGAGTCGCTCAAGCATGAGGAGGACCTGGGGGCGCCCCGACACATCGGGGTGGATGGTCATGGTGAAGACGGCGTCGTCCATTTCCTGATACACCCAGTCGAACTGGTCCTTCCACATCTGCTCGATATCGCGGGGATTGACGAATCCGTGGGAGTTGGGGGCCGCCTTGATGAACATCATGGGAGGCAGATCGTCCAGGTACCAGTTGGCTGGGATCTCCACCAGGTCCGTTTCATGGCCGCGAACCAGCGGTTTCATCCACGCCTCGGCGGGCTTGCTGTAGTCGATCTTCGTCCAGCTGTCGCCCACCCGCACGTAGTACGGCTCGAAGTCGTTGTGCATCAGGGAATGGTCGTACTTGATGCCCCGCTCCAGCAGGATCTCGTTGGTGATGGTTGAGAACTCCCACCACGGCGCCACGTACCCGGTGGGACGCTTCCCCGAGACCTGCTCAATGAGTTCGATTGATCGGTCAAGGATGGCCGTTTCTTGCTCACGGGTCATCGCAATCGGGTTTTCGTGAGAGTAGCCGTGAACCCCGATCTCGTGACCCGCCTCCACCACCATCCGGGTCAGCTCAGGAAACGTCTCCAGTGAGTGTCCCGGGATGAACCAGGTGGAGGGAAGGTTGTACTTTTCGAAAAGTCGGAGAATGCGGGGACCTCCCACCTCGCCGCTGAACAACCCGCGCGAGATGTCGCAGGGGGAGTCCTCGCCGCCGTAGGAGCCGAGCATGCCGGCAACGGCGTCGACGTCTACGCCGAATGCAATCTGTATGTTCTTTGCCATGGGTCAACCTTTCGATGGGGTCAAAGCGGTCAGGGTGTCGCTCTCCTGCGGGACCAGGAGGCCCCGCCGGTGGAAATGTTGTTCGATAAGGGGGCGGGTCATCCCGAGGCTGAGAAGCAGTTGCAGCAGAATCCTCGCCTGCCCGGGGCGGAGGAGGCCGGACGGTACCGCCCCCGCGGCGAGAAGGTCCTTCCCGCCGCCCGTACCATAGACCGGCACCACGGGTCCGGCATGGACCCGCGTACTGGTGACGACGACGGCGCCTCCGGCCGTCGCCTCCGCGACCGCCGCGCATATGACCGGGTTGGCGTTGCCGATCCCCGTGGCCTCCAGCACGATTCCTGCTGCCCCCGCCGCCAGTGCAGCCTCGATCATCACTGCATCGGCGCCGGGGTAGGAGGCGACGACGTCGGTTCGGGGGAAACCGACGTCGTCGCCTGTCTGGGGGGCGGGCAGGGGGTCGAAGCGGCCCGGGCGGGAGTCCATCGACACGACGCCGGTGTCGGTAACACTTCCGGCTGGGCTGCTGTCGGGACTGTCGAAGGCAGCGTGCGCGGTGGTGTGGACCTTCCGCACCCCCGCCGAGTGGAAGATCTGCCCGGCGAAACTGACCAGGGCGCCCCGCCCGCCCGCGTCGCTGGCGGACGCGACGGCGATAGCCCGCCGCAGGTTATCGGGCCCATCAGGGGTGGGGTGATCGGCGGCGTACTGGGCGCCAGTGAAGACCACAGGCCGCCAATCGTTGTGGAGGAGATCGGCCAGGTAGGAGGTTTCCTCGGTGGTGTCGGTTCCGTGGGTGACAACCACGCCCACCACGCGCGGGTCGCTCAGCGCCGCTTTGACCTCAGAGCAAATTGTCAGCATGTCCGGAAAGGTGAGCCGGTAGGAGCCCTTCCGCATCACATCGACCACTTTGACCGGGATCGATCCGTACCCCGTACTCTGCAGCAGCACCTCGCCGGAGTCCTCAGCGACTGTCGCGCCACCGGCAGCGGCAGAGTTGCGGGAAGCAATGGTGCCACCGGTAGCCAGCAGCACCACGTACTGTTCCTCACCAGCGTTCATGATCACCTCCATCTCGTCGACACGCCTTTACACAATCGTTTGGGTAAGCAGCAAGTCAGTCGCGGCCAGGACGCGCGTACGGTGTCGGTTGCCCCCAACAGCTGCAGTCTTTGTCCTGTGGGCCATACAACCCAATCGTTTGGGTTGCGCTGAGAAAAAGAATAGGATGTGATCTGGATCTCGTCAAGGGTTAGGGCAAAAGTTTTCACGTCTGAAACAATCGATCTACCACGCAAGGGCAGGACGGAGGGGAGCTTTATGGATTTATCAGGATCAAGCCGTGCGCCAATCACGCTGAAGGATCTTGCCAGCGAGCTGGGCATTCACCCCTCGACGGTGTCCAGGGTCTTGCACTCGACGTCGGATGTCGCTAAAGGTGCCGCGTCGTCAGCCACAGCCCAGAAGGTGCGGGACCTTGCCCGCGAGCGCGGATATTCGCCGGATCCCCAGGCCAAGAGCCTCAGGACCCGCCGCACCAGGGCCCTCGGCGTGATCGTGCCGCGGCTCTCCGACATTGTGCTGGCCACCATGTATGAGGGCATCGAGGAAGCGGCAGCCGAAAATAACTACTCGACGTTTGTGATGAATTCACATGACAGTACCGATGAGCAGCGCCGCAAAGCCGAGATCATGCTGGCCCGCCGCGTGGATGGCCTGATCCTCGGCGACGTGCATGCCGGTAGTGACCTGTTACCGGACCTTCGTGCCCGGCACATCCCGTTCGTGCTGATGAACCGGCGGCACCCGGGGTTTCCCTCGGCGACGTGTGACGACGTCGTTGGTGGTGAATTGGTGGCCGACCACCTGTGGCAGGCAGGTCACCGCCGTGTCGCCCTGATCGCCGGAGAACCGTATGCGAGCACTGCCCTTGACCGTACCGCCGGGTTCCGGCAGCGCTGGCGGGATCTCGGCGGCGAGCTTCCGGACAGCTCGGTGATCTGGTCGCGTTTCGACACTGAGGGCGGCAGGGACGCAGCGGAAACCATCGTGGGGCAGCCCGGTCCGGCACCGACAGCGGTTTTCGCGGTCAACGACTTCGCGGCGATCGGAGCCATGGGAACCTTCCGCGCCCATGGCCTGACCGTGGGCCTGGACATCGCCGTCGTCGGCTTCAACGACACCTCGCTCGCGGCGCAGCTGCCTATTCCGCTGTCCTCGGTGCGCTCGCCGATGTTCCAGATTGGCCGTCAGGCGATGCTGATGCTGCGGCGGGTCATTAACGGCGAGCGGGTCGAGTCGGTCAGGATGACCCCCGAGCTCTTTGTTCGTGAAAGCAGCGCAGCGGCCCCCCTCGACGAATCGCAGCGTTCACTGGCCAGCTGACCCCCAGATTCTGGACCTGATCTCCTTCCCTTCCGCGCGGGCGGCAAGGGCTTCTTCCATGGTGACCGGTGTGAAGGTTGTCCGCGTTCCCGGAGCACTCCGCGCCAGCAGATCCATATCGGAGCTGATGACGGTGGCCACCATGGCGTAGCCGCCGCCGGAGACTGCGTCGCGGTGGAGCACAATGGGTTCCTTGCCGCCGGGAATCTGGATGGAGCCGATCGCGTAGCCGGCGTCGACGATGTTCGACGGGTCGGAACCGGCACCGAACGGCTGGACCCGCGGCTTCCACGAGACTGACGGGCCGGAGTATCGCAGGCCCGTCCGGTCAGCGACGGGCGTTAGCTTCCACGTGGCGCTAAACAGCGTGTCCAGCCCTTCCTCGGTCAACCGATGGTCATACAGGCCGGGCATGACTCGCACCGTGATCTCCTTGGCGAAGGTTGGCCGGAGGGACTCGTCGATGAAGTCCGCAGCCGAGGCGTGGCGTTCCGATCCAGCCGCCCCGATGTCCAGGGTGTCGCCCGCTTTGAGGGTGCGCCCCTCGAATCCGCCCATGGCACCCAACGCGTAGGTGGAACGGCTGCCCAGCACCACCGGGACGTCGATTCCGCCCTGGACGGCGATGTAGTAGCGGGTTCCGGCGCGGATCATCCCGAAGGACACCTCGTCGCCGGCGACCAGCTCAAGCCGGGTCCACTGCTCCCGGGGAGCCCCGTTGACGAGCACGTTCACGGGGGCGCCGGCGACGGCGATGACGGCGTCGTTATCGGTGGTGAACCGGGGTCCGATGTAGGTGCATTCCAGGACGGCCTCCGCTGGCGTGTTGCCGGCGAGGGCGTTGGCCATCTCCGCCGACAGCTGGTCCATTGACCCGCCCTGGGGGATGCCGACGTGATAGTAGCCGGGCCGGCCCATGTCCTGGACCGTCGTGGCAAGCCCGGGTTCAGTGATCCTAATGGCCATTGAGGTGCTCCATGATCTCCTTGTTATATTCAGTGGGGTGGGCGAGAGCCCGCTCGAGGTCGAACACCACGGGCGCCTGCCGGTAGGTGAAGGACCCGTCGGCAACAAGCTCCTGGATATGCCGGTATTCGGCTTCGTCAACCGGTTTGAACTTCACAATGTCTCCGGGTTTGAAGAAGATCATGAAGTCGTCGAAGTCCGAGAGGCGCTGGGCAGGGTCGAAGATCGGTGCCGCAGCGATCCCGAACATCTGGTACCCGCCGGCGCCGCGGACCGAGTAGATGCAGGCGAAGCAACCGCCGTGGCCGACGGTCAGGGCGGGAGTGTCGGTGCGGGGGCTCAGATACTTGGGGACCTCGAGCTGTTTCTCCTGCGGAACGATCTGGAACATGAAGGGCAGGCCGGCCACAAAACCGACCATCGACACCAGCCACGGCGACTCGTGATGACGGCTGATGAACTCGGCTGGCGACGCCAGGTTGTTCTCCTCGGCCGCGAAATCGAGGTCGTTGCCCTCCGGACGTTGATGTCCCGAGCGGAATCGAGCACCGGTTTCCCGGGTGTACGGATCGTCGTACCAGACGGGCACCTCGATAATGCGGGTCTGGAGGGTGGGCTGCGTCATCTGCGCCACCTCGGCCTCGACGCTGCGGACAGCCTTTTCAAGGGTGTTGGGCGGGAGGTCGTCCGGGTTGAAGCGGATCAGCACTGACGCGTTGGCTGGGCAGATGTCGGTGATCCCCGGTAGGTGGCGGGACCCGAGCGCGGCAGCCATCGCGTTGGCTTTGAAATTGGCAGCGAGGCTCATTCCCTCGGCAATTTCGACGAAGAGGAACTCGTCTCCTCCCCAGGTGTAACGGGCGGCGTCCAGGTGCAGGGCTGTGGCACTCATGCATTAGCTCCTAACAGGTCGGGTGTGGTTTCGATGAATTTGGAGTGGTGCTCGACGGCGGCCACTTCGCTCCGGGCGAGGACTGCCTTCAGCAGGGGGAGAGTGGTCTTCACCCCGGAGATGAGGACCTCGCTGAGCGCTCCGGACGACCGGGCCATTGCCTGGTCCCTGCTGGAATCCCAGACGATGAGCTTGGCCAGCAACGAGTCGTAGAAGGGGGCCACGGCCGACCCGGCCACCACCCCTGAATCGATGCGGACGCCTGGCCCTCCTGGCCACTGGAGCCGCTCCAGGGTGCCGGGGCTGGGCATGAATCCGTTTTCGGGGTCCTCGGCATTGATCCGGAACTCGAAGGCGTGGCCGCTGAACCCGATGTCCTCCTGGGTGAGGCGGAGTGCGCCGTCGCGCGCCACCAGGATCTGCTCACGGATCAGGTCCAGGCCGGTAATCATTTCCGTGACGGGATGCTCCACCTGCAGGCGGGTGTTCATTTCGATGAACGCCGCCTCCTGGGTGTCAGGGTTGTAGAGGAATTCGATAGTTCCCAGCCCGCTGTAGTGACATTGGCGGCCCAGCTCGATGGAGGAGGCCAGGATGGTTGCCCTCACGTCGTCGGGCAGCCCGGGGGCCGGTGCTTCCTCGACGATCTTCTGCTGTCGGCGCTGGAGGGAGCAGTCCCTGTCGCCCAGGTGGATGACCTGTGCGCCGTCGCCGATGATCTGGACTTCCACGTGCCGGGCGCGGTGGACAAACTGTTCAAGGTACACGGTGGAGTCCCCGAAGGCCGCCTGGGCTTCGGCCTGGGCGATTTCAACGGTCGACAGGAGATCGGCTGCTGCGGTGACGAGGCGGATGCCCCTGCCGCCACCGCCTGCGGAGGCCTTGACCACGAGGGGATAGCCCACCTTTTCGGCGATCCCCAGGGTGTCGCTGTCCGGTGTGAGAGCTCCGTCACTGCCGCGCAGGGTGGGGACTCCCGCGGCCTTGGCCGCCTGCCGGGCGCGGGACTTGTTGCCCATGAGCTCGATGGCGTCGGCGGACGGACCGATCCAGGTCAGCCCCCGGTCAACCACGGCCCGCGCGAACCCGGCGTTTTCGGACAGGAATCCGTAGCCGGGGTGCAGGGAGTCGCATCCGGTGGCCGACGCCGCCTCAAGGACCGCTTCTGCATTGAGGTAACTTTTCCCCGCCGGTGCCGGGCCGATGATGTGGACCTCGTCAGCCAGTTGTGCTGCGTAGGAGCCTTCATCGGGTTCGCTGGCCGCCAGCACCGTCTTGATACCCAGCTCGCGGGCCGCGCGGATGATCCGGACGGCAATCTCGCCACGGTTCGCGACCAGCAGCTTGTCCACGGTCATCCCTCGGTCACCGTCGCAATGACGTCGCCGGGGTTGACGGTCCCCGAGTCCTCGATGGCGAAGCTTTCGAGTATCCCCGAGACGTCGCTGCGCACTTCGGAGAACTGCTTCATGATTTCCACGACGCCGACCGTCTGGCCGGCCTCGATCCGATCTCCGACGGTGGCGTAGGGCTCCTTGTCGGGGCCGGGCTTGCGGTAGAAGATGCCGGGAAGTGGGGAAATGATGTCGGTCACGGGTGGCCTTTCGGTGCTTTATTCGGGCTGCTTGGACAGGTGGGGTGTTACTCGGAGAGAGCGGCGCGCACGGCGGCGGCGACGTCGGGGGAGTTGGGTGCATCGGAGTGTACGCAGATGCTCTGGAATTCGATGTGCAGTTCGGAGCCATCCGATGCCTCGACGACGCCATCCGCCAACGCGCGGCGCACCCGTGCAGCCGCTTTGACGGGGTCCGTGGGTTCGGGGCGACGCTGAATCAGAAGCTGCCCCTCCGGGCCGTAGTTGAGGTCCACATAGAGTTCGCTGACGAACTGCACACCCAGTTCGTCGCAGACAGCCTGGTGCTCGGTAGCCGCCAGACCGTAGAACGGCACGTTATAGAGGGCAGCGACCTTGGCCGCGGCAGTCATCAGAGACCGGTCCCGGGACAGCATGCCGTACAGGGATCCGTGGGGTTTGATGTGGTTGAGGGTGGCGCCGGCGGCGGTGAGGAAGGACTGGAGGGCTCCCACCTGGTACAGCAGGATGTTCTCCACCTCGTCGGGGGTCAGCTTCATTTCGCGGCGGCCGAAACCGACCAGATCGGGTAGCCCTGGGTGGGCGCCGATGCCGAGTCCCCGTTCGGCAGCAGCTGACACCGTTGCGGCCATGGTGTCGGGGTCTCCAGCGTGGAACCCGCACGCCACATTGATGACGTCCACGGTGTCCATCAGGGCAAGGTCATTGCCGAAGGAGTGCAAGCCCAGGGATTCACCCATGTCTGAATTCAGGGTGGGGCCTGGCTTGCTGGTGGCAGGGGTCACAGCTGGCGAAGTCATGCGCTTCACACTAGTAGCCGCCGGCGCAGCCGATATAGTGGACTTCCGCCCTCGGATAATCCGGTTTGATGGGCACATGCACAGGTGGACTCGATGATTATTGCTGATCTGCTATCCGAAGACACTCTCCAACTCCGGCTCCATACCCCCAGTTCGAGGGACCGGCTAGCCCGGGAAATCAGCTGGTGCGCCCCGGCCGAAACTATCGATCCCACCCCGTTCCTGAGCCGAAACGTCCTGCTCCTGACCAACGGCATCGGCCTGAATATCGAGGATGACCGCACCTGGTCGGCCTATGTGGAACGGCTGGTCTCGGTACAGGTGGCCGCGGTGGCGTTCGGCACCGGATTCGCCCACCACCTCATCCCGCCGGGGCTGGTGCGCGCAGCAGCGGACCACGATCTACCCCTGCTGGAGATCCCGCGGTCTGTCCCGTTCCTTCAGGTGCATCGCCACGTCACCAATGTGCTGCAGTCCGAGCGTTTCACCGCGATCACCCGGTCCTGGGAGCTCGCCCAGACGTGCGCCGGTCTCGCGTCATCGGGGGCAAGACTTTCAGTCATCCTCGATGCGGTCGCGGCGGCGGTCAGGGGTGAGGTGGCGATTGCCGACGCCCTCGGTGCGGTGATCGCCAGGTCGCCGGAACGGTCAGCCTGGAGTCAGGAGGACCTGGAGGTGGCAGCATCGGCAGGGATGGATGCCACGGTTCCGTTGCCGATGGGGACAGGGGATTCCTTTCAGTTGGTGGTGCGGGGTGCCGAGGTGGAGCATCCTATTTCCACCCTGCTGGCGCCCGTCGCGTCGATCATTGCCGTGCAGCTGCAGACCGCGCTGCTGACCACCACGTCCAAGCAATCCGAGTTGGTGACGCTGCTGGACCAGGTGGCCGACTGGAAGGGGGTTGCGCTGGAGCAGTTCGCCGAGACCGTGCGGTCCACCGGGCTCCTCAGCGACGAGGCGACGGTTGTTATCGCGGCCCGCACCGGCCACGGCACCCTGTCGGATGCCTGGAAGACCCGGCTGATGCTGCAGTCAGTGTTCGACGTCGTCAGGGTCCAGGTGCGCAGCGGCACCCTGTTCGCGTTTGCCCAGCAGCCGCGGACGGTAGGTGCTGGGGGCGCGGTGACCCCTGAGTCGCTCCTGGGCTGGTTCACCGATGAGATGCCGGACCAGGCGGTGGTGCTCAAGGGCCCCTGTGCCAGCACCGATGAGCTACGGCTCGGTGTCTACCAATCCCAGGATTTGCTGGCGACCGTGACCGGGCCAACCATTGCACCTGAGCTGGGGATCAGCGCACTGATCGCCTCAACCGCTACCCATGGGGCGCGGGCAGGGGCGCGCAAGCTGTTGGCTCCGGTGATCGCCTACGATTCCACCCATTCGCTGGGCCTGCTCAACACCCTTGAGTGCTTCCTCGCCCACGACGCGCAACCCTCCCGGGCTGCTGCGAGTCTTTACATCCATCGGAACACCCTGAGCCAGCGGATCGGGAAACTCGAAGGGTTGTTGAAGTTGTCCCTCTCCACTCTGGAGGGGCAGGCGACCTGCCTGATGGCCTTGCGGATCCTCACGAACTGAACCTCCCATCAGGGCATCGTAGGCTGACCCCATGACCATTCCCTTTCTTGAGCCCAGCCCGGCCACCGCCACCCAGGTTTTCTCCCGCGACAATCCGCCGGTGCTCACGGTCAATCCTGGTGATGCAGTGCGGGTCCGCTCCCTCGACGCGTGGGGCCATCTGGAACGTCAGACCGTCCCCGGCGAGGACAAGCCGCAACTCTTCGCCGAACGGAAGGGCCATTGCCTGACCGGGCCCATCGCTGTGTCCGGCGCACAACCAGGCGGCGTGCTGGCCATCACCTTCGTTTCCATCACTCCGGACCCCTGGGGCTTCACCAACGCGGGCCGCAAGGACGATGCCTTCACCCGCCTGCTCGACGTCGACGGCGGGGTTCCCCAATGGTTGTTGTGGGATATCGACGTGAATCAGGGAACGGCCACCAACCAGCTGGGGCAGATCGTGTCGCTCAACCCGTTCCTCGGCGTCGTCGGTGTGCCGCCGAACCGTCCCGGTGACTTCACCACCACCCCGCCGCGCGCCGACGGCGGAGGCAACATCGATTGCAAGGAACTGACTGCGGGATCAACCCTCTTTCTGCCGGTGACGGTGCTCGGCGCGCTGCTCAGCATCGGTGATGGTCATGCCGCGCAAGGCGACGGCGAAGTGGGCGGCACAGCGATTGAGTGCGGAATGACCACTGAACTGGTGCTCGACGTCGTCGAGGATGCCCCGCTGCGGACGATTCACGCAATCACCCCGACGGCAAGAATCACGTTTGGCTTCAACGCCGACCTCAACCTCGCAACGGCTGAAGCGCTCAAGGCGATGCTGACCTGGATGCAGCAGCTCTACGGCATGGAGCGCACCCTCGCTTTGGCGCTGGCCAGCACGGTCGTGGACCTGAGGATCACGCAGATTGCCAACGAAACCTGGGGTGTGCACGCGGTGCTCCGCCACGATGCTGTGCACGGGGTCACAACGGTCTGAACGGTCCGCCGCTGCTCTCCGGCCGGATAGCAAGTATGCTGAGGACTTGCTCTAGTTCACGTTTGACCGCCCAATGAAAGGGGTCCCGTCATGAAACAACCTCAGCCTCGCGGCCCAGTGAGCACGCTGCTCCTGGACATCCTGAATGACCCTGAACGCAGCGCCTCCGATGCCGTGGACCCCAACGACGATCTTGCCGCAGTGGTGCGGGACGCCATTGCTGCCTCGCCCGATCTTGCCGTTGATGAAGACCTCCAGCTGACACTGTTCTGCCTGTTCGAGCTGCACTACAGCGGCATCGACGGTACGGGCGGCGACTGGGAGTGGAACCCTTGGCTGATCGCCGTCCGGCGTCTGCTGGAGCGGGCCTATGAAGCGCAACTGCGGGCGATCGTGAAACTTCCGGAACTGCCGGAGCCGACCAGCGCCGGCGTAGCGGCTGGCCTGTTCGAGCTGACCGGTCGCGACGGCGGTCCGAGCATGTCCCGGTATGTGGCCAAACAGGCGACCGAAGAGCAGATCGGCGAGTTTTTGATCCAGAAGTCGATCTACACGCTGAAGGAAGCCGACCCGCACACGTGGGCCATTCCCCGCCTCACCGGTCGGGCCAAGGCGGCCTTGGTTGAGATCCAGGCCGACGAGTATGGCGGTGGGGTGCCCAACCGGATGCACTCGGCCCTCTACGCCCAGTCGATGAGGGAAGCCGGGCTCGACGACGGGTACGGCACCTACCTTGACGCCGTCCCCGCCATCACGCTGGCGTCGTCGAACCTGATGTCGATGTTCGGGCTCAACCGGCGCCTTCGCGGCGCGATCGTGGGGCACCTCGCCTCGTACGAGATGACCTCCTCGCAGGCGAACCGGATGTATGCCCGGGGATTCCGGCGGCTTGGCTTCACCGATGCGACCGCCGCCTACTTCGATGAGCATGTGGAGGCGGACGCCGTCCACGAGCAGATCGCTGGCAGGGACCTTGCCGGTGGGTTGATTGAAGCCGAGCCGGAGCTGCTCGAGGATGTGTTCTTCGGCGCCGCGGCGGCGATGGCCGTCGACAGCTGGATGACCGAACACATCCTCGACGCCTGGAACGCGGGGACCTCCTCGCTGCGCTCCTCGGCTTCGGTCACCGCATGAGTGCCAACGCGCGCGACGACAGTGTCGCCGAAGATGGTGCCGGTGACGAGGTCGCCGCGGTACCGACCGGATCCCGGCAGACCATCGTTGCCTTCCCCGATGGTCCGCTGCTGGTCCGTGGAGACTTCGACATTGTCGACCCGGACGGCAATCAGCTCCGCCGCAGCCGCAAGACGGTTGCGCTGTGCCGGTGTGGGGCTTCGGTGATTAAGCCGTACTGCGACGGCAGCCATAAGCTGATCGGCTTCAAAACCGAACCCGAAAGCTAGCTCCGCTCGGGCAGTGTCAGTTCGAGGATGAAGTCATTCTCGACGCCGGCACCCAGGCGGAAAGTTTTCACTCCCACCTTGATGAAGCCGTGCTTCTCGTAGAACCGGACGGCCCGGTGGTTTTCGTCGTTGGTTCCTAGCCAGACTGCGGCCGCGCGCTTTCCGGCCGCCGTCTCCAGTGTCGCCTGCATCAGCAGGGCGGCCTGTCCACGCCCGTGATGGTCAGGGTGGACGTAGAACTTGCTCAGCTCCATGGTGGGAAACGTCGAGAGGGACGCCAGCACTCCGGCGTCAGTGGGGTCGCCCTCGATGATCATGCTGTAGGCAATGAGGCGGTCGCCGTCGCGCAGGCACAGCAACTTCTTGCCCGGATCGGCGAGGTACAGACGGAACCGCGCCGGCGAGAGTTCGGTCGTGATGTGATGCTTGATGTCCTCGGGCCGCGAGGAGGCCGGGCAGGCGAGCGGGAACGTGACAGCGGCCAGCTCGGCGAGCCGCTCGGCGTCGTCTGCGGTTGCCTGGTCAATGAGGAGATGCACGGGATCCATGATTCCATGCCGGGACAGTACACCCGTCCCGGGGCCGCCGTGGCGGCGCAATGTGACGACTGGGCTCCGGTCCCGCCTGCCTACCGTCGCGCGGGAGCGACGGCAGACGGGCCGGGATCGCAGTACTAGGAGCTGGTGACGAGGGTGGGGTAGTCGGTGTAGCCCACCTCGGTGCCGCCATAGAAGGTGCTGCCGTCGGCCTCGTTGAGCGGGGCATCGGAGGCGAGCCGCTCCACGAAGTCGGGGTTGGCGATGAACATGCGCCCGAAGGCGATGAGGTCGGCGCCGCGTGCCAGCCACACGTCGGCACGTTCCTTGTCCGCTGCCTCCTGGTTCTGGACTAGCGGCGACGGGTTGACGATGAGCGTCCCCTCCCAGAGGTCCAGGATGCGCTGGTTGACCTTGTCCTCGCGGGCTTCGACGATGTGGAGGTACGCGGGACCCAGGGGAACCAACTGCTCGAGGAGCGACGTGTAGGTGTCCAGGACGTCCTCCTCGGCAATGTCATTGAAGTCGTTGCCGGGGGAGAGGCGGAAGCCCACGCGTCCGGCGCCGATGGCTGCCACGACTGCCTGCATCACTTCGACGAGGAAGCGGGTGCGGGCGACGGGGGAGCCGCCGTATTCGTCGGTGCGCTGGTTGGTGCCGCTCGCCAGGAACTGGTGGGGGAGGTAACCATTGGCACCGTGGATTTCGACGCCGTCGAACCCGGCCTCGACGGCGAGGCGGGCAGCCGTGGCATAATCGGCAACGGTGTCGGTGATGTCCTGCACGGTCATGGCCTGGGGGACCACGAAGTCCTGCATGCCGTCGGCGGTGAAGACCTGGCCGGCCGGGCGGACCGCTGAGGGGGCGAGCGGGACCATGCCGTCGGGCAGCAGGCTGGGGTGACCGATGCGGCCGGTGTGCATGATCTGGGCGAAGATCTTGCCGCCTTCGGCATGCACGGCGTCGGTGACGGAGCGCCAGCCAGCAACCTGCTCGGCAGTGTGCAGGCCTGGAGTGAAGGGATAGCCCTGGCCCAAGGCGTTGGGCTGCGTGCCCTCGGTGATGATCAATCCGGCTGACGCGCGCTGCGCGTAGTAGGTGGCCATCATGTCGGTGGGGACGCCGTCGTCGTCGGCCCGGGAGCGGGTCATCGGGGCCATGACGGCGCGGTTGGCGAGCTGCAGACCCCCGACGGTGGTGGTGTCAAAAAGTGTTGAGTCAGCCATGGCGATGCCTATCGGTCGATTGGTTGGTACGATAATCAACGTACAACGATGGAAGTCTTAGTACAACTTTCGTCGTACTAGTTGGTAATGTGAAGGAGCTCGGCATGAGTGCAGAACCCCTCCCGCGGCAGGTAGGGCATCCACTGCCCGATGAGCTCCGTCTCACCGAAGTGCTGCATGCGCTCGCGGATCCACTTCGCTTGAGCATTGTGGCAACCTTGGCGGACTCGGGCGCCGAACTGTCCTGCAGTGCTTTTCACCTTCCGGTCACCAAATCGACCAGCACGCACCATTTCCGTGTCCTGCGCGAGGCTGGCCTTGTGCGGCAGCGATACGAGGGTACCGCCCGAATGAACAGCCTGCGCAGGGAAGACCTGGACGCCGTCTTCCCGGGGCTACTGGCGTCGGTGCTCGCGTCGGCAAAACAGTAGGGCTTGGCTTACTGCGAGCTATAACACATGTTTTTGGAATGTAACGACGCTCTCGCACGATAAAATCTACTAATGAGTAATGAGGGCACGCGAGCCATTTCGCCATGGCGTCGCCTCTTCGGGATCCCGCTGGTCACCACGATGACCTTCATGGTGTTGATGCTTGCCACAGCAGTGATCAATGGACTTCCAGTGCGTGATCCCGACGGATTTCTGGGGCCGAGCTATGTTCGTCTGCCGCTGATCGTTGTCCTGGTGATGGTGGTCGACGTGGTGCCGCGGGTGTTTGCCCAGCGACCACGGGCCGGGGAGATCCTTGGAACGATAGGCCAGGTATTTAAGTCTCGCTGGACTATGCCTCGAGTGGCGGCCATCACCGCCGGAATGGCGAGCTTTTATCTCGCCTATGTGGCGTACCGGAACCTCAAGAGCTTTTTGCCGTTTCTTCGCGACCGTCTCACAGACTCGGTGCTGGTGAACACCGACCGGTGGTTCGCTGGCGGAAGCAACCCGAGCGACGTTCTCCACGAGCTTCTGGGAACAGGCATCACGGCCGAGGTTCTCTCAGTGATTTACGTGTCCTTCCTGATTTTCGTTCCCGTTTCGCTGGCCGTCGCCATGGTCTGGTCCGATGACCTCTCTCGCGGAGCGTGGTACGTGAGCGCCCTGTGCTTCAACTGGATTCTTGGAACCGCGACCTATTACATGCTGCCGTCGCTTGGACCAATCTACGTTGAGGAGTCTTCCTTCGCTGATCTGCCGGTGACCGCGACGTCGGCCCTCCAGGATTCCCTTTACGAAAACCGGCTGGCCGTCCTCGTTGACCCCCATGCGACGCAGTCGGTCCAGGGTATTGCGGCGTTCGCTTCACTGCACGTATCCATCATGTTCACCGCGGCCCTGATGGCGCACCTCATCCGGCTGCCGAGGCCCGTGCGGTGGCTGTTGTGGATTTACGTTTCGCTGACAGGACTAGCCACCGTGTACTTCGGGTGGCACTACATCCTCGATGTTCCGGCCGGTCTTGCCATCGGTGGGCTGTCGGTCTGGTTGGCCGCGTTAGCCACGGGTCGGCTTCACCGTCCGGGTCGACGTCGGGCCGACAAGAAGCTGCACCCTTCGGCCTAGTGGCGGGTTGAATAGTGGAGCAATCAGGAAAGTATGTCCCGGTCGGAGCGCCGAGCCGTTTGTGCGACTTTGCGCCCCGACCGATGCTGCCATCAGGTTTTAGCCGTGGGGTTAGACCGCTGCGTCAAACCGGTAGATGAAGGCAGCCATGGCATCGCGCTTAATAGGCTCAAGCGGCCGATAGGTGCTGTCAGACCATCCGGTGGAGATGCCTTCTTCTGCGAGCCAGGCCATTTCTTTGTAGAACTGTTGGCTGGTTGATACGTCGCGGAAGGGGGACTTTGCCGGTGGCGTGTAGACGGGTGATCCTGCCATGCGGTACATGAAGGCTGCCATGGCGTCTCGACTGATGGACTGGAGGGGTCGGTAGCTGCGGGTGTTGTTCGGCTCGGCCCATCCGGTGGAGATGCCTTCTTCTGCGAGCCAGGCCATTTCTTTGTAGAACTGTTGGCTGGTTGATACGTCGCGGAAGGGGGACTTTGCCGGTGGTGTGTAGGCCGGTGAGCCTGCCATGCGGTACATGAATGCTGCCATGGCGTCGCGGCTGATGGACTGCAGGGGTCGGTAGCTGCGGGTGTTGTTAGGTTCGGCCCATCCGGTGGAAATTCCCTTTTCTGCGAGCCAGGCCATTTCAGTGTAGAACTGTTGGCTGGTTGATACGTCGCGGAACGGAGACTTCGTTGGTGGCGTATAGGCCGCCTTCTTGGGGCTGAAGGTGGCACTCCACTTAGCAGTGGTGCCGGGGGTGAGGGTGTAGCCGGTGCGGGCTTTGGCGGTGATGGTGATGGTTCCGGTGCCGGGGTAGGTTCCCTTGGCGATTACTTTGCCGGCGA
>NZ_JADOUR010000006.1:0-267621 GCF_015751665.1 Arthrobacter sp. CAN_A1 | reverse complement strand
CTGGTTGTGTCAGTTGATGGGTCAGGGTCGAGTGATTCCGATGGGACGGTTGCCGGGTATGCGTGGACCTTCGGTGATGGTGGCACGGCTACTGGCGTGAACGCGTCGCATACGTTTGGTGCGGCGGGAACCTATCCGGTGCGGCTGACAGTCACTGATGACGACGGTGCGACCCACAGTAGAACCACCGACGTCACGGTCACGGCGCCGCCGGTCAACAACGTCATCGCGCAGGACGGGTTCCAGCGGACGGTGACCGGGGGGCTTGGCACCGCCGACGTCGGCGGGGCGTGGTCACTGAACGGTTCGGCTTCCTTGTTCGCCGTGTCCGATGGCACGGCCACTATCCGGATGAACACCGCCGGATCTGGGCCATCAGCCAATCTGAACTCCATATCTTCGGCCACGGCTGAATCCTCGGTCGATATGGGATTGGACAAGGTGGCAAACGGGGGCGGGACATTCATCACCTTGACCGGACGGCGCGTCGGTACGGCCGGCGAATACCGGGCGAAGGTTAAGGTTGCAGCCAACGGCGCAGTCTCCCTGGACTTGACGAGGGCGGTGGGGACAGTTGTCACTACCCTGCAGAGCCGTTCGATTACCGGACTGACCTACGCGGTAGGCGATCAGCTAACTGTCAAGTTCTTGGTGTCGGGAACATCTCCGACCACTCTCGGAGCCAAAGTCTGGAAGAAAGGCACAACTGAACCGGTTGCCTGGCAGGTCAGTGGCACCGATTCGGCTACGCAGTTGCAATTTCCCGGAGGTGTAGGGCTAACGACCTACGTTTCGGGATCATCCACCAACGCCCCAATCGTTGGACGGTTCTCGAACCTGTTCGTCCGCAACAGTGGCGCCTAGGGGACGCCTAATCCTAGAAGAGAATGCTATGAAGCATACGAAATCGTTACCGACCGGATCAACTCCACCGCCCTCTGGGAGGCGGAGTTGGTCCGGATTGTTATTGAAGACCGCCTGTTTTGTAACCGTATGTGCGGTGGTGACGTCAGTGGCCTTCACCGGGGTCTCTCCGGCCCAGGGAGACACCGCGCCGGTGAACCCGGGCAACCCCAGGACACCGGTCACCGTGTCCTCCGACCCGCTGCCGACGGCCCAGATCAACGGCGTCGCCTGGCAGCAGGTTGTCGTGGGGAACACCGTCTACGTCGCCGGGAACTTCTCGACGGCCCGCCCCTCCGGTGCCGCACCGAACACCCAGACCGTGACGCGCCGGAACATCCTCGCCTACAATCTGACCACTGGGGCGCTGCTCACCGGGTTCGCTCCGACCCTCAACGGTCAGGCCCTCACCATCACCGCGCCACCTGACGGCTCAAGGATCTATGTGGGTGGGGACTTCACCTCGGTGAGCGGTGTGTCCCGGTCACGCATCGTCGCCCTCAATCCCTCCACTGGAGCAGTGATCACCAGCTTCGACCCACGGGTAGGTGGCTCCGTTAGGGCGCTTGCCGCAACCAATAGCACCGTGTACATCGGGGGTACCTATACCTCCGTAGGCACAGCATCGCGGAGCCGGCTGGCTGCGGTCCAGGCCTCGAACGGTGCGTTGCTGCCCTGGAACCCGAATGCCAACAACCGGGTCAACGCGCTGGTGATCTCTCCCGACGAAAGCAGCGTGGTGGTCGGTGGCGCGTTCACCACCCTCAACGGATCAAACCGGCCCGGCTACGGTCTGGGACGGGTCAACGCGACAACCGGCACGTCCCTATCCCTCGGCGTCAACGACGTGGTCCGGAACGGTGGCAATGATTCGGCCATCCTTTCGCTGTCCTCGGACGGCGCCTCGTTCTACGGCACCGGATACATTTTCGGGACCGGCGGCAACCTTGAGGGAGCGTTCGCCGGAAACTGGTCGAACGACAACCTCAAATGGGTTGAGGACTGCCATGGAGACACCTACGGTATCTGGGCGTCGTCGACCGCTGTCTATACCGCCGGGCACGCCCACTACTGCGGCAACATCGGAGGGTTCCCGCAGACTGAGCCCCGCACCTGGTGGCGGGCCCTCGCCTTCTCGAAGGCAGTCACCGGAACAGCGACGCGGGATATTTATGGCTATCCAAGTTTCACCGGCCAGCCCACCCCCAATATTCTGAGCTGGTTCCCGCAACTGGACACCGGGACGGCGACGGGACAGAGCCAGGGGCCGTGGGCGGTAGCCGGCAATGAACAATACGTGGTGATGGCCGGTGAGTTCCGCAACGTCAACAACCGGCCCCAGCAGGGACTGGTCAGATTCGCGGTCAGCAGCATCGCCCCGAACGACGACGGTCCGCGGGTGAGCGGCTCCGCGATGAACCCGACCCTCGCCTATCTGTCGGCGGGTACGGTGCGCGTGCGGTGGACAGCCAACTGGGACAGGGACAACGAGAACCTCACCTACCGTGTCATCCGGGACCGCAATGCAGCCTCACCGGTGCATACAGTGGACAGAGGGTCAACCTTCTGGCAGCGACCCCAGCAGGAGTTCACCGACACTGGCCTGTCGGCAGGGCAACACGACTACCGGATTGAAGCCTACGATCCGTTCGGTAACGTGGCACGATCGGATTATGTGACGGTCAACGTGCCGGTCGGCTCCGGCGCGCCGCCCAACGCGAACCCGAATGCAGCGTTCAGCCTGGCGGTGGATTCCCGGACGGTTTCGGTCGACGGCTCGGCATCCGGTGACGCCGATGGGCAGATTGCCTCCTACGCCTGGAATTTTGGCGACGGGGCGACCGCTACCGGCCCGACGGCGTCAAGGACCTACAGCGCGGACGGTACTTATACCGTCAGGCTGACCGTGACAGATAACGACGGCGGGACCGGGACCACCACGCAGAACGTGACGGTTGCAGGGGACGGGGAGCCACCGCCCCCGGGTGTGGCCGCGGCGGACGCCTTTGAGCGGTCGCTGGGTTCCGGTTGGGGTACAGCCGATGCCGGTGGGGCCTGGACGGTCAACAGCTCCGGCTTCTTCTCGGTGAATCAGGGCAGTGGTGCGATGAACGTCCACCGTGCGGGTGCCGGGCCCTGGGCGCGGCTCGAAGGGGTGTCGACGAGTACTGCTGATACGCGGCTAACCTTCGCCATGGACAAGGTTGCCAACAGCGGAGGCACTTTTATGACAGTCACCGGGCGTCAGCTGGGCACCAACGAATACCGGGCAAAGGTTAAGATTGCTGCAAGCGGCACGGTAGCCGTGGATCTGACCCGAGCCATCGGAACCACAGTGACCACGCTGATCTCACGCCCGGTCACAGGACTGACGTACCAGGCGGGCCAACGGCTATCCATCCGGTTCGAGGTGACCGGAACGTCGCCGACTACGCTCAGGACCAAGGTGTGGCGGACCGGCCAGGCCGAACCGGCGGCCTGGTTGGCAACGGTCACTGATGCGGCGTCGCAATTACAGGGCGCTGGAGGTGTGGGTCTCATGACCTATATCTCCAGTGGATCCACCAACGCACCAGTGCTGGCTCGGTTTGATGATCTGACGGTGGCAACGGAAGGGCAATGATGATCGGTGAAGTGAGAGCGCGTCAGGGGATCCGGTGGGCCCGGAAGCGAACGAAGCGGCTATCGGCCCGATCTTCAGTGGTGCTGCTGACCCTGCGCAACAGGTTCAGCAGCGGACAGATAGTGGCCGGGACCCCCGTCGTGGTGTCGCTGACCAGCTACGGCCACCGGATCACACGGGTTCACCTGGCCATCGAATCAATCGGGCGGGGCTCCCTGAAGCCGGGCCGGATCATCCTGTGGCTTGATGATCCGGCGGCTTTCGGTAACCTGCCGAAAGAACTGGTGAGGTTGCAGCGCCGAGGGTTGGACATTCGGCTGACCGACAACCTGGGCCCACACACCAAGTACTACCCTTATGTGTCTTCCCTGGCCGAACATCAGCTCCCTCTGGTGACCGCGGACGACGATGTTGTGTATCCGCGTCATTGGTTGCGCACGCTCCACGGCTCCTATCTCGCCAACCCTGGCGATATCAGCTGCCATTGGGCCAACCGGGTCAAGACAGTCCGGAACAGCATTGCCGGGTATCAGCAGTGGCTGCCCTGCCGCACGACGGCGGCGCGGAGCGACCATTTCGCGCTGGGTGTTTCGGGGGTCATTTATCCTCCGCTGATGCTGGATGCCCTCGCCCGGTTCGGGACGCGGTTCACGGTCGTCAGCCCGACAGCCGACGACATCTGGTTGCACTGGGTAGCGCTGCAGACTGGTCTGCGTATTCGCCAGGTCTCAGCCACACCACGCCATTTCCCCTTGCTTCCGGGGACCCAGCAGGTGACCCTCCGCGCCGGGAACGTTGAACTGAACGGGAACGACCGTTGGATTCAGGGTCTCTACACCGCGGAGGACCTGGAACTGCTGGAAGCCGCCTGACCGCCACAATGCAGGTGCCCGCCAGACCTGGGGGTCTGACGGGCACCTACCGCCTGCCTGCGGGAGGATGCGGTGGCGGGTTACCCGTTGTACCGGATACCCAGGTCCTTGCCTTCACGGAGCGCCTCGCCCGTGTCGGCCCACTGGTTGGTGGACAGGCCATTCACCGTGCTCGCTGACCGTTCGATGATACGGATCGGGTACTTGCTGCCGTTACCGTAATCCTGCTGGTTTCGTCCCAAGAGGTTTTCCCGGACTGTAACAGTGATGTTGGGGTACTTCCCGTTGTCAATATTGATGCTGGTCTGCCCGTTATCGACCCAGTTGTTCTCGACCACGACATTGGCGAGCTTCGCTACATTCTGCTGAAGCATGATCGCGATCCCGGCGTGGGGGACCCGGGGACCGTTGGAGCTGCCGGCTCCGGCAACCGATGACGCGTCAATGTTGTTGCCGACGATGCGGATGTTTTCGCCACCCTGGACCTGGATTCCGTCATTGTGCGTTCCATCAGAGTGGGACGGTGACCAGTCGAAGTAGGTCAGGGTGTGGATGTAGTTGCCCTCCGCCAGGACGTTGGCCGCAGGTGATCCACCCGGCCGGTTGAAAATGCCGAGCCCGTCATTGGTGTGGGAGATGTGGTTACGCTTCGCAGTGTAATCGTGGCCGACGATTCCGTCGCGGAAGTGGTGCGGACGGTCGGGCTTGATGGTGCTGTCCTCGATCACCAGGTTCGATACCTCCGCCGACGTGGCGTCGACAATCCCGGTGGCGTTGCCCGGGGCGTGGGTCCCGCCATGGAGGACGCTATTGCGGATGACAACATTCTTGGCGCGGACCTTGATATCGCCGTAGATCTCAAGGTTCTCAAGAACCGTTCCGTCCTGGGTGATGACCAGGTCGGCGCCGCCGGTGTTGTACGGGGTCAACGAGGTTCCTGCCACCGAGCCGGCCGTCGTCTCGCTCGGCTGGTAGGTGCCGGTCACCAGGGCGCTCCGGGCTCCGGAATCCTCGGCCGCTGGTGGGTCGACCGGTTCGATGGGTGCCGCTGGTGGGTCGACCGGTTCGACGGGTGCCGCTGGTGGGTCGACCGGTTCGATGGGTGCCGCTGGTGGGTCGACCGGTTCGATTGGCTCGACCGGCAGGGTCCTTTTCCCGCCATCATCGACACCGCGGTCGATGGTTCCCAGCGAACCAACTCCGGCCTGATCGTCGTCTGCTACGAGCGATGCTTCGGAGCCGCTGTCGGCCGTGCCCTTCGCTGCGGTGTCGGCGGATTCTGCCGTCGCGGTCCCAGCTTCGTCCTCCGCTGCCGGGGCGGGGGCGCTGGCAGCCGGTTTGGTCGTCGCGGGGCTAGCCTTGGCTGCCGGCTTTTCCTTGGCCTGTGACTTTTCAGGAGCCGTATCGGGTGCCGCTGTGGTCGCATCGGGGGTGGTGCCCGATGTGCCAGCCTCAGGTGTTTCACGCGCATCCGTTGAGGGGGCAGTGACGTCTGCCTCTGCTGCGGCGTCGGGGGAGGCACCGACAATCGCGCCAAGATGAGGCGTGCAGCCGGTGAGTGCAAGGGCGGATGCCAGGACGATGCCAGCCGTCCGCGCTGCAAGGGGCTTGCTACGGGCTGGGGACGTGGAGGTGAAGGGTGGATGTTGCACAGGTACCTATATCTGTCGATCTTTCCGGGCACGGAGCATCACAGCCCTGATGACATGTGAAATGTGCAGTGGCAGTCCCATGCCAACCGCGACCGTATGATGCGGCGCCTAAAGATTCGACAGACCAAGCGCGCACCTATTCCCTCGAGGAATAGGTCTTAGGAGGTCTCCGACCCCGGCTTGTGCACTCAGCGTAATCGAATCGTGATCTTTTTTTCAAACCGATCACCAGCAGGCGATGTAACAAAGTCTTCCGGCCATGACGGCAGTTGCCCATGTTCTCGGTGTTGATCCGGGAATAGGCCTGCAGCAGGATTTCGACGTGGGCGCCGGGCGGCACGTAGACAAACGAGCCACCGGACCAGACGGCACGGGGCCTGGAACGCAACCCGCGCGCCCTGGTGATCCCCGTCGTCGTCGGCGCTGTCGTCTATGCCCACCAGACCGGCGAGGCCCTGGCTGTCCGTGGGCTGGGTGAGTCGAGTCCCGGTAAGGGCTAACGCCTCAAGAAACGGCGAACGCAGCAGAAAACGGCAGCCGCCCCAGGTATACCTGGCGCGGCTGCTGTTTTCTGCTACGAATGCCGCTTTCGAGTGCGGCGTCCTAGGTGGTGGACAGGCCTAGATGTTGAACCCGAGGGCCCTCATCTGATCGCGACCATCTTCGGTGATTTTCTCCGGACCCCAGGGCGGCATCCACCCCGCCGGACCAAGGGGTCGGCGGGCAACTGGTGAAGCCTCGTAGTGGGTTGGGTGACGGGGGACTATCCGTTGTAGCGGATGCCCAGATCCCTGCCTTCTCGCAGGAGGACGTTGTTGTCAGCCCACCGGTTCGTGGACAGGCCCGTGATGGTGCTGGCCGAGCGCTTGACGACGCGGATCGGGTATTTGCTGCCGTTGCCGTAGTCCTGCTGGTTCCGTCCCAGCCGGTTTTCCCGCACCGTGACAGTGATGTTGGAGTACTTGCCGTTGGCGACGTTGATGCTGGTCTGGCCGTTGTCGACCCAGTTCTTCTCGACTACCACGTTGGCCAGCTTCGCGACATTCTGCTGAAGCATGATGGCGATCCCGGCATGCGGAACGCGAGGACCATTCGAGCTCCCCACACCGGCAATCGACGAAGCATCGATGGTGTTGCCGACAAGGCGGATATTCTGCCCGCCCTGCACCTGGATGCCGTCATTATGAGTGCCGTCGGAGTGGTACGGGGACCAGTCCCAGTACGTAAGGGAGTGAATATAGTTCCCTGAAGCCACCACGTTCGCATTGACTGACCCGCTAGGTCGGTTGAAGATACCGAGCCCGTCGTTGGTGCGGAGAATGTGATTGCGCTTGGCCGAGTAGTCGTGTCCGACAATGCCGTCACGGAAATGGTGCGGGCGGGTAGGCCTGATGTAACTGTCCTCGACCACCAGATTGGAGACCGCTGCGGACGTGGCGTCGACTATCCCGGTCGCGTTGGATGGTGCATGCTTGCCGCCGCGAAGGATGCTGTTGCGGATAACCACATTCTTGGCACGGACCTTGATATCACCGAAGATTTCCAGGTTTTGCAGCACAGTGCCGTCCTTGGTGATGACCAGATCGGCGCCGCCGGTGTTGTACTTGGTGAGCGTCGAACCGGCTATCACGCCCGTCGTCCTCCACGTGGGTTTGTAAGCGCCTGGCACCAGGGCGGAACGTGAGGTGGTTGCGACAGTAGCCATTGGCGCTACCCGGGTCGAGATATTCGCTGCGCTGACTGCATCGGGGGTGGAGGAATCAACCGTGTCTATCGCCGGAGGAGCGGCAACCGACGGTTCGTCATTGGCTACTGCCGGTAGATAGTTGCCCGTCGCTGATGAGGTGTGATCTACCCCATTGAGGCCGTCGGTGCTGCCCGGATACTGGCTACAGCCGGAGAGAGCGAGGGTGGTTGCGAGGATCAGTCCGGCTGTTCGGGCGGCGTTCCTGCGGGGTTTTTGAGACGTCTTGAGCGAGAGTAAATGTTGCACTTAAACCTGTATCTTGCTAGTTCTTCCAGGCAGCGAGGAGCCACAAAAGAAGTTGGATATTTGCGAGAGAAGGATTGGCAGCCCCCTGCCAATCCTGACCATCAAGTGCGGTGCTGGAAAACCCCGAGACCAAGCGTCGCACATCCCTTGAGGGACAGGCCACAAGAGGTATAGACCTCAGCTTGTCCTATCAGCCTAAGGGTACGGCCGACATGCTGGCCAAGTTTTTGGCGGATGTGACGATAATTTTGGCGCAGTATTTACGCCACTTTGGACTTAGCGCAGTAACTGCGCTATATTTGCGAATTTCTTTTGTATTCGCTATACACGTATCCGAACGATCCGGACGCCATTCCCGCGCCGCGGGCGGCCGTGCGGAGGCCCTTGGATTGATGGCGCTGCGACCTCACGATGACTCCGGCGCCGAAACGCCCCAATCCGCCCAGCAGCCGGATTCCGCCAGCACCCAGGAGCTTTGCCCGGTTCAGTACTCGGTCGCCAATCGAGCCGCTGAGTTCCAGGGTCACGCGGCTCCAACCGTTCCCGCTCCGAAACGCCCGCCGTAGAACCCATTCCCTGGTGAGGCGCCCTTCCGGAACGCGGTCCACCACCACAGCTTCGTCGCACCACACCATCTTGCGCCCGCTAGTTGCTATGTGACGCGTAAATAGAGTGTCTGAACCGCCGCTCAGGCCAAATCGGTCATCAAATCTTAGCTCGAGCGCACGGATTTGATCCAGGTCGAGCAGGAGGTTGTTGGTCGCCGCGACGGTCAGGGGTGTGCCCGTGGGTAGCCGGCGCCGCTTGAAAAACTCTCCAGCGGCAACCCATGGGTCCGGTACCCGGGCGTATTCCGAGATCACTGGCCCCACCACCGCAGCGGCCCCGGAGGTGCGATAGGTCTCAAGGAGGGAGGCCAACCAGTTCTCGGAGGGTACTTCGTCATCGTCGATAAAGACGAGGAGGGCCGTGTCGCGGGATTCGGTCAACGCCCGGTTTCGTGCCGCGGCGATGCCCGGAGTGGGTTCATGGACGTACCGCAGCCGGGGGTCATCGAAGCCGCTCACTGTTGAGGCTGCGCCCCCGTCCGGATCGTTGTCGATCACCAGGATATGAGTGGGGAGTGGAGATTTGCCGACCTGATCAAGAAGGGCTGGAATTGCAGACTGCAGGTCCTCGGGACGGCGATATGTGAGAACTGCGATAATGAGTGAATCTGCAATATAATTCATGAGGAACTTTCTTCCGAGTTTCTTTATGGTGATTCTTTAGGCATTTCTATCCGTTCTCTTTCCTTAGGCCACCGGGCGGCTCTCCTTGTTGCCGCGTGACCGCACGAAGAACGCAGCTCGACTAACGAAGAGCCGAAGGTTGGTTCGGTGAAAAATGATCATTACCAGGAGGGCAAGGACGACAAAGACCAGGAGCCCCACCAACAACTCGAGGAGGGGGTGCAGCCCGAATCGGGCGAGCACCAGGTAGCCGGCGCTGGCCCACAGGCTGGCGTGGACGGGCGGCCAGATAATTCGCAACTGTTGACCAACGGTTGCTCCGCAGAGGCGGGACTGGATCACCAGGAGTACTGGAACCAGAAGGAACCCCGCGCACGTATAGCCAACCGCGACCCACAGCAGGCCGAACTGGAGTCCAATGACTATTCCCGCCACCTGAAGGGTGGTGGCAAAAATTTCGTAGCGGAGATTCAATCCAGAACGCCCGAGTCCCTTCATCAGCGAGGGTGTGATGTAGAAAATGGTTTCCCGTGCCCCGCCAATGGCCAGCACGCTGATTAATGCGGCGGCGCCGGACCACTCGCTGCCGAGAACAAGAAAGACGAGCGGCGATGCCGAGCAGGCAACGAATGCCATTGCGGGTATCACCACCATGGACAGAATCTGCATTGATTTCTTGAGGTTTTCAGCCACCAGGTCCAGATTCCCTGCTATTCGGGAGAACGCGGGAAACATGACCCGGTTGACTGTCTGCCCGACGAGCTGGACGGGTACGACAAGAATCCGGTAGGCCATGCTGTAGAGAGACAGCGAGGTGACGCCGAGGAACCGGCCGACGAGGATGTTGTCGACGTTGCGGGAAAAGTAGGCGAGCCCGTTGGTCGCGAAAACGCCGAGGCTGAAGGCCAGCAGGGGCCGCACTTCCCCGAGATGATAGTTCGGCCAGGGGCCCCGGGAACAGACCAGAAGAATGATTCCCACTATCAGGTCGGTCGCGACTACCTGGTAGATGACCGAAAAGTAGCCCGCGCCCAGCAGTGCAGCGCCGATTCCGAGGGCGGCGCCGGTAGCTGCACCGCTGATATCCGAGACGGCGATCCCCCGGAACTGCAGGCCACGGGACAGCATGGCCCGGGGCGCAATCCCGATGGCCTTGATGGGTACCGCCAACGCAAGGATCTGCAGGACGAGGGTCAGTTCCCCGACCCGGAAGAAGTCGGCCAGGAGCGGCGCTGCCGCCCAGGTCGCACCGCCAATGGCGAACGCCATCAGGAGGTTGAGGGTGAAGACTGCCCCGGGGGCGCGGAGGCTTAGGTTGGGCCGCTGGACCAGTGCGGCCGAGAGCCCCTGGTCGAGGAGGAGGGTGACGAACACAATATAGATGCTTGCGACGCTCACGATCCCGTAGCTCTCAGGACCAAGAATCCGCGCGATGACGATCGCGCACAAAATCTGAAAGCTCTGCCGGGCCAGGACAGCGAGCAGGCTCCATCTGACGCCACTCACTGCGCGGCTGCCCGCAAATAGCCCATCGGTCGTCCCCGCCGTTTCCGGGAGGGTTTGGTCGGGTGTCGGCCCGCCCTCCGGGGTGTCGTTCGGGCGGCGACCGGATCGGCGTCGGGAGGTCACCGGCGTGCGCCCGCCGCCCCGGATACCGCCTGGGCAACGGCCTGCCGATACGTGTTGATGCTGTGCTTGTCCCTGGCGAGTTTGGCGTCGATTACTGCCCACTCCCGGTAGTCGTGCCAGGCCCCATGGATGTCCTGCACCGCGTCGGCGAGTTCGTCAACGCTGTCCGGCGCCACGAACCGTGACGAGCGGTAGCCGTCGGCGGCTTCGCGCAGGCCCGAGGTGTCACTGACAATCAGGGGCCTCGCCGCCAGCAGCGATTCGACTGCTGTGTTGCCGAAGGGCTCGTCAAACCGGGAGGGGACCAGGCAGATGTCGGCCCGATCCAGAAAGGGCCAGATACTGCTCTGGTAGCCGTGGAAGGTGACCACCCTCCCCAGTCCGTGCTCTGCCACCTGGGCCTCCAGCCCGGTCAGGAAGGCTTCGTTGCCCGGGAAAACGGCGCCCACAATGTCCAGCGAAGCGTCCACCCCGCGGCGACGCAGCTCGGCGACCGCGCCGACCGCCACGTCGACACCTTTGCGGTGGGAAAGCCGCCCGACATACAAAAGCCTCATCCCGTCCTTGAGCTCCTCGCGGGGAAGCACTGCGTCCGGCGGGCCCGCCACGCCGTTGTACACAATGTTCATCCGACCTTTCAGCCGGGGAATGGCCCGCTCCTGAACGGTGGCGCTGTACTGGCTGTTCACCAGGATGGATTTCGCAGCCAGCAACGGGGCGGCCAGGAGAGTCCGGAGGAGGCGGGACGCGCTACCTTCCGCCTCGTGGACATGCGCCACTGTTGGACGGCGGGACACTCGTGCCACCAGGAACCAGAGGGGAAGCGTGATGGTGCTGACATAGATGACGTCGGGGCGATGATCCCTCATCAGTCTCAGTCCTTTGACCAGGCCGGACAAAGCGTCCTTCACAAGCGTCAGGGCGCCGTACGGGGAAAGGAGACTCTTTCGCAGGACGAGGGTGGGACACAGCAGCACTGACACCCCGTGGGCCGCGAGCTCGTTGATCAGCGGTCCCGCGGTGGGCAGCGTGACGACCACCGAGAACCCCTCATCCCGCATGCCGATGACACTCTCAAGGAGCATCTTGTCACTGCCATACAGGTCACCGCTGGGGTGCGCCACCAGCACTGTCAGGCCGGCATCTCTCGCCTGCATAGACCCCCCCCGACCCTTTCCATCGCTGCGTCCCCCGGCAACCCGGAATACGGCCACCCGCCCGTCCTGACCGAGGTAACGGTCTCCAGGGAGGTGGTGACATCGGTTACAGACTATGCGGTGCTTTGACGGATGACTAGGATCTTCTGCGTCGGGCTCCGGGACCCCTTGCGCCCGTGTGTAAGAATGATCACATCGATTGCCGGGGGGCCGCTCAGAGGCAGCATCTCTTCAGGGTCGACACGTGGTTTGAGGTCTCACGGGACCCGTCCGGCTCCCGCGAACTCCATAATGGGATGAGGTTCGCCATGAAACTGGTTGAGTACGTCAGGGCAGCAGTGCAGGGCTGGTGGATTATCCTCCTCTGCGTGTTGCTGGGGCTCGGCGCGTCGTTCCTGGTGACGTCCCAGATCACCCCGGTCCACCAGAGCAGTGTGACCTTCTATGTGGTTGCCCCCGTCACCGAGAACCTCAGCCCCCTGCAGGCCGACGAACTGGTCCGAGGGCGCATCATCGCGTATCCCGGCCTGATGACGAGCGACCAGTTCGTGGAACGGATTACCGGGTCGAGTGGGATGGACCTTGACGAGGAGCAGGTAGCGAACAGCATCAGTGCGTTTGGGGATCCCGAGACGCTCACGCTCACTGTGGACGTCAGTGACGTCGATTCCGCACGGTCACTCGAAATCGCCACCCAGATCGCCGACAACTTCGGAAAAATGGTGAACGACGTCGAACGGGTCGCGGGGAGCGCATCCGAAGGCACGGTGCTGACCGCGATCTCCGGTCCCTCCCTGGCACCGGCACCGGTTTCGCCGAGACCCATCCTGAACCTCGCGATTGGTGGGCTGCTCGGGTTGGCCGCTGGAGCACTGATCATCATCGCCCGGGCCCGCACGGATCGGACGGTGCGGTCCATCCACCAGCTAGACCTCGATCCCTCCATGCGCCCACTAGCCACTGTTCCCGACGATCACGCGGCAACCAAGCTGTCTCCCAAGGCGGCCACCTACCTGCATACCCGGTTGGCTGAGGGCGTCCGGGGCCTGCGCACCAACATCCAGTTCCATCCCCACCAGGGTCCGCTGCAACTCCTTGCCGTCACGTCGGCTGCCGCATCGGAGGGAAGAACCACCACTGCGCTTACCCTCGCCCTGGTGATGGCTGAGGCGAAGCAGCGGGTCCTGCTTGTCGAGGCGGATCTCCGCCGGCCGAGCCTCGCCGCCCGGCTAGACCTTCCCGACGTGCCGGGTCTGGTCGATGTGCTGCACGGGGAAATCGAAGCGACGGAAGCCGTCCAGCGGGTTGGGACCCTTGACGTGCTGGTGGCTGGGAGTGCCTCCAGCCACCCCTCCGAACTGCTGGCGAGCGGCCAGATGCGGGATACCTTCTCCGACCTTCGCACGCGCTACGACGTGATTGTCCTGGACACTCCGGCGCTGCACCCCTACACGGATGCTGCCCTGGTATGCGCGGCGTCTGATGGAACGGTGGTGGTGGTGGGGCACGGTAAAACCACGAGGGACGAGCTGTCGGCGGCGCTGGTGTCACTCGACGCGGTCCGCAGCAACGTGTTGGGTACGGTGCTGAACATGGCTCCGGGCGCCCATTCGCCGTCGCTACCGGCTCCAGCAGCAAGCACCGGGCGACGCAGCACCCGTGTGCGGGACACCGATAACCAGGACCCGGACGGCGGTCCGGCCGTCTCCGAGGTGACAGCGGCACGGCTGCCCCAGGGGAACTGACGCTTCTGGAGGGACACTTCATGAGGACTGACCTGGCACACCGGGGCTACGAAGGGAGGAACTAGTGCAGCTGGCGGCGTGGATAGTCGCGTGCGGCGTGTTTGCCATCGGGTTCAGGCAGCGGCCCGCCGTGACGCTGGTCGCCGTGCTGGCCCTCTGGTTCCTGGTGCCAACGGTAGGTAGCCCCCTCATTACTGGTCAACCCACCGGTCTCCTCTCCATGCATGCCGCCACGTGGCTGATTGTGGCTGCGTTTGTCGCTGCACTGGAACACGACACGGATGCTCTCCTCGCCGCCATCGCGCGGCACATCTATGTGTTCCTTGCCCTGGGCGTGGTGATTGGCGCGGCGGTTCTCACCACAGCCACTCGGGTCGGTGGGGGCGGAACCGTGCTGTTGGTCGATCAGATTGTTGCACCGATCATGTTCTTCCTGCTGGTGCTCGCCGCGGCCTCCCGCAATCCTGCACTTGTGGGATGGCTCAGAGTCGCCCTGCTTACTCTCGCCGCGATCGTGAGCGGTGTCGCCGTCGCGCAGTGGTACAGCGAGAGCGTGCTGTTCTATGAGGACGGGTTCCTGACCCAGTACTGGTTCAATCCCGACAACCGACGGTGGATGGGGGTGCTCGATCAGCCGCTCACCCTGTCGATGGCCATGTGTGTGCTCGCTCCGCTGGTTGCCGGCACCCGAGCCGTAGTCCAGGTACCGTTGTTGGCCCTGATGAGCATGGCGGTGATGGTCAGCCAGTCACGGGTGGGACTGGTCATCTTCATTATCGTCCTGGTGTACCTGGTGTTCTCTTCCAGGACGGGGCCGCTGGCGAAAGGGGGAATGATTCTTGGCCTGACGGTTGCCGGCGCGGCCCTTCTGACCACTCCCGTCGCCGAAGGACTCCTCGGACGAATCGAGGACGACACCGGCTCTTTCGCCGCAAGAAGCGAGGCGACCGCCTCCTTCTTCAACAACTGGCTGGACTACCTGGTGGTCGGCAACGGCATCGGATCCAGCTACGGCATCGCCGAGCAGTCAGGGCTCTCCACCAGCCTCGAAAGTTCAATCCTGATGTACTCGGTGGACCTGGGAGTGATCTTCGCCGTGCTGTATTTCGGGGCGATCTTCGTCCTGGTGGTCAAATACGCCGGGAGCAACGGTATCCGCGGTTTGGGGCTCGCCGCCTTCCTCGCCGTGATGATTCCCCAGACCTACAGTGCCCTGGCGACCAGATCTGCCGCCGGGATCCTGATGTGGGCGGTGGTCGCCATGCTGGTGGCGGCGGGGGAGCGCACGAGGGAGTTGAACGCTGAGGAGGACCTCGCTGTTGCCCGGATGGCCGCCAGGCAACGAGCCAGCCGATGAACGGCGCGGAGCGCCATGAGCCGTGGCAACTGAGCCGTCGCGAGCTGCTCGTCCTGACCGGCGCCGGTGTTCTCCTCGCCGGCTGCTCGACCCTTGACGAGGTGCAGCAGCCGCCACGAATCCACACGGTAACGGAGCTGGTAGCCGATCGTCCCTTCTACGTGGCGCATCGCGGTTCGCAGGACAATTGGCCTGAACATACTGCCGAGGCGTACCGGCAGTCGGTCGAACACGGTGCGAAAGCCATTGAGGTCTCGGTGCATGCGACAGCCGATGGCGTTCTCGTCTGCCACCACGACGATCGAACGTTCAGGATGACGGGGGAAGACGTCGACATCGCCGACGCCACCTACCGCGACCTCGAATCGCTGTCCAACAATGCCCGGGACTGGCTGGGACCCGGCAGTCAGCTGTTGCCCATTCCGAAGCTCGAGGTGGTGCTCGCGGCACACGCCGACACCCACGTGATCTTTCTGGAGGACAAACAAGGCACCAACACGACGGCGCTGCTCGACCTGATGGACACCTTCAAGGACTCGCAAGCCCACTTCGTCTGGAAGCTCCCCGGCACCTCCGGGCGCTACGCCGAGGCAGCCGGGCGCGGCTACAAAACCTGGGGGTACTTCACCGCCGAAGAGTTTCCCCAGCTCGCGGAGTTTGCCGGAAACTTCGATTACCTGGGTATCAACCACGCCGCCACCGACGAGGAGATTGTCGAGGCCTGCGGCTACGGGAAACCGGTGATCTGCTGGGAGGTGCACACCCGATCCGAGCGGGACCGGGTAGTGGGGCTGGGCGTTGCCGGAATCATGTGCGCCAACATTCCCTATGTCATGACGGATGGCCCCCGCGAGACGGCAGACCGGTTCGTGACCGGGACACGGGCGGCCGGGGACCTCCCCTTCGCCCTTGCCTGGACCCACCAGCCGACCATCACCCCGGATTCCTCCTCCATTGTGCTGGGACATCCCGACAAGACCAGTTACTGCATGGGATCGATGTGCCCCATTGTCGAGGAGAGCTACACGCTGTCCTGCGAGATGCGGTGGCCGGAGAAGCTGCCGCAGGACAGCGAACATGCCGGGATAGCGTTCGGCCAGCGCGACGATTCGGTGTACCGGGTTCGGGAGCCCAGTGCGGTGGGTGGGTACCATCTGATTCTGCGCCCCGATGGCACCGTCGAGTTGCTGGGGCGGCAGTCGGGGGAGGTCTCCGGTTATAACCTGGGCACGATCCAGTCCCCGGCACCGCAGAGCGGCCAATGGGTCCGCTTCCAGGTGACGGTGACGCCGGAGAGCATCACCTTTGGGAGGGTCGATCTGGACGGCGGGAGCGACTGGACGGCAACCACGGACAGCACCACCTATCGTGGCGGATACTTCTGGCTGTGCCGCAACTATGACGGGGTTCCGCCAGTCGAATTCCGGTCGGTCTCAGTGAAACCTGCTGGTGTGCCGGTGGCCTCGGTGGGGCGACGCAGGGCTGACGCGTAGAGTGTAGGTGCCCCGCAATAACTGAGGAGAGCCCGCTTGTCCATACCCTCCGCCCCGCACCACCCGTTGACCGATACCGAGGTGAGGCGAATCCGCAACGATTTCCCCATCCTGAGTACCCAGGTCAACTCGCAGCAACTGATCTATCTCGACAGCGGCGCCACCTCGCAGAATCCCCTCACCGTTCTTGAGGCGGAGCAGGAGTTCTACGAACAGCGCAACGCCGCGGTTCACCGGGGTGCCCACACGCTGGCGGTCGACGCGACCGACGCGTACGAGGCCGCCCGGGAAACAGTCGCCGCGTTTGTGGGCGCGTCGGTCGAGGAGATCGTGTGGACCTCCAACGCCACTGAGGCATTGAACCTCGTGGCCTACGCCTTCTCCAATGCCTCCGTCGGGAGGGGCGGGCCGGACGCGCAACGGTTCATCCTGCGCCCCGGCGACGACATCGTGGTGACGGAGATGGAGCATCACGCCAACCTCATTCCCTGGCAGGAACTGGCAGCACGCACCGGCGCCACGCTCCGCTTCATCCCCGTCGACGACGACGGCGCCCTCCGGCTCGACGACGCGGCCACCATCATCGGCCCGGCTACGGCACTCGTCGCGTTCACCCATGCCTCCAATGTGCTGGGCACCATCAACCCGGTCGCCGAGCTGGTGGCGCTGGCGCGGGAGCATGGCGCGTTGACAGTCCTCGACGCCTGCCAGTCAGTGCCGCACCTCCCCGTCGATGTCCACGCGCTCGGCGTCGACTTCATGGCCTTCTCGGGCCACAAAATGCTGGGACCCACCGGAATCGGAGCGCTCTATGGCAGGTCCGAGCTACTCAACGCCATGCCCCCGTTCCTGACGGGCGGCTCCATGATCACCACGGTCACCATGGAACGCGCCGAGTACCTTCCCGCGCCAGCGCGGTTCGAAGCAGGCACCCAGCGCATCTCCCAGGCCATCGCGTTGGGGGCCGCGGCGAACTACCTCACGGAGACCGGGATGCAGCGTGTCCAGGAGTGGGAGGAACACCTGGGTCAGCAACTGGTGGAAGGCCTGAACGAGCTGCCGGGAATCCGGGTACTCGGTCCGGGTGCCGGGGTGAACCGGATCGGTCTTGCAGCGTTCGACGTCGACGGCGTCCACGCCCACGACGTCGGGCAATTCCTTGACCACCAGGGCATCGCCGTCCGGGTGGGTCACCACTGCGCCCAGCCGTTGCATCGCCGGCTCGGCCTGACGGCGACCACCCGCGCCAGCACCTACCTTTACAACACCACCGACGAAGTGGCAGCTTTCCTGGCCGCCGTCGCCGGGGTCCGCCCGTTCTTTGGAGTGAAGTAATGTCCGATGACCTGCAGCAGCTCTACCAACAGATCATCCTCGACCACGCGAAGGAACGGCACGGATCGGGGCTACTGGACTTCGACGGCGTCGGCGCCTCGGGCGAATCGCACCAGCTCAACCCGGTCTGCGGCGACGAGATCACCTTGCGGGCAGTCCTGTCCGACGGCACGCTCACCAGTGTGAGCTGGGATGGTGCCGGCTGTGCCATCTCCATGTCGTCGGCGTCAGTGATGACCGACCTGATGCTCGGCCTGGCGAGGGATGACGTCATGGACCTGGTGGACGAGTTCAGGACCGTGATGCGATCACGCGGGAAGATCGTCGCGGACGAGGAAGTGCTCGGCGACGCTGCTGCGCTGGCCGGGGTGTCCCGGTACCCGGCGCGGGTCAAGTGCGCCATGCTCGCCTGGGTGGCGCTTGAGGAAGCACTGCTCGCCGCCAACCGGTAACGGTCAGCTCCCGGGTATGGTCACGGTCCGGACCGGGAGCCGCGCGGGACCGTAGCGGGCGTGACCGGCTGGCTCACCGTGACGGGGCCGGTGGCACTGACGGCGAGGGTGGTCCGGGTCTCCGGCCCGGTCAACACCTGATAGGAGTAGACCTTCCTGACCGGGGTGAAATACCGGTCGCCGGAGTACGCCACGGTGTAGTACCGGGTTCCGTTTTTCCGGGGAATGATGTTGATGCGGAAGTCGCCCCCGTCCGACACATCCCTGATTTCGTGTGTCGCCCCCGCCTCGTGCGCCGTGAGTGTCAGCGTCCCGGTGGGGGTCCTGGTTTGGCCCTCCGGCTAGCGGTTCCGGTCCTCGAACAGGTCGGGGATACCGTCGTCGTCGGCGTCCACCTTCTCGGCCTCCAGGACCGCGCGGTAGTGCTTGTTGCGGCTACGCAGGATGACCGATGCGACCAACGCTGACACCAGGGACGCCCCGAGGATGGCCACCTTTGCGTGATCATTTTCTGGGGTGCCCTGCGCGAAGCTGAGGTCGTTGACCAGCAGGGAGACGGTGAAGCCGACGCCCGCCAGCAACCCCACCCCCAGAAGATCAATCCACCGCAGGTCCGGGTCAAGATTGGCGCGGGTGGTTTTGGTCAGGACGAAGGTGGTGAGCAGGATCCCGATGGGCTTGCCCAGGATCAGCGCGGCGAGAATGCCGAGGGTGACCGTGTCGCCGAGGGCAGACACCAGGCCGTCGACGCCGCCGATCGCCACCCCGGCGGAGAAGAACGCGAACACCGGAACCGCAAAGCCGGTGGAGAGGGGGCGGAACCGGTGCTCGAAGATTTCCGCCAGGCCCGGTTTGTTCGGCCGGGGCAGTTTGACGTTGCCGTCCCTGCCCTTGCGCAACACCGGGACCAGGAAGCCGAGCAGCACTCCGGCCACCGTCGCGTGGACACCCGAGGCGTGCATCAGGATCCAGACCGCGACGCCGATGGGCAGCAGGATCAGCCAGGCGGCCGGTAGATGGCGGCCGAAAAACTTGGGGTTCTTCTGAGCCAGGAACCCGAACAGGGCCAGAGGCAGCAGCATCCACAGCAGGTAGCTGAACTCGACGTCCTCGGAGTAAAAGAAGGCGATGATGCCGATGGCAATCAGGTCGTCGACCACGGCGAGGGTTAGCAGGAAGATCCTCAGCGCACTGGGCAAATGGGAGCTGATTACCGCGAGCACAGCAAGGGCGAACGCAATGTCGGTAGCCGTGGGGATGGCCCACCCCCTCAGCGAGTCCGGGGAGGACAGATTGATCGCCACGTAGAACAGTGCGGGGACAAGCACGCCGCCGGCAGCGGCCGTCACCGGGACGACCGCCCGGCTCAGTTTCCTGAGATCGCCGGCCACAAACTCGCGCTTCAGTTCCAGGCCCACCAGGAAGAAGAAGATCGCCAGCAGGCCGTCCGCGGCCCAGGCCCCGACACTCAGCCGAAGGTGCCACGGCTCGTAGCCGAACTCAAAGTCGCGGATAGCGAAGTAGCTGGCCGACGCCGGGGAGTTGGCCCAGACCAGCGCCGCCACTGCGGCAATGAGCAGCAGGATGCCCCCGACTGTCTCCTTGCGCAGAATCTCGTTGATTCTCAGGTACTCGGGGTAGCTTGACCGCCCAAGAACACTCTTCCGGGGGTTGCCTTCCTGGGGATGACTCACGTGCGACCTTCCGATGCTCTAGCCGATAAGGGTGCGGACGCCGATGACCAGAGTGGCAACACCCAGGATCATCGACGTGGTGATCAGCATGAAGTGCACCTTGAGGAACCGGGTAGGTGCACCCGATTCATCTTTGGAGCGCGGATCCTTGAAAACACGCCGCAGGAACGGTGGCCACACGATCAGGGTCCAGATGCCGGCCAGGATCAGGATCAGGGCCAGGGGGGTGGGAAGTGACACGGAACCCTCTCTAGGCCTGGTGGGTTTCGAGCCACTTGCGGGCCTCGGTGGCCTGAAGGTTCAGGGCCTTGCCGATCATGGGCTCAGCGGCGGAGGCGATCTTCGACCCCATGAACGGGATGGAGGAGCTGACCGTTCCGGTCAGTTCAACCCTGGTGTCCGTTCCGGCGGCGACGAGGCGTTGTTCGGCGTCGACGGTGACCGGCACGCCGGCAACAGTCATGGCTACTGTGGCCACGCGCGAACCATCGGGCAGGGGCGCGGCCCACCGCTCGGTCTGCGTGACGGTCAGGCTGTCGCCGACGAATTTGCGGACCATGTCAGGGAGGCGGCTGGTGGGAAGTGTCCTGACGGCGGTCAGGGTGAAGGGCCCCGTCGTGTCGCCGTCGACGGTGACGGACTTCAGGGTGCCGCCCACCCGCTCACTGACCTGCTTGAGGAAGGCCTCATCGGTGAAGACGCCAGTCACAGTGGCGGCGTCATGGGGAAGGGTGGTTGAAGCGTTCAGGGCCAAGGGTCCTCCATGGTGGAAAGCAGTGGTGGAAAGCGGTTTGCGTCCCACCCATCCTAGAGCAGGACGGTGCCCGGGGGAGGACGGTGACGCTGGATGCGGGGGTGGTGCAGGGTAGGCTGGGAGGGTACCCGGGATTCGACAGAATTTCGGGCTTTTGCGTTGAAGATTTCCCAGCCGTACACATTTGTTGAACTCGGGTCAGGCACGTCGCCGGCCCGGCGGATTCTGTAGGAGAACCATTGAGCCTGAACGGACTGCGTGCCGCCCTCAGCGAAGACTCCTCCTTCGCCCGGGTGCGCATCAACGCGTCGACCGCCGTGCCGGAACGCAACACTGACCTGCAGATCGGTGCCCCCGCCGGCCTGCGCGCGGCGCTCCTGGCTGAGATGGTTGACGGCCTGCCCACCGCGGGAAGCGCACAGTCGGGAGGCGGTGCGGGTGGCAGGGTTCCCGCAGTGCTGGCCGTCACCGCCACCGGCCGCGAGGCCGAGGATTTGGCAGCCGCCCTCCGAAGCTACCTGCCGGTGTCGGACATCGAGGAATTCCCGAGCTGGGAAACGCTACCCCATGAACGGTTGTCTCCCCGGTCGGACACCGTGGGTCGGCGGCTCTCGGTGCTACGGCGCCTGGCGCACCCCGGGGGCAAGCCGGTGCGGATCATCGTGGCGCCAATCCGTGCAGTGGTGCAGCCCCTCGTCGCCGGGCTCGGCGACCTGCTGCCTGTCACGCTCACGGTGGGTCAGGACGCTGCTTTTTCGGATGTGGTGCGAGCCCTGTCCGACGCCGCCTACGCGCGGGTCGACATGGTCACCCATCGCGGCGAGTTCGCCGTCCGGGGCGGGATCATCGATGTGTTCCCGCCCACCGAGGACCACCCCATCCGGGTCGAGTTCTTCGGTGACGAAGTGGAGGCGATGCGCTGGTTCGCGGTCGCCGACCAGCGCTCGCTGGTGCGTGAGGAGGACGGCAGTCCGGCAGCACTGTTCGCGCCACCCTGCCGTGAAATCCTCATCACCCCGTCGGTGATGTCCCGGGCCGCCCACTTGCAGCCGGTTCTGCCGGCGGCCGCGGCCATGCTGGAAAAGATCGCGGGCGGGATTGCCGTCGAAGGGATGGAGTCGCTGGCCCCGGTGCTGGTGGATGCCATGGTGCCGTTGGTGGGTGAGCTGCCCGCCGGGTCGATCGCCGTCGTCATCGAACCCGAGAAAGTGCGCACCCGCGCCCACGACCTCGCGGCCACCAACGAGGAGTTCCTGGAGGCGGCCTGGGCGACGGCGTCCGACGGCGGCGCCGCACCACTGGACCTGGGCGGGACGCTGGGCGCGAATTTGCAGACGGCGAGCTTCAGGTCGCTGACCGACACCCGGTCGTCGGCGCTGGCCAACGACGTCGCCTGGTGGTCCATCACCTCCTTCGCCTCGGACGATTCGCTGCAGGACCTGCTCCCCGAGATCGACACGTTCTCCGTGCACGCGCGAGAGCCGCGCGGCTATCAGGGCGATGTGGCGGAAATGATGGAGTTCCTGGGGAAGAGGGTCAGGGACCAGTGGCGGGTGGTCGTCGCCACGGAGGGTCCAGGGCCTGCGGCACGGCTGGCCGAACTGTTCCACGACAACGACATTCCGGCCGCCCGGGTGGACTCCCTCGACTCGCCGCCGCAACCGGGAATCATCGAGATCACTACTGCCTCTGCGGGCAGGGGTTTCGTGCTCGACTCTCTCAAGCTGGGGTTGCTGACCGAGGCTGACCTGCTGGGACGGACCACCGCCTCAGGCACCCGCGACATGCGCAAAATGCCGTCCAAACGGCGGAACGCCGTCGACCCGCTGCAACTGCGTGAAGGCGACTACGTGGTGCACGAACAGCACGGCGTCGCGCGGTTCGTGGAACTGCTGCAGCGTGCCACGGGCGCCGGCCCCACGAAAACCGTCCGCGAATACCTCCTGCTCGAATACGCGCCGTCCAAGCGGGGCGCCCCGGGCGACCGCCTGTTCGTGCCGACTGACCAACTGGACCAGGTCACCCGCTACGTGGGCGGCGACGCCCCGGCGCTGAGCAAGATGGGCGGCTCCGACTGGGCCAGCACCAAGTCCAAGGCACGCAAGGCGGTCAAGGAGATCGCCGGCGAACTGATCCGGCTGTACTCGGCGCGGATGGCATCGCGCGGCTTCGCGTTCTCCACCGACACCCCGTGGCAGCGCGAGCTGGAGGAAGCCTTCCCCTACATCGAGACCCCTGACCAGTTGACCACCATCAACGAGGTCAAAGCGGACATGGAACGCGAAGTGCCGATGGACCGCCTGGTCTCCGGCGACGTCGGCTACGGCAAGACCGAGATCGCGGTGCGCGCAGCGTTCAAGGCCGTGCAGGACGGCAAACAGGTGGCCGTCCTGGTCCCCACCACCCTGCTGGTGCAGCAACACAACGAAACCTTCTCCGAACGGTTCTCCGGTTTCCCGGTCCGGGTCAAACCCCTCTCCCGGTTCCAGAGTGCCAAGGAATCCCGGGAAACCACCGAGGGAATCGCCTCGGGTGCCGTCGACGTCGTCATCGGCACCCACCGGCTGCTCTCCAACCAGGTGCAGTTCAAGGATCTGGGCCTGGTGATCGTTGACGAGGAGCAGCGCTTCGGGGTGGAGCACAAGGAGGCGCTGAAGAAGATGCGCACCAATGTGGACGTCCTTGCCATGAGTGCGACGCCGATCCCGCGGACCCTGGAGATGTCGCTGACCGGCATCAGGGAAACGTCGACCCTTGCCACCCCGCCTGAGGAACGCCACCCGGTGCTCACCTATGTGGGTCCGTACACGGACAAGCAGACCTCGGCTGCGGTGCGGCGTGAGCTGATGCGTGAAGGGCAGGTGTTCTTCGTCCACAACCGGGTGTCATCGATCGACCGGACCGCCGCGCACCTGAAGGAACTGGTCCCCGAGGCCCGGATCGCCGTCGCGCACGGCCAGATGAGCGAATCCCGGCTGGAGCAGATCATCGTCGACTTCTGGGAGAAACGCTTCGACGTGCTCGTGTGCACCACGATCATCGAGACCGGCCTGGACATCTCCAACGCCAACACCCTGATCGTTGACCGGGCCGACAACTATGGCCTGTCCCAGCTGCACCAGCTGCGTGGCAGGGTGGGCCGTGGCCGGGAGCGGGCCTACGCCTACTTCCTCTACCCCTCGGAGAAGCCGCTCGGCGAGGTGGCCCTGGAACGCCTCAAGGCCGTCGCCTCGCACAACGAGCTGGGCGCGGGCATGCAGCTGGCCATGAAGGACCTCGAGATCCGCGGCGCCGGGAACATGCTCGGTGGCGAGCAGTCCGGCCACATTCAGGGGGTGGGCTTCGACCTGTACATCAGGCTGGTCGGGGAAGCGGTGGCTGACTTCCGCGGCGAGGCCGAGGAGAAGGCAGCCGAGATGAAGATCGAGCTGCCGGTCAACGCGCACCTGCCCCACGACTACGTACCGGGGGAGCGCCTCCGGCTGGAGGCCTACCGGAAACTGGCGTCTGCCCTGACCGTTGAGGCGATTGACGGGGTGGTCGAGGAACTCAACGACCGCTACGGGGAGCCGCCGGCACCGGTGATCAACCTGATCGCCGTCGCCCGGTTCAGGGTGGCGGCGCGGGCCGCCGGCCTGACCGACGTCGCGCTGCAGGGGAACTTCATCAAGTTCGCCCCGGCCACCTTGCCGGAGTCGAAGGAGATGCGGCTCAAGCGCATGTACCCGGGGTCATCCCTGAAACCGGCCCTGAACGCCGCCCTGATTCCGAAACCCAAATCCTCACCGGTGGGCGGGCGGGACCTCGCGGACGCCGACATTCTCGTCTGGGCGCAGAACGTGGTGGACGCCATCTTCACCGACTAGGCAGGGACCCGGCACCTCACGGGCGCTGGTACTCCCGTGTCGGCTCTCCAGGGGTCCGGAGCGCCGTCGTGAACCGCAGCGCACAGCTCATCGCCGCGGGCGGGGCGCGGTGGTAAAGTCGGACCCGACCCTACGGGTACGACCCCCTGTCCCACCGCCCCCGGAAACCAGCCGCCAGCAGCGCAGCCGTGGCCCGCGATCGGCGCCGTGGGAACCGTCCCGCACGGCACCGAATCGAAGTACGGAGAACACTCAACGATGGAAACTACTGCCACCGGGAGCACCGCCATTGCCCCCGCGTCCCGGGCATTGGAAGTGATCGGCGGGGACCTCACCGAGAAGGCCCTGACACGCTACCTGGAAGGCATCGCCGGCGTTGACGCCGTGGGCCTCGAAGCACGCGCGGCCTCACTCGGGACCCGGTCGATCAAGACCACCTCGAAGGCCTGGGCCCTGGACAAGATCATCACCCTGATGGACCTGACCACCCTTGAGGGATCCGACACGCCCGGCAAGGTCAGGTCGCTCGTCGCGAAGGCGTTGGTTCCCGACGCCGATGACCTCTCCACCCCCCGCGTCGCAGCGGTCTGCGTTTACGGCGACATGGTGCCCTACGCCGTCGCAGCTCTGGGCCGGGCCCACGACGTTGACGCGCCGGGCCGCATCAACGTGGCCGCGGTGGCCACCGCGTTCCCGTCCGGGCGGTCATCGCGGTCGGTGAAGCTTTCGGACACCGCCGACGCTGTCGCCGCGGGTGCCGACGAGATCGACATGGTCATTGACCGTGGCGCGTTCCTCTCCGGGCGCTACGGCCTGGTCTTCGACGAGATCGTTGCGGTGAAGGAAGCCTGCCGCCGACCCGACGGTTCCTACGCCCACCTGAAGGTGATCCTCGAAACCGGGGAGCTCAACACCTACGACAACATCCGGCGCGCCTCGTGGCTGTCCATCCTGGCCGGCGGCGACTTCATCAAGACCTCCACCGGCAAGGTGGCCCCCGCGGCCACCCTCCCGGTGACGTTGTCGATGCTCGAAGTGGTCCGGGACTGGCACCTGCTCACTGGGGAAAAGATCGGGGTGAAGCCGGCCGGTGGAATCCGGACCTCCAAGGACGCCATCAAATACCTGGTCACCGTCGCCGAGACCGTCGGTGAGGACTGGCTGACGCCGGACCTGTTCCGCTTCGGCGCCTCCAGCCTCCTCAATGACGTACTCCTGCAGCGTCAGAAGCTCACCAGCGGCAGCTACTCCGGCCCTGCCTACGTCACGATCGACTAAGGATTAGACCCATGACTTTCCTCGAGTACGCACCTGCACCGGAGTCCACCTCCATCCTGGACCTCAAAAGCGAGTACGGCCTGTTCATCAACGGTGAGTTCGTTCCCGGCAACGGGGAATCCTTCACCACCATTTCCCCTGCCACCGAGCAGACCATCACCACCATCTCCTGCGCCAACGAGGCCGACGTCGACACCGCCGTCGCCGCCGCCCGCCGCGCCTACGAGAAGACCTGGTCGAAGCTCTCCGGCGCCGACCGCGGCAAGTACCTGTTCCGTATCGCACGCCTGGTGCAGGAACGCTCCCGTGAACTGGCCGTCGCGGAAACACTCGACAACGGCAAGCCGATCAAGGAAAGCCGCGACGTTGACGTGCCCCTGGTCGCCGCGTGGTTCTTCTACTACGCCGGGTGGGCTGACAAGCTCGACCACGCCGGGCTGGGCCCCAACCCCCGTTCGGTCGGTGTCGCAGCCCAGGTGATTCCGTGGAACTTCCCGCTGCTGATGCTGGCGTGGAAGATTGCCCCCGCTCTGGCCGCCGGCAACACGGTGGTCCTCAAACCCGCCGAGACCACGTCCCTGACGGCCATGCTGTTCGCTGAAATCCTGCAGCAGGCCGACCTGCCAGCCGGTGTCGTCAACATCGTCACCGGTGCCGGCGCGACCGGTTCCGCCCTGGTGAACCACCCGGATGTGAACAAGGTGGCCTTCACCGGGTCCACCGCCGTCGGCCGGGCCATCGCCCGCTCAACGGCCGGCACGGGCAAGAAGCTCACCCTGGAACTGGGTGGCAAGGGGGCCAACATCGTGTTCGACGACGCCCCCATCGACCAGGCCATCGAGGGCATCGTCAACGGGATCTTCTTCAACCAGGGCCAGGTCTGCTGCGCCGGATCGCGTCTGCTGGTCCAGGAATCGATCCACGACGAAGTGGTGGCACGGCTCAAGGCCCGCATGTCGACCCTGCGGGTCGGCGACCCGCTCGACAAGAACACCGACGTCGGAGCCATCAACTCGGCCGCACAGCTGGGCCGGATGCGCGAGCTCTCCGACGTGGGTGAGCAGGAGGGCGCCCACCGGTGGAGCCCGGCCAGCAACCTGCCGCAGCAGGGCTTCTGGTTCCCGCCCACCATCTTCACCAACGTGTCGACCAGCCACCGCATCGCCCGGGACGAGATTTTCGGGCCGGTGCTGTCCATCCTGACGTTCCGCACCCCGGCCGAGGCGATCGCCAAGGCCAACAACACCCCGTACGGTCTTTCGGCCGGGATCTGGTCGGACAAGGGCAGCCGTGTGCTGGCCGTCGCCGACAAGCTGCGCGCCGGGGTGATCTGGGCCAACACGTTCAACAAGTTTGACCCCGCCTCGCCGTTCGGCGGCTACAAGGAATCCGGGTACGGCAGGGAAGGTGGCCGCCACGGTTTGGGCGCGTATCTGGCCCCTGCCTCAGCCCGCACGTCAGTGGTTTCGGCCATCATGAACAAGACCCCTCTGGGAGGCTCCAAATGAGTGCTGCACGACTAGGGGTGCCGAAGACCTACAAGCTCTACATCGGCGGAAAGTTTGTCCGCAGCGAGTCCGGACGGGTATACGAGGTAGCAACCACGAAGGGTGGCCCCATGCTGAACACGGTCAACGCCGCCAAGGGCTCACGCAAGGACGCTCGCGACGCCGTCACCGCTGCCCGCGCCGCAGTCAGCGGCTGGGCCGGGACCTCCGGGTACAACCGCGGCCAGGTGCTGTACCGGATCGCCGAGGTCCTGGACGGGCGCCGGTCCCAGTTCGCCGACGAAATCGCCGCCTCTGAGGGGGTCTCGGCTACCGCCGCGGCAGCCCAGGTGGACGAGGCCATCGACCTGTGGGTCTGGTACGCCGGCTGGGCCGACAAGTACGTCCAGGTGGCGGGGAACGCCAACCCGGTCTCCGGCCCGTACTTCAACCTGTCCACCCCCGAACCCACCGGCGTCGTCGCAGTCATCGCACCCCAGGGACCCGGCTCGCTGCTCGGCTTTGTCCGCGCCGTGGCACCGGTTCTGGTCAGCGGCAACACCGTGGTGGTGCTCGGCAACGAGCGGGCACCGCTGGCGGCCCTGAGCCTCGGGGAAGTCCTCGCCACCTCGGACGTCCCCGCGGGTGTGGTGAATATTCTCAGCGGGTCTCCCGCCGAGATTGCACCCTGGCTGGCGTCCCACGCCGACGTGAACGCGCTGGACCTGCTCGGCGCCGAGAACCTTGAGTGGGTTGATCTGCAGATCGCCGCAGCCGAGACCCTGAAACGGGTTCTCCCACCGGAATCCGGGCCCGACGCCGGGGCCCCCTCGATCGACCGGATCACGTTCTTCACCGAAACGAAGACCGTCTGGCACACCAAGGGCCTGCTCTAGCGCCCCCGCACAGCCGCCCACCCGCAAAAAAGTGGCGGACCCGCAGGAGAGTGGTTACTCAACCACTCTCCTGCGGGTCCGCCACTTTTTTCGTGGGCCGACGCCGGGTGTTGGGTGCTGCCTAGGCCTTGCGGTCGCCCTCGGCGAGAGCGGGACCGGTGTCGGAGCGGCCCAGGATCGACTGCGGGATCCAGAACGCCAGGAAGAAGAGAACCAGGCACGCGGCGAACGCCCACACGTTGTTCTGGTCGAAGAAGGTCAACGAGAAAATCGATCCGAGGAACAGCGCCATCATCACGGCGAACGTGACGAGGTTGCTGGCCAGATGGCCCTCACCGGAGTGGGTGGGCTGTTTGCGCTGAGCTGACCGCTCCGCGGGTGCCGAAGTCGCTGGGTGTGACATGGAGTCTCCTCGAAGATTTTTCAAAACGTTACTGACTCAACCATAACTGGATTCGCCGCCAATTGGCGCAGCGGTCAGAGCCCGAGCGACTCTTCAACGTCGCGCAGGACGGCGTCCAGCCGGGCGCGGGCGGTGAGCTTCGCGTCGTCGAGCTCGGCGGCCAACTCCACCGGCTCCACCACCTCCAGGTAGCATTTCAGCTTCGGCTCGGTCCCGCTGGGGCGGATAATCACCCGGGTGTCGTCCCGGGTCAGGTAGAGCAGGCCATCCGTCGGCGGCAACCCGGCGTGACCCAGGGACAGGTCCTGGACGACGTCGACGGCCGAGTCAGCGAACGACTGCGGCGGGTTCTCGCGCAGCCGGTTCATCATCGCACCGAGCAGTCCGAGGGTGCCGACCCTGACCGAGAGCTGGTCCCCGGCGTGCAGCCCGTGCACCAGCGACAGATCGTCGAGCAGATCAAAGAGGGTGCGTCCCTCAGCCTTGGTCGCTGCGGCAAGCTCGGCCATCAGCAGGCCGGCCGAGATGCCGTCCTTGTCCCTGACCAGATCCGGCGCCACGCAGTAGCCGAGGGCCTCCTCATAGCCGTAGGCCAACGACGGCACCCGGGAAATCCATTTGAACCCGGTGAGAGTTTCGGCATGGGCGATGCCGGCAGTGGCGGCGACGCGGGCCAGCAGCCGGGAGGAAACAATTGAATTGGCGAAGACTGTACCTTCACTGTGGGATCCCGCCCCGGGGGATGTGGCACCGTGGGCACGCCGCGCTGCGAGGTGCTGACCCAGCAGGGCCCCCGTCTCGTCGCCGCGGAGCATCCGCCACTCGCCGGTCGCCGGGTCCTTGGCTGCCACGGCAACCCGGTCGGCGTCGGGGTCGTTGGCGAGGACCAGATCGGCGTCCTGGGCGACGGCCGCGGCCAGCGCCAGGTCGAGCGCTCCCGGTTCTTCCGGGTTGGGGAAATCGACGGTGGGGAAGTCGGGGTCCGGTTCGGCCTGCTCGGCGACCACATGCACGGTCCCGAAGCCCGCGGCGGCCAGGACCTCCTGGGCTGTCCTGCCGCCCACCCCGTGCAGGGGCGTCAGGACGATCGAGAGGTCACGCGCCGGGAACCCATCACGGTCGGCCAGGGCGATCACCGAAGTCACATAATCCTTGGCAATGCTCTCAGGGAGCACGTTCCAGCCCTCGGGGGCGAGGACGATGCTGTTGAGGGGCCCGACAGCCGCGATGCGGGCGGCGATCTCGGTGTCCTGCGGAGCGACGATCTGGGCGCCGCGACCGGCGTCGTCAACGGCCCGGCCACCGAGGTACACCTTGTATCCGTTGTCCTGCGGGGGGTTGTGGCTGGCGGTGACCATGACGCCCACCTCGCACTCCAGGGCACGGACCGCGTAGGCGAGCACCGGGGTGGGGAGCTCGCTGGGCATCAGGAAAGTCTGGATGCCAGCCGCGGTGAAAACCGCAGCGGTCTCCTCAGCGAAGATGCGTGAGTTGTGGCGGGCATCGAAGCCGACGATGGCGCGGGGCACGTAGGCGCCGTTGGCGACGCCCAGCACATGGGCTGCAACACCGGCGGCGGCGCGACGCACCACCACCCGGTTCATCCTGTGGGGGCCGGCGCCCAGGGCAGCCCGCAACCCGGCGGTGCCGAACAGCAGGGGTCCGCTGAAGCGGTCCTCCAACTCCTGGGTCGCGGCGGCGCGGTTGTCGTCGTCGGCAACCCGCTCCAGCAGCGCCCCCAGTTCCGCGGCTGTCTGCGGATCCGGGTCCTCGGCCGCCCAGGCCCGGGCCGTCGCAAGGAGTGATTCGTGGTCGGCGTGCGTCATGACGTAACTTACCTTTGGTCTGGTGCTAGAGCCGGCTGATGATGTCAGCCAGTAAACGTGAGATGCGGGGGCCGGCGGCCGCACCGGATTCGATGACCTCGGCGTGGCTCAGCGGTGTTGCGCTGATGCCGGCGGCCAGGTTGGTGACGAGGGACATACCGAAGACCTCCATGCCGGCGTGCCGCGCGGCGATCGCCTCAAGGGCGGTCGACATGCCGACCAGGTCGGCGCCGATCGTCCTGGCGAAGCGAACCTCGGCGGGCGTTTCGTAGTGCGGACCAGTGAACTGGGCGTAGACACCCTCCTCGAGGGAAGGATCCACCTCGCGGGCGAGATCCCGGATCCGGGGGGAGTACAGGTCGGTGAGGTCGACGAACGTTGCGCCCTCGAGCGGCGAGGTGGCGGTGAGGTTCAGGTGGTCGCTGATCAGCACGGGTGTGCCCGGGGTCCACTGTTCCTGTAGTCCGCCGCAGCCGTTGGTCAGGACCATCACCTTGGCCCCCGCAGCGGCGGCGGTCCGCACACCGTGGACAACTGCCCTGACACCCTTGCCCTCGTAGTAGTGGGTGCGGGAGCCGACCACAAGGGCCCGCTTGCCCGACGTCGTCAGCACCGAGCGCACCGTCCCCACATGGCCCTCGACCGCCGGGGCTGAAAAGCCCGGAATGTCCGAGGCCTGCAGGGTGTGGGTGGTCTCACCGATGAGCTCGGCGGCCTCGCCCCAACCGGAGCCCAACACCAGAGCAATGTCGTGGCTTTCGACGCCGGTGTGGGCGGCAATATGGTCGGCAGCGGCGCGTGCCAGGTCGAAGGGGTCTGTCGGCGTCATTGACGTGGGGTTCTCGATCACTGATCAAACTTACCCTCAGTTCCCGGCCCGCGGCCACCGGGACAAGGGGCAGGGAGGGTAGCCCGACCGTTTGAGCGGGCGGCGGGGATAGGACAGAATGGACAGTTGTGACCAGCCAACTTGATTTCAGTGCCCTTCGAATCGCTATCCTGGGCGGCGGGCCCGGCGGCTATGAGGCGGCAATGGTCGCCGCGTCCCTCGGGGCCAGCGTCACCATTGTTGAACGGCAGGGGCTCGGCGGAGCGGCGGTCCTGACCGATGTTGTACCGTCCAAGACGCTGATCGCGACAGCCGACATCATGGCCCGGGTCGCGTCGGCGCACGAACTGGGGGTCCGCTTCGAGAACACCGAGGCCGCCTACGCCGATCTCGGGCAGGTCAACGCGCGGCTCCTCAAGCTCGCCGGTGAGCAGTCGGCGGACATTACCCGCGCGCTGGAACGGGTGGGAGTGAAAATCTTCATCGGTGAAGGGAAGCTGCTCGACAACCACCGTCTTGAGGTCACCGCAGACGGGGACACCACGATCATCGAGGCCGACGCCATCCTGCTTTCCGTCGGCGCGCATCCCAGGGAACTTCCCACCGCCCAGCCCGACGGCGAACGCATCTTCAACTGGACCCAGCTCTACAGCCTCACCGAGGTCCCCACGAACCTGATCGTGGTCGGCTCGGGAGTCACCGGCGCCGAGTTCGCCTCCGCGTATGACGGTCTGGGCTCCAAGGTCACCCTGATCTCCAGCCGCGACCGGGTGCTTCCCGGCGAGGATGCTGACGCCGCCGAGGTGCTCGAAAACGTGTTCAGGAACCGCGGAATGACAGTGCTCTCCGAATGCCGGGCCCAGGGCGTGGAGCGGGTGGGCGACGGCGTCGTCGTCACCCTGTCCGACGGCCGGACCGTGGAGGGCAGCCACTGCCTCATTGCCGTCGGATCAATCCCCAACACGGCCGGGATCGGGCTTGAGGAAGCGGGCGTCCAGCTCACCGAGTCGGGCCACATCAAGGTGGACGGCGTGTCCCGCACCTCCGCGCCGAACGTCTACGCTGCCGGGGACTGCACCGGGGTGCTGGCACTCGCATCGGTCGCTGCCATGCAGGGCCGGATCGCCATGGCGCACCTGATGGGCGACAGCGTCACCCCGCTGAAACTGAAGCAGGTTGCCTCCAACATCTTCACCGCCCCCGAAATTGCCACGGTGGGTGTCTCCGAGGCCGACGTCGAATCCGGCAGGTACCAGGGCGACGTCGTCAAGCTCTCCCTCCACACCAATGCCCGGGCGAAAATGATGAACGTCACCGACGGGTTTGTGAAGATCATTTCCCGCAAGGGATCGGGCACCGTGATCGGCGGCGTGGTGGTCGGCCCCCGTGCCTCGGAGCTCATTTTTCCGCTGGCACTGGCCGTGACCAAGAAACTGCATGTCGACGACGTGGCGAACACCTTCACCGTTTACCCGTCGCTGACCGGCTCCATCTCCGAGGCAGCGCGACGGCTCCACGTCCGCCTGTAGGCAAAGTTTCGGACCACTCAGGTCCCGCGGCGAACGGGGTGGGGTACCCTGTGTCTGAGATACGCCGTCCATATACTGGACAAATTTATCCACCTGTTGGACCTAACTGGTCTGATTGATGCATTCAACCACCTGATCGCGGTGCCCGCAGGCCGCCGTAGTGAGAGAAAGCCGCAGACATGTCAACAACCCCGTCCGCCGTGGATGCCGGTGCAGCAACGCCGAAGAATCCCAAGGGTCGCGTCATCTTCGCGAGCCTGATCGGCACCACCATCGAGTTCTATGACTTCTACATCTATGCCACGGCATCGGTGCTGGTCTTCCCGGCCCTGTTCTTCCCGGATGCCACTCCAGCCAACGCCATCCTGAGCTCCTTTGCCGTCTTCGGCGTCGCCTTCGTGGCGCGGCCGCTCGGGTCGATCATCTTCGGGCACTATGGTGACCGGATTGGGCGAAAGGGGACGCTCGTGGCGTCCCTGCTCACCATGGGCATTGCCACCTTCCTCATCGGGGTGCTGCCGACCGCCCAGGTGGATGGCTGGATCATTCTCGCTCCCGCGCTGCTGGTCCTGCTGCGGTTCTTCCAGGGCCTGGCCCTGGGTGGTGAATGGAGCGGCGCTGCGCTGCTGGCCACCGAGAACGCCCCGAAAAACAAGCGCGCCGTCTACGGCACGTTCCCGCAACTGGGCGCACCGATCGGCTTCATCCTCGCCAACCTGCTCTTCGTCTACCTCAACGCCACCCTCAGCGAAGAGGAGTTCCTGGCCTGGGGCTGGCGGGTACCGTTCCTGCTCAGTGCTGTCCTGGTGATCGTTGGACTCTACGTGCGGCTCAAACTCATTGAGAGCCATTCCTTCCAGCAGGTCAAGGACAAGGGCAAGGTAGTCAAGCTGCCCCTGGCCAGCGTGTTCAAGCACCAGTGGCGTGCCCTGCTGCTCGGCACGTTCATCATGTTCGCCACCTATGTGCTGTTCTACCTGATGACCGCCTTCACCCTGACCTTCGGGACCACCCCCGCCTCGGTCGAGGACGCCCGGGCAGCCGCCGAGGCTGCCGGCCGCGGCTTCGACGACGCCGCCGCCGAGGCTTTCGTTCCCGGGCTCGGGATTGCGCGTGGGGATTTCCTCGTCATGCTCATTGTCGGTGTGGTGTTCTTCGGCATCTTCACCCTGGTATCGGGTCCGCTGGCCGAGAAGTTCGGCCGCCGGAAAATGCTGATGGCCACCACCATCGGCATCGCCCTGTTCGGGTTCACCTGGGTTCCCCTGTTCGGTGCGGGGACCACCGGCGCGATGGCTCTGCTCATCATCGGGTTCATCCTGATGGGGCTCACCTTCGGCCCGATGGCGGCCATCCTGCCCGAGCTGTTCCCGGCCAACGTCAGATACACCGGTTCGGCTGTCGCCTACAACATGTCCAGCGTGATCGGCGCCGCACCGGCGTCGTTCGTCGCTATCGCCCTATGGCAACTGGCTGACGGCAGCACTCTGCTGGTTGGCCTGTATCTCAGCCTGGCAGCTGTTGCGACGTTCATTGCTCTCTGGTTGAGCCGCGAAACCCGCGACCACGACTACGACAACAACGTCGCCTGACCAGGCTGCATAACCCCGGCTGACTGACCCGGCTGACAGACGACGACGGCGCGGCACCCACTGGTGCTGCGCCGTCGTCGTCTGTGCACCTGTTGACCCGTACCCGCGGGCGCCCACGTAGAATCGGTCGGTGAACCAAACCAGCGGAGGCGGCATGAGTACCCAATCACTGGCGGACGGGCGCTACCTGCTCGGTGGCGTGGTGGGCGTCGGAGGAATGGCCGAGGTGTACCGGGCCCGGGACACCCGCCTCGGGAGGGACGTCGCGGTGAAGCTGTTCCGTCCGGGAGCGGCCGACGGCGTCTCCCGCGGATCCGACGAAGCACGGCTCCTGGCGGGGCTGCATCATCCCGGGCTGGTGAGGGTACTGGACATGGACGCGTCGGAATCGTCGTCGGGATCCACCTATCTGGTGATGGAACTGATTGAGGGGCCCGATCTTGGTGCTGTCCTGTCCGGAGGCCCGCTGGCTCCCGAATCGGTGCGGCTGGCCGGCTGGGATGTGGCACGGACCCTCGCCTATATCCATCAGCGGGGAATCCTGCATCGGGACATCAAGCCGTCCAACATTCTGACGCGGAGCACCGAACCGGAGAGCGGGGTCTTCGGTTATCTGCTCACCGACTTCGGGATTGCACGGTTCTACGATGCGGCGCGGCAGACCGCCACCGGGCAGACGGTCGGCACGGCAGCCTACCTCAGCCCCGAACAGGCCCGCGGGGGTGCGATCGGCACCCCCACCGATATCTACTCACTCGGGCTGGTGCTGCTGGAATCGCTGACCGGTGCGCGGGCCTACCCCGGGACGAGCCTGGAAGCGGCAGTCGCACGGCTGCACCGTGCCCCGTCCATCCCCACGGCATGCGGGCCGGACTGGCAGTCCCTGCTCGCGCGGATGACCGCCGACAACCCGGACGACCGGCCCACCGCCGGGGCCGTAGCAGCCGAGTTTGCCCAGTGGCAGCACCCCGAACCCCGCACCGAAGTGCTCGGCAGCGTTGGGTCAGCCGGCAGGCCTTTTCAGTTGTCCCTGCCTGATGAGCCGCCCCATCAGCCAGCGCGGACCGCCGTGTCCCCGGTCATCCCGGTGATGGCGACTGCCGTGATGGCGGCATCCCAGCCGCTGGCCCCCGAGCCGGCGACGGTCGCCCAGGGAACCGTTAACCAGCCGGCCGCTGTTGCGCGGCCAGCTGGTTCACGTCGCCCGTCCCCGGCCGTGTCAAGTGTTCCCCCGGGACGCCGGAGGCCCCGCGGCCGCTGGCTGGTCGGTGTGCTTGCCGCCGTCGCAGCGCTGGTCATCGGCGTAGCGGTGATGGCAGGCCTGAACCCGGGGGGAACGGAACCGGTCGAAGAACTGCCAGCGGTGCCGGGCATCACGGGCGAACTACTCCAGGAACTCTATGAAGAGGTGCAACCATGAGGCGTCGGGCACACTACTGGGCGGCTGCGTCCCTCTCCACTGCGCTCCTGCTGGCCGGGTGCGGCACTCCGGATCTTGAATCAGGTGCCGCAGCCGGGTTCCAGGCCTCGGTCCGGGACATCGCCACAGCTGCCGCGGCGGGAGATCAGGCAGGCGCCACCCAGCTGGCCACCGACCTCCGCCAGACGGTCACCGTGGCCCAGGGGCAGGGGACTGTCACTGCTGACCGTGCGGTGCAGATCCAGTCGACCATCGATGAACTGCTGGTTGCGATCGCGGCCGAGGTCGGACAGCCTGATCCCGCGGCCCCCGCGGCCCCCGCGGCCCCCGTGGAACCGGTCCCGGAGCCCGCCACCAACACGCCGGAAAACTCGCCGGCACCCGAGCCCACCGAAGCACCCAGCCCTACCGCTATTCCCGACCCCGCGGCCCCTCCTGAGGACTCCGATGACGGGGACGACGATGAAGCCGGGGAGCAGACCGAGAAAGAGCAGCGCGACGCCGAGCGCGAGCAGGAAAAACAACAGCAGGAACAGGAAAAGCTTGATAAAGAGGCCGAACGCGAGCAGGACAAGCGCGACGACGGCGGCTAGCGTGCTTACCTGCCCGGTCACCCGGGGACCCTGGTGGGCCTGGAAGTCCCTGCCCATCGGGGCGTGACGCTGGTGGGCAGCCGTGCTGCGGCTAGTCGGAAATAGCGGCGATGACCGAGCCAGCAGCCACCGTATCGCCCGGTGAGGCACTGAGCCCCGACAGGGTCCCCGACTTGTGCGCGGTGAGGGGTTGTTCCATCTTCATTGCTTCCAGCACAACAATCAGGTCACCCTCGGCGACGAGGTCACCGTCGGACACTGCCACCTTTACGATGGTGCCCTGCATGGGCGAGGTGAGGTCGTCGCCGTCCGCGGCCGCCGCTGAACCGCCGCGGGCGCGCAGCGCCTTCTTCGGCTTCCCTGCCGACGCCTGACGGCCGCTGCCGCCGAGTCCTGCGGGAAGCACCACCTCGAGCCGTTTACCGGCTACCTCAACGGTGATGCGTTGGCGGGCGCCGTCGTCGTCGGACGCCGAATCCTGCGGGTCCCCGGGCGCCCACGGCTCGATGGTGTTGACGAACTCGGTTTCGATCCAGCGGGTGTGGACCGTGAAGGGACCGTCCGCCGGGGCGAACGCGGGATCGGCGACGACGGCGGCGTGGAACGGCAACACCGTGGGCATGCCGGTGACCCGCATTTCCGTCAGGGCACGGCGTGCCCGCTGCAGTGCCTGGCCCCGGGTGGCGCCGGTGACGATGAGCTTTGCCAGCATGGAGTCGAAGTTTCCGCCGATCACCTCGCCGGCTTCGATGCCTGAGTCGACCCTGATGCCGGGGCCGGTGGGGAGGGTAAGGGTCTGGACCGTGCCGGGGGCGGGCATGAAGTTGCGCCCGGCGTCCTCGCCGTTGATACGGAATTCGAAGGAGTGGCCACGCACCTCGGGGTCTCCGTAGCCCAGGGCCTCGCCCCGGGCGAGGCGGAACTGTTCCCGGACCAGGTCGATGCCCGTCACTTCCTCCGAGACAGGGTGCTCCACCTGAAGCCGGGTATTGACCTCGAGGAAGGAGATGGTGCCGTCCTGGCCGACGAGGAACTCGCACGTTCCGGCGCCCTGGTAGCCGGCCTCGCGCAGGATGGCCTTGGATGCCTCGTAGAGCCGGCGGTTCTGGTCCTCGCTGAGAAACGGGGCAGGGGCTTCCTCGACCAGCTTCTGGTTGCGGCGCTGCAGCGAGCAGTCGCGGGTGGAGACGACGACCACGTTCCCGTGGGCGTCGGCCAGGCACTGGGTTTCGACGTGGCGGGGTGCGTCGAGGAATCGTTCCACGAAGCACTCACCCCGCCCGAACGCCGCAGTTGCTTCGCGGACTGCCGATTCGTAGGCTTCGGGAATATCGGCTGCGTCCCGGACCACCTTAATGCCGCGTCCGCCGCCGCCGAAGGCTGCCTTGATGGCGAGGGGGAGCCCAAACTCGTCGGCGAAATCCTGGACTTCGCGGACTGAACCAACCGGATCCTTGGTGCCGGGCACCAGCGGCGCGCCGACTTTCTCGGCGATGTGGCGGGCTTTGACCTTGTCCCCGAGTTGGGAGATGGCGTCGGGGGAGGGCCCGATCCAGGTGATCCCGGCGTCGATCACCCGGCGCGCGAACTCGGCGTTCTCGGACAGGAAACCGTAGCCGGGATGAATGGCATCGGCGCCGCTGCGCTGCGCCGCCTCAAGGATGCGGTCCATCACCAGGTAGGACTCGGCGGCAGTGTTGCCGCCCAGGCCGTAGGCCTCATCGGCGAGCCGGACGTGCAGGGCCTCCCGGTCCGGGTCGGCGTACACGGCGACCGAGGCCAGTCCCTCGTCGCGGGCTGCCCGGATGATGCGCACGGCAATTTCGCCGCGGTTGGCGATCAGGACCTTGGAAACGGGGTTTACTGCAGCGGAAATGGACTCGCTCATGGTGTGGTCTGGCTCCTTCGTATCTGTTTGGAGCCTAGCGCCATATTGTTGTCTCTGCCCATAATCCATGCGGATAGCGCGTGTGGCGGGTACTTTCTTTGTAGGGATGCTACAAAGGGTCCCGGGCTTGCGCGGCTAGCCCCAGAAATCCATCACGGTCAGGTTCGCCGACCCGAGCAGCCCCCTGAGCGTTGACACGCTCAGTCCGATGACGGCGTGAGGATCGCCATCGACCCGGGTGATGAACGCCCCGCCCAGGCCGTCGATGGTGAAGGACCCGGCCACCTGGAGGGGTTCGCCAGTGGCCACGTAGGCGTCGATCTCGTCCATGGTCAGCTGCGCGAAGTGCACCGACGCTGAGGCGACGGCGCCCACCGTGGCACCCGATCCGCCGTCGGACGGGTCACGCGTATCAACCAACCAGTGCCCGGTGTGCAGGACGCCAACAGAGCCGCTCATGCGCCGGATCCGGGCACGCGCGATCTCAGGCTCCCACGGCTTGCCGTGCGCCTCGCCGTCGAACTCGAAGATCGAGTCGCAGCCGATTACCAGCGCGCCCTCGGATCCGTCAGTTGACGCCACCGCCTCAGCCTTGGCCCGGGCCAGGAGCAGGGAGGTGTCGAACGCGTCGAGCGGTCCGTACTGGGCGGCGACGGCGTCCTCATCCACGTCGGAGACCAGCACCGAGTGGCGGATGCCGGCGTCGGACAGGACCTTGGCGCGGGCGGGGGAGGCGGAGGCGAGAATCAGGCGGGAAGTCATAGCTTCAGCCTAAACACTTCAGCGCGGCGCCCCCAACCGCGTTCAGGGGGTCAACCAAGACATCCGGGGTGAACATTTTACCCACGGAGGTCCAGGTTGACCCCGTCGCTCGATTCGGACCGGTTAGCCCACAAGTGCGCGGCGCAGGGTGTCCAGCCCGACCGACCCGAGGTTCAGGGACCGGGTGTGGAAGCCGCGCAGGTTGAACGCCTCACCTTCGCGTTCCTTGACCTCGTCGCGGATCTGTTCCCAGAGCCGCTGCCCGATCTTGTAGGACGGGGCCTGACCCGGCCAGCCCAGGTAACGGTTGAACTCGAAGTCCAGTGAACCCTCGGTGATGGCGATGTTCCGTTTGAGGAAGTCGTACCCCTTGTCGGGGGTCCAGGTGCCGGTACCCCACCGTTCGGGGACCTCAAGCTCCAGGTGGACCCCAATGTCGAAGACCACACGTGCCGCACGCATCCGCTGCGCGTCGAGCATGCCCAGCCGTTCGCCGGGATGGTTGAGGTACCCCAGTTCCTGCATCAGCCGCTCGGCGTACAGGGCCCAGCCCTCACCATGGCCGGAGACCCAGACGGCGTTGCGGCGCCAGTTGTTGAGGAGCCCGCGCTGCATGGTCGCGGTGGCGATCTGCAGGTGGTGGCCCGGGACGCCCTCGTGATAGACGGTGGTGGTTTCTTTCCAGGTGGTGAAGGAATCCTCACCCTCCGGGACTGACCACCACATGCGTCCCGGCCGGGAAAAGTCGTCGCTGGGGCCCGTGTAGTAGATGACACCCTCATGGGTCGGCGCGATCCTGCACTCAAGGGTGCGCATGATGTCGGGGATGTCGAAGTGAACCCCGGCCAATTCGGAGACCGCCTTGTCCGAGAGCTGCTGCATCCACGACTGCAGCGCATCGGCGCCCTGCAACTGCAGGTCGGGGGACTCGTCGAGGATCTTCATCGCCTCTTCGATCGACGCGCCGGACTTGATCTCGTCGGCGACCGCTTCCTGCTCGGCGATCACCCGGTCCAGTTCCTCGACTCCCCACTGGTAGGTTTCCTCAAGGTCGACTGCGGCGCCCAGGAACCGTCGCGACATCAGGGCATAGTGTTCACGGCCGACAGCATCCTTGGCGGGTGCGGCGGGCAGCAGGTCCTCCCGAAGGAAAGCGCCGAGCTTCCGGTAGGCTGCGCGGGCCGCGGCCGATCCCGCAACGAGATCCTGGCGCACCTGCTCCGGGAGGTCGCCGTCGTCAATGGACGCGTTCGAGACGAAATCGTCAAAGAAGCCGCCATCCTCGGCGTACTTGGTGGTCTGGTCGATCACAATCCTGATCTGGCGTTCGGCAGCGACCAGGCCGCGGTCCCTGCCGGCCGCCAGGGAGACCCTGTACCCGGCCAGGGCATCCGGGATGTTGTGGAGGCGACCGGCGATGTGGGCCCACTGGCCGGCGGTGTCGGTGGGCATCAGGTCGAAGATCATCCTGATTTCCTGGGCCGGCGACGCAAGGTTGTTCAGGTCTGCGAGGTTCATTCCCGTGTCGTGGATCTCCAGTTCCAGCCCGAGGCGCTCCTGCATGGCGTCCAGGGTGACCCTGTCGACGTCGTCGGCCGGCTCCAGATCGGTCAGCCGGCCGAGCGTTTCCCTGGTGGCCTCGGCCCAGGCTTCCAGCCCGGCGGGGGAGTAGTCGCGGTACTCGGTTTCGTGGCCCGGGAAGCCCAGCTCGGTGGCGAAGCCCGGATCGAGCTGCAGCAGGGTCTCGGTGTAGGCGTCGGCGACGGCGTCGATGGCAGTCGCAGCGCGGGTGGGAAGCTGCGAGGTCAGGGGAGTGTCTGTGGCGGGGGTCTCATTATTCACAGCACGAGCCTAACCGGTTTGCTGCTGGGAGTGGTTGCTTTGAGCCACATTATTTGACCGTAACCAGATTGTGCTCCGGGCAGCGTCCCACTGGTCCGGCGGGGGAACTACGTTGGGAGGTGTGGCATTCGCTCACATCGTGGTGGAGGAGGAAGTCCGTGGCCGAACCCCGCAGGATCACTGCAGCTGCCCTGATGGCTACCGCCGCCCTGACCCTTGGAGCCTGCGGGGCGACCAGCCCCGAGATGTTGAGTGCCGGGAACGTCGAGCGGGCGGTGGAACGCGTGGACGATCATCCGGACGCGGCGGCAAGCCTGGTGGACTCCTCCTTCCGCCTGGGTGCGGTTATGCTCGCTGGCGCGGACCCGCACGATAATGCCGTCACCAGCCCGGTCAGCGCCCTCTACGCGCTCTCGATGCTGCGCGCCGGTGCGGCGACGACGACGGCAGCCGAAATGGACGAGGTGCTGGGCCTTCCCCCGGAGCATCGCGACGAGGCGATGAACGCGCTGCTTGCCCTGTGGCAGGAGCACGACGGCGACCCCGGGTCGGTCGACGAAGACGAGCCGCCCGAGACTCCCTTGCTGCACCTGGCGAATGGGATCTTCGTTGACGTCGGATTGCAGGTCGGCGAGGGGTTCCTGGAGACGCTGGCGTCCCAGTACGGCTCCGGCGTGTACCCGGTGGATTACCGCGACAGTTCCACGGCGGACGCCATCAACTCCTGGATCAGCGGGCACACGGGCGGCCGGATCACCGAGGCACCGGTTGACTACGATCCCGACACGGTGTTGAGCCTGCTCAACACCGTGTACTTCGCCGCCGCATGGGAGACACCCTTCGATCCGGCCGACACCGCTCCGGGCACGTTCACCCTCGCGGACGGGGGAACCATCCAGACTGACCTGATGCGTCAGGTGACAACGGCCACCTACGCGTCTGGTTCTGGCTGGTCGGCCGTGGACCTGCCGTATAACGAGGGCTTTCACATGCGTCTGATCCTCCCGGCGGAGGGAGAATCGCCGGTGATGACCGCGGGCCAGCTGAAAGACGTCCGGGTGGGAATGGAGAGCGGATCTCCGGTCGACGTCGGACTGGTGCTGCCGAAGTGGGACCACAAGTATCACCAGGAGCTGCTGCCACTGCTCCGCGGGATGGGCCTCACCGAAACGATGGGGCCAGCACCCGACTTCAGCCCCATCGGCCCGGACCTGTTCGTCTCGGGAGCTGCGCAGGAGGCTAACATCACCGTGGCCGAAAAGGGCACTATCGCGGCCGCCGTCACGCAAATCACGATGGCCGAATCCGGTGCGGCGATGCCCGACGTCGAACTCATCTTCGACCGGCCGTTCCAGTACCAGATCATCCACGAAGAGACCGGGATGCCCCTGTTCATGGGGACGGTGATGGATCCCCGCTGACCGGCTAGCGGCCGCTACGCCGCCAGGACCCGGGGCCCGGCCGCGGCGCGAGCCGCAACTGGTTCCGACGCGCCCAGGTGCGCTGCGGCGTCGCGGTGTCGGGTTCAGCTGAACCCTCTGACAGTGCGACGACGACGGCCGTCAACGCCGCCAGTTCCTCGGGCGTCGGGGTGCCGCGCACCACGGTCAATGCAGGATCGCGGGGCGCCGACGGGTCGGTAGTCGATTCCTCAACCTGGGTCTGCACGACGGTCACAGCGGGATGTTCCCGTGCTTCTTGGCCGGATTGGAGGCTCGTTTGTCGCCGAGTGCCCGCAGCCCCCTGACAATCTGCTGGCGGGTGTCCGACGGTGCGATCACCGCATCGACGTACCCAAGCTGCGCGGCCTGGTAAGGGTTCAGGAGCTCTTCCTCGTATTGGGTGATCACTTCGGCGCGCGCAGCATCGACGTCGCCGCCGGCGTCGGCCACCGCCTTGAGGTGCCCGCGGTACAGGATGTTCACCGCACCCTGGGCACCCATCACCCCGATCTGCGCCGTGGGCCACGCCAGGTTCAGGTCAGCGCCAAGCTTTTTCGAGCCCATCACGATGTAGGCGCCACCATAGGCCTTCCGGGTGATGACCGTCAGCTTGGGAACTGTTGCCTCGGCGTAGGCGTACAGCAGTTTCGCGCCACGGCGGATGATGCCGTTGAACTCCTGGTCCTTGCCAGGCAGGAAACCCGGGACGTCCACGAGGGTCAGGATGGGGATGTTGAAGGCGTCGCAGTTGCGCACAAAACGGGCTGCCTTCTCGGATGCGGCGATGTCGAGGGTGCCGGCGAACTGCAGGGGCTGGTTAGCGACGATGCCCACCGTGTGGCCCTCCACCCGGGCGTAGCCGATCATCACGTTGGGAGCGTAGAGGGACTGCATCTCGAGGAAGTGTCCGTCATCGACGATCGTCGAGATCACCGTACGCATGTCGTACGGCTGGTTCGCCGAGTCGGGGATCAGGGCGTCGAGCTCGCGGTCCTCATCCGTGAGCCCCAGCTCCTCGACGAATTCGGTGAGCGGCGCCTCGGCCAGGTTATTGGAGGGAAGGAAGTCGAGCAGCTCGCGGACAAAATCGATGGCATCACGCTCGTCCGAGGCGAGGTAGGCGGAGGTGCCGGTAGTGGAGTTGTGCTGCCGGGCACCGCCGAGTGTCTCCATGTCGACGTCCTCGCCGGTGACCGTCTTGATCACGTCCGGTCCGGTGATGAACATGTGCGACGTCTTGTCCACCATCACTACATAGTCGGTCAACGCGGGGGAGTAGGCAGCACCACCGGCGCAGGGGCCCATGATCAGGGAGATCTGCGGGATGACCCCCGAGGCATGAACATTGTTCCTGAAGATGTCGGCGAACATCGCCAGTGAGGAGACACCCTCCTGGATGCGGGCTCCGCCGCCGTCGTTGATGCCGACTATCGGGCACCCATTCCGGAGCGCGAATTCCTGCACCTTGACGATCTTCTCGCCGTTGACCTGGCTCAGGGACCCGCCGTAGACGGAGAAATCCTGGCTGTAGACGGCAATCTGGCGACCCTCGACCGTTGCATAGCCCGAGACGACGCCGTCGCCCAGCGGCTTCTTCGCCTCCATGCCGAAGGCCGACGAGCGGTGGACGGCCAGGGCATCAAACTCGACGAACGACCCGGGGTCAACGAGCAGGTCGATGCGTTCGCGGGCCGTGTTCTTCCCACGGGCATGCTGTTTTGCCACCGACTCGGGGCCGGACGGCTGCTGCGCCAAACCCTCGCGGCGACGGAAATCTGCGAGCTTCCCTGCGGTGGTGGTGAGGTCGATCGTCTGGTCCTGCTCGACCAAAGGTACTGAGCCAGTCTGCATTGAGTCTCCGGGTTGGCGGTGAACGGGCCATTGCCTGGGTTAAGTAGGTTCCCCACAAAGCGCCCGGCGTTTCCCCCAGTCTAGTGAGGGTTTAGTGCCGCGCTGCTGTAGGACACCTACAACTTCCTGCCTGCTGAGTTAGCCCTCCGCCGTATGTTACCGGCGGGTAACAATTAGGTTTTGGGGGCACCCGTCCCACTATTCTTACTTCATGACAGCCAGCAATGACGCCCTCCGTCAGTCCAGCCCGGCCACCCTTGCGGGTCGCACCATCCTGATGTCCGGCGGCAGCCGCGGGATCGGCCTCGCAATCGCCCTGCGCGCCGCGCGCGACGGCGCCAACATCGCCCTGATGGCCAAAACTGGCGAACCGCACCCCAAGCTCGACGGCACGGTCTTCACCGCCGCCGCGCAGATCCGCGCTGCCGGGGGGAACGCGCTGCCGCTGGTAGGCGACGTGCGGAACGACGACGACGTCGCCGCGGCGGTTGCCGCCGCCACCGCCGAGTTCGGCGGGATCGACGTCGTCGTCAATAACGCTTCGGCAATCGACCTTTCACGCACCCGGGACGTCAGCATGAAACGCTACGACCTGATGGCTGACATCAACGTCCGCGGCACCTTTCTGCTGAGCAAGCTGTCGCTGGAGGCCCTGTTGGCCTCAACCAACCCGCACATCCTGACCCTGTCGCCGCCCCTCAACCTGGAGCCGCGCTGGGCTGGCATCCATCTGGCCTACACGATGGCGAAGTACGGCATGAGCCTGACGACACTGGGGCTGGCCGAGGAATTCCGGGCCGACGGGATCGCCGTCAACTCGCTCTGGCCGCAAACCCTGATCGACACTGCAGCCATCAGGAACCTGCCCGGCGGGGAGCAGATTGTGAACGGCGCGCGGAAGGCCGAGATCGTCGCCGATGCCGCCCACGCCATCCTGGTCCGTCCGTCCCGCTCCTGCACGGGCAACTTCTTCACCGATGAAGGGGTGCTGCGCGAGGAAGGCGTCACCGACTTCACCGGCTACAGTCTTGGTGCTGCCGAGGACCGGTTGGTCCCCGACATCTTCCTCTAGCGGGACCAGCCCTGACGCCGGAGCGCGGCAGCAACTTTGGCCACTACCCAGCCGCTGCCCTGGCGCAGATCGAGTTTGTTGAGCTTGATCTGCGCCCATCCGAGCTCGGACGCCCAGGCATCCCGCCGGGCATCGGCTGACTGTTGCTCGGGCGTCAGGTGGTGGGCGCCGTCGTATTCGATACAGACCCGGTATTCCTCACAGGCGAGATCGGTCCAGAAGGCAACGCCGCCCGTCGGATCCTGGACAGGCCAATCGACGTTGAAACGGGGAAGCCCGCCGTCGTCAACCATCAACCTGACCAGGGTTTCCGGCGGTGAATCGACGCCCACACGCAGCCTGGCAAAGGCGGCACGAGCAGCCGGGATTCCCCGGGTCCCGCCGCAGTGATCCAGGAAAAGACCCAGATCGGCGAGTTGGACGATGGCGTGCTTCGCCTTACCGAAGGAGCGCTGGTGCGAGCACACAAGATAGTCGCCGGCGCAAACGAGGTCCTCGTGCGCCAGGAAGCCAGCAAGATCCAGCCAGGTGCGCGCGGGCGCGAACCTGGCGGGGCAGCGGCATCCCGTGGATGGCCGCCGCGGTGGTGTGGCTGATGAAAGAGCCGGCGGCCAGTTCGGTGTAGGGCCGGCACCGATCGAGCATTCCCTGGGTGGACTGACGGGGCACCCGGATGCCCCTACTAGGAAGGCTTAGGTCGTTGGCCCGGGTCCGGCTGCGCGGAACCCCGATGGCCGCCGCGGCGATGGTGGTGAAAGAGCGCCCGTCGATTGGTCCAGGGAGCGGCCTGCGCTGTGTCATGGCTCCATTGGACCGCAAACAGCCTCACCACGGGATCGTTATCCACAGCCCGGGGTCGCGTGTGCAGTTATGGCGGGTGGGTCCGGTCGGTGTCGACGGGGGTTACCTCCATTTGTGTAGCTCTGGCGGGTCCATCGTTCAGTGTCCGGTATCTGCCCGGTCGAGTGTGCAGTTGTGGCGGGTGGCGGGGCGGAGTACCCACCAGAGGTGCACAAACCATTAAGGGAACCCACCACAGTTGCGCAAATGACCGCACATCCCCGGTTAAAGCCACGCTGGGTAAGATCAATGCATGACTTCCCGCTATTCCAGCCTCGAACGCCCCGGATTGGATGAAGCGGCGCTCCGGGACGCCCTCTGTGCACCCAAGGGACCCTATGGGAGGCTCGACGTGGTCGCCGAGACAGGATCCACCAACGCGGACCTTGCGATCCACGCAGCCTCCCATGCCAGCGACTGGCCGGACCTCAGCGTCCTCACCGCCGAGCAGCAAAGCGCGGGGCGTGGCCGGCTGGGGCGCTCGTGGATCGCGCCGGAACGGTCCTCGCTGATCCTGAGCATCCTGCTCCGACCCCACAACCCCCAGGGCCGTCCGTTGCCCACGCACAGCTATTCCTGGCTCTCCCTTCTGGCCGCGCTCGCCCTCGCCGAGAGCATCGAGGAGCGCACCGAGATCAGCCCCCAGCTCAAGTGGCCCAACGACGTCCTCGTCGACGGCCGCAAGCTCGCTGGCGTGCTGGCCCAACTGGTCGCCGGCACCAACGAGGGGCCCGCTGCTGTCATCGTCGGGGTGGGCGCCAATGTGTCCCTTACCGACCAGGAACTGCCGGTGCCCACCGCCACCAGCCTGCTGCTCGAATACGCGACCACCACCGACCGCAATGTGCTTCTGCGTGCGTTCCTGCGCCGGTTTGCCGACTTGTATGCGTCGTTCAGGGCCGTCGACGGCGACGCCCGCCGGGACTGGGCCGACGGCACCACCCTCGCGCAGCGGGTCGGCGACCGGATGGTCACGCTCGGCCAGGATGTCCGGGTGGAGCTGCCGGGCGGTGTCGAACTGCTCGGGCGGGCCCTGGGCCTGGATGAGCATGGCGCGCTCCTGGTCCGGGATTACGACGACGAACGGCACACCGTCACGGCCGGCGACGTCGTGCACCTGCGACCGGTGCCCTGACGTGAGCGGCTGACCAGCAGTGCGTATGAAGCTCGGGCCGGGGGAACATGTCATTGTGCGGACCCGGCCCCATCCGCGGGCGCTCCTGCTGCCTTTCATCGGTGCGTTGGTGGTCTTGGCGGCGTCGGGGTTTGGGCTCGGCTTGCTGAGCCGGGACGGCCTTCCGTCGGCGATCCTCGGCTGGGTGCCGCTGCTGGTGGTCCTGGTCCTCGCGGTGGCGGTGCTGATCCTGCTGCGGATCTTCCTGCGGCCCATGATGAGGTGGTGGGGGATGCGCTACATCCTGACCAGCCGGCGGTTCATCAAACGGCACGGCTTTTCCACCCGGCGGGAACACGAGCTGGCGCTCGCCAGCATCTACCAGTTGGATACCAGCCAGACGCTGCTGCAGCGGTCGACCGGCAGCGGAACCCTGACCGTTGACCTGGGCCGCGACCGCACAGTCGTCTACCCGGATGTTCCGCAAGTGCACACGTTCAAGGAGTTTATGGTGGAGGCGATCGGGGACCTCCCACTGACCGTCATGTTTGATGGTGTAGACATGGAAGCTGACCCGGTGAGAGACCACGGGCAGGAGGAGAGCCGATGACTGCCGACGGACAGCCCGACACGGGCCAGGACGAGTCGACGCCGGACCCTACCCAGACGCCGCAGCCCCAGGAATCCTCCACCACGGACGACGAGCTGGCAGCGCACCCCGAGCTGACCCGCGAAGCTATCCGGAACCTGGAGATCGAACTGCTGGGCGCCGAGCGCACCCTACGACGCCGGGACGTCGCCGCCCGCGCGGGCGTCTCCTTGCTCTCCGCCCGGAAACTATGGCGGGCACTGGGCTTCCCCAATATTTCCGATGAGGACGTTGCTTTCACCGAGAAGGACAAGGACGCGCTGATCACCATCATCGAACTTGTCCGCAGCGACAAGGTCTCCGAGAACGCCGCCATCTCCATCACCCGCGCCATCGGCCAGATGACCGACCGGATGGTGGTCTGGCAGATCGAAGCGCTGGTCGAGGAGATGGCCGCCCAACGGGAGATCCCCGACGCGGTCGCTAGGAAGGCTCTGGTCGCTGAACTCCCGGACCTCATCGAGCCGCTCGAAAAAACCCTGGTCTACGCCTGGCGACGGCAACTGAACGCCGCAGTGCAGCGGCTCGCGTTGCGCGCCGAATCCGGGCTGCAGGCCAGCGCCGAGGGCCGGGTAGGGGATGAGGACGACGCCCCGCTGCCCCTGGCCCGAGCCGTCGGCTTTGCCGATCTGGTGTCCTATACCAGCCTGTCCCGGCAGATGAACGAGCGCACCCTCGCCCATCTGGTGCAGCGGTTCGAGAATGTCTGCGCCGAGATTATCTCGGTGGGCGGTGGCCGGCTCGTCAAGACCATCGGCGATGAGGTGCTGTACATCGCTGAATCTCCCGAGGCGGGCGCCGAGATTTCGCTGGCCCTGGCGAAGGCCTTCACCGAAGATGACCTGCTGCCCTCGGCACGCGTCTCCCTGGTGTGGGGAAGGATCCTTTCCCGGCTTGGTGACATCTACGGCCCAACAGTGAACCTTGCCTCCCGCCTGACGTCGCTGGCCGAACCCGGGACCGTCCTGATCGATGCGTCAACGGCCGCCACCCTGCGGGACAACGACCGGTTCGTCCTGATCCCGCACAGCGCCCGCACCATCAGGGGCTTCGGCGAGGTGCACCCGGTCACCCTGGCCCGGGGTACCGGCACCGGCCTGATCCTCGACTAGCAAAGGCGCCCTCCCAGAGGATGGGCAAGGGCAGTCAATGAGGGTCGGCTAGGGTAGCCAAGTAACCATGTGACACATCGCATTCACGGCAGCTAGGTGGCAGGCGCAGATGACAACCGACAAGACACCGGCTCCCGGACTCGACCTCACGGTGAACTTCGGGTACGCATCGGACTTGGGGCTGCGCCGCGAACACAACGAGGATTCGCTGGTCGCTGTTGACCCCCTCTTCGCTGTCGCCGATGGCATGGGCGGTCATGAGGCCGGGGAGGTGGCCAGCAGCATCTGCATCCGCACGCTGATGCAGAGCAGGGTCGCGGGGCGGCCCCTGCCCGAACTTGATCCCGAGGAACTGCAGGAGCTCCTGGTCACCGCAGATGAGCGGATCCGCGCCGAAACCGGCGGGCGTGCGGGCACCACCCTCAGCGGAACCGTGCTGGTGCAGGACGGCGGTGTCCCGTACTGGCTCGTCTTCAATGTGGGAGATTCCCGCACCTACCGTCTCAGCGAGGGCGGGCTGGAACAGATCACCGTCGACCATTCCGAGGTTCAGGAGCTCGTGGACTTCGGCCGCATCACCCCCGAAGAAGCATTGACACATCCGCGCCGTCATGTGGTGACTCGCGCGCTGGGCACCGGGAGCGACATCGACGCCGATTTCTGGCTGCTTCCCGCCTCCGTGGGCGACCGGATTCTCGTCTGTTCCGACGGCCTGATTAATGAGGTGGGCGACGAACAGATCTTCGACCTTCTCACCTCCCACGCTCACCCGCAGGGTGCTACCGACGCCCTGGTGCAGGCAGCGCTTCGCGCGGGCGGCAGAGACAACATTTCGGTAATCGTGGTGGACATCAGTGGAGGCACACCGGGTCTTTTGACGACGGAGACACGAGGCCGCTAAACGCCGTCGCCCGGGATGCGAAGGACGCCGGGGTGAAGGTTTCCGGCGGGGGGCTGACGAGCGTTGAGGAGTGAGCGTGGTCCCACCGACGTCTCAGTGAGCAAACCAGACCCAGGGGGTCAACCTGGGCATCGTGGCTGGAAGTATCCACACTCGATGCCCAGGTTTCTCACCGGACCAGCGACGTAGAGCCGGTTGGCCTCTTGGCGCACCTGCTAGCCTCCAATCATGGGGAAGAGACAGCAAATTTCATGCGCGACTTCGGTGCGATGGTCCACTTGCTGCAGGAGGCACAGCCGGTGTCGCCTCGCGGCCGCGAACCCCTAGATACGCGCACCTCGGCGTCGAGCCGTCAAGCCTGCCCGTCGTGGTCGAGGAGGTGTCGCCCCACCGCTTTGTGGATGCGGACATCGTCCTCGCCTCTCTCACGGGTACCGAGGGGTGGCTCGTGGGTATCGGCGGCGGGGATCAGCGGCATCACATGACGTCGAGCGACATGCTGCAACACTCCGAGCTGTATCCGAGCTTTCCGCTGTCGCAGCCCGACTACACGAATCTCCCTGTCGGCCCGGATGTCCAGCGGCAGACGGTTGCGCTCGGCTTGCACCTTTTTGAATACCAGGGTGCAGCGATCGCGATCCTGCAGCGCAAGGCCGATCCGCAGTATGGGCGGGGGAGTGCAGTACTGGAGGTCGTCTGTGCGGACCGCTCCGCTACCCGGGATTTTCTCGCCGAGTTTAGACGGCGGGTCCAGAAGGAAAGTATTCTGCAAGGCCAGATCCTGTCCTTCACCATCGAAGAGTTCGGGCCAAGTGCAGCCGGCGTGACCTTCCTCCGGCGGCCGCACCCGACCGAGGACAACATCATCCTTCCCGAGGGCCTGCTGGACAGAGTGAGCGAGCACGCCCTCGGCATTGCCGCTCACCGGGATGCCCTGGTCGCCGCGGGCCAACACCTCAAACGCGGCATCCTTCTCTACGGCCCGCCCGGCACCGGCAAAACCCACACCGTCCGCTACCTGCTCAGCGCCAGCGAGGGGACAACCGCGACCCTCCTCTCGGGTGGAACGCTCGCCCACGTCAGTGAGGCGGCCCGAATGGCGCGGATATTGCAACCCTCCATCGTCGTCCTGGAGGACTGTGATCTGATCGCCGAGGACCGGAGCTTCGGGCACACCCCGCAGCCGCTGCTCTTCGAAGTGTTCGACGAGATGGACGGGCTCGACGACGACGCCCACGTCACCTTCGTCCTCACCACCAACCGGGTGGACATGCTCGAGCGAGCGCTCGCGAAGCCCCCCGGGCGCGTTGACCTCGCCGTCGAAATACCCCTTCGCAGCGAACGTGAGAGAGCGGGGTTGCTCCGGCTGTATGCGCCCGAAGGGACGTTCAGCTGCGACGCTATCGTGTCGGCCGCTGAGGAGACTGAAGGAACAACCGCATCCTTCACCAAGGAACTGGTCCGACGTGCGGTCCTGACGGCAGCGGCAGCGGGCGTACCGGTCGGCGACGGCCACCTGCAGCACGCGGTGACCGAACTGATGTCGGATGGCGCCACCCTGACGAGAAGCCTGCTCGGTAGCAACGGCCAACCGCCTGGATCAGGCCCCGAATCCGGCGGCCACGGATCCTTCGGGTACTTTCCCGAAGTCGACCACTATTCCGGGAGCTATATGTCGCCTTACCTGTCCACGACGCAGGCGCCCTTCGACAGTCCACCGCCCGACCCAGCCGACGAGGACCGCACCTAGCGCCCACCTCGATCCAAATGTTGGGGTGGACGATAGGGTGTGGGACATGTATCTGGAAAACATCGTGATTGACGCGGTCGAGCCCGAGCGGCTGGGCAGGTTCTGGGAGGCAGCGCTCGACGGCGATCGCCTCTCCGAGGAGGCCGGGACCTTCGAGACCCGGCTATCCCCAGGCGGCGGACCCGCGCTCGACCTGTGCTTCCAGCGAGCGACCGAGCTGCCAGCGGCGGAGCCCCGGATTCACTTTGATCTACTGGGCGCGGAGCGCCAGATGGACGTCGTCGAGCGGCTGCTAGGACTCGGCGCCCGACATCTCGACATCGGCCAGATCGGCGTTCCATGGACGGTGCTCGCCGATCCGGAAGGTAACGCGTTCTGCGTGGTGAACGATCGGGCAGCGTATCTCGGTACTGGACCGATCGCTGCACTCCTCATCGATTCCGCTGACCCGGACCGGGACGCGCAGTTCTGGTCGTGGCTTACGGGATGGCCGCAACAGGCTCGAGCGCCAGGGATGAATGAGATGGGGATTGATGTGCGGCTGCTGCCTCCGCTAGACCCCGCAACCACTCCACCGGATCCGCGGGTGCGTGAAAGGTACACGGCCTGCCCGGACGGGACCCTCGTCTCGGGTCACTACATCCAATGGAACGGGCACTTCTACGAGGGTTACTCGATCGGAACCGATCTGTGGATTCGTCACCGCGTCAAGGGTGCTTTGTCAGCAGAGTGGATCGCGATTCCAGGCTCCTACAACGAAACATCAGGGAGAAGGACCTTTCGGCGAAAGGTCCCGAGAAGCGAAGTGGAGCGGTACGTCCGGATCCACGCCTTAGGGACCTGGCGAGGACAGCAGGTCGGCATTGAACAGTACATCGACAATGGGATGGTGGCCGTCAGGGGCGGGTACTCCCCGGAGATGATCCAGTTAATGGAGACCGGGGCCGCTCCCCAGCTCGAAGTATCCGAAGCGGGTCGTGCCGGCGTTACCGGGTTTCTGCCCTGGTCCGAGATATCCAACCTCGGCACCGCGATGGTCGACCTGCCCCTGCCTGAGGCTTGAAGTGACGAGATTGTGGATGGTGCCCCCTTTGGACCCCGAAAACATCCCCCCGGACCCTCCTGTGCTCGAGTGGTACATAGCCTGCCCTGATGGCACCCTCATTTCGGGTGTCTACATCAAATGGCAGGGCAGTTATTACAACGGCTACTCAATCGGCACCGACATGTGGATCGAGCACCGGCTCAAGGGTGACTTGCCCGGCGGCTGGATCCCGATTCCCGGTTCCGTCAACAAGGGGTCGGGGCGGTCGAGCGTTCGACGACATATCCCCCTGGATGAGGTGGAACGATACGTCAGTCTCCAGTCCTACGGAACTTGGCAGAAACTCGAGTTCGGAATCGTCGCTTATAAAGAGGATGGCTCCGTTGCCGTCCACGGGGAATATTCTCCAGCCATGATTGAACTGCTGGAATCCGGTTCCGCTCCACAGCTGGAGGTGGTTGAGGCTGGTAGGGCCGGCGTCATCGGCGACCTTCCCTGGACGGAGATGTCCAGCTTCCGCACCGAAATGACTGACGTGCCGCTGCCCAAGACCTAGGGTCCTGGCAACAGCAGGTCTCGCGTTAGACATGAGACTCCACACCCAGACCCGGACACCCCAAGGTGAGGATTTGGATTAGTCGTGGGTGCTGGGCGCGTGAAGTGCCGGTCGCGGAACTCGACGAGCTATTCGAACTGAACTCGACCTGCCGCTGGAACGGCCACCCCTTCCGGATCACCGCCGTATCCTACGACGGCGAGACGCGCCTGTTCCGGCTCTTCTACACCGGCCACAACGCCGACACCGCCGAATCATTGCGGCTCAACAAGGCCGACGCCGGCGTGTACTGGGCGGTAGTCCCCGAATCCGAGGTCACCGACGTTGAGCTGATTCAGAACACGCTGAAGGACCTTCGGATCGGATCCTAGCGGCCTAACGCGCATCGGGTGGGGGACTGAGGCAAGATAGGACTGTGGCCAGAACAACTGACAAATCAGGTATCGAGCTCACTCCGGACCAGACGCCGGTCGATTCCCTGCGGGAGGAATACGATTCCCTGGCGGAGGAGGTGCGCCGGCATCGTTTTGCCTACTACAACGAGAACGCGCCAACGATCTCCGACACGCAGTTTGATGAGCTGTTCCGGCGGTTGGAGAAGATCGAGGCACTGCACCCGGAGCTGATCGCCAACGATTCACCCACCCAGGAAGTCGGCGGAGACGCCTCCTCGGCGTTTGCCGCCGTCGACCACCTGCAGCGCATGTACAGCCTGGAGGACGTCTTCTCCCTGGACGAGTTGGACGTCTGGGTGAGCCGGGCCGCCGCGAGCGTCGAATCGGTCAGCCCGGGCAGCACCATCAAATGGTTGACCGAGCTAAAGATCGACGGGCTGGCCGTCAACCTGCTGTACCGAAACGGTGAACTGGTGCGGGCGGCGACCCGCGGCGATGGCGCCACCGGTGAGGACATCACCCACAACGTCCTCACCATCAAGTCGATCCCCAGGGTCCTCGCCGGGACGGGCCACCCCGCCGAGATGGAGGTGCGCGGCGAGGTGTTCTTCCCCTCGGCCGCCTTCGCCCAGCTCAACGAGCGGATGGTCGCCGCAGGTAAGGCGCCCTTCGCCAACCCCCGCAACGCCGCAGCGGGGTCCCTGCGCCAGAAAGACCCTGCGCTGACCGCAGAGCGGCCCCTGGACATGTACGTGCACGGGATCGGCGTCCGCGAAGGCCTCACCACCCAGTCCCAGTCCGAGACCTACGGCCTGCTGAAGGAGTGGGGCCTACCCACCTCGCCCTATTTCAAGGTGCTCGACGACGCCCCGGCGGTAGTTGAATTCATTGAGCACTACGGCACCCACAGGCACGACCTGTTCCATGAGATCGACGGCATTGTCGTGAAGGTGGACGGCTTCGGCCTGCAGCGGGCACTGGGCCACACTTCCCGGGTGCCCCGCTGGGCGGTGGCCTTCAAATACCCGCCGGAAGAGGTCAACACCCGGCTGCTGGATATTCGGGTGAACGTCGGCCGCACCGGTCGGGTCACCCCGTTCGGGCTGATGGAGCCGGTCAAGGTGGCCGGCTCCACCGTCGAAATGGCGACCCTGCACAATCAGGACGTAGTGAAGGCCAAGGGGGTCCTGATCGGAGACATGGTGGTGCTCCGCAAGGCCGGCGACGTGATCCCGGAAATCGTCGGCCCCGTCGTCGCGCTCCGTGACGGCACCGAACGCGAGTTCGTCATGCCCACTGAATGCCCATCTTGCGGCACCCCGCTCGCTCCGGCGAAGGAGGGCGACGTCGACATTCGCTGCCCCAACGCCCGGTCCTGCCCGTCTCAGCTGCGGGAGCGGGTCTTCCACCTCGCCGGTCGAGGGGGTTTCGACATCGAAGCGCTCGGGTGGGAAGCGGCGATCGCGCTCACCCAGCCTGCCGAACCGGAACAGCCGCCGCTGACCTCCGAGGCCCAGCTATTCGATCTCACACCCGAGGCGCTCGCCGACGTACGGATCCTCCGGGACAAGCGGGTCAAGGGCGAGGTGCTCGGCAAGGAACTGGTGCCCTACTTCTACACCAAGGGCACCGCCAAGAAACCGTCTGAACCCAGCGCCAACACCCGGCGGCTTTTCACCGAACTGGAGAAGGCCAAGCAGCAGCCGCTGTGGCGCGTCCTGGTTGCCCTCTCGGTCAGGCATGTCGGGCCCACCGCGTCGCGGGCCCTGGCCACCGCGTTCGGGTCGATGGAACGGATCCGCGCGGCGTCCGAGGAGGAACTCGCCAACGTCGACGGCGTCGGCCCCACCATCGCCGCGGCCCTCACCGAATGGTTCGCCGAGGACTGGCACCGGGAGATCATTGACGCGTGGGCTGCCGCGGGGGTCCGGATGGAGGACGACGTCGACACCTCCATGCCCCGCACCCTTGAGGGAGTGACAGTCGTTGTCACCGGCTCACTGGAACGCTACAGCCGGGATGAAGCGAAAGAGGCGATCATCCAACGGGGCGGGAAGGCGTCTGGATCGGTCTCGAAGAACACCCACTTCGTCGTGGCCGGGGAGAACGCTGGCACCAAACTGGATAAGGCCGAAGCGCTCGGGCTGACCGTGCTGGACGAGGACGGGTTCACCCGGCTACTCGAAGAGGGCCCGGAGTGAACGGGTCCGCTCTGGAACTGCTGCACCTGGCGAAGCAGGCTGCCTCCGCGGGAGCGGATGTGTTGGCGCGGCGCAGCGTCGAATCCCTCGGGGCGCAGAACAAGAGTTCGGACAGCGACTGGGTGACGTCGTTCGACCTGGCCGCCGAACGGGCGGTACGGGATGTGATCTCCCGCTCCCGCCCCCACGATGTGATCACCGGCGAGGGGTTGGGAACCACTGTGCCTGACCGGGCCTCGGGCGCGGGGCGGGTGCGCTGGTCGATCGACCCGCTGGACGGCACCACCAACTTCATCCGCAACATCGTCTACTACTGCACCTCGGTGGCGGCGATGGACGCCGACGGACTGTGGCTTGCCGGTGTGGTGCACGCCCCGGCGCTGGATCGGGTGTACTGGGCGGCCCGGGGACAAGGTGCCTGGCTGCGGGACCACGGCCGGGTAACCCGCCTCGACGGGCCCGACGTCGGGCGAAAGGGTGCCTTGCTGGGTACCGGTTTCAGTTACGACGCCGTTGTCCGGACCCAGCAGCTAGGAGAGTTGGGTGGACTGCTGGACGGCTTCGGTGACGTCCGGCGGCTCGGCTCGGCGGCGCTTGACCTGTGCATGGTCGCTGACGGCACCCTCGACGGGTACGCCGAACGTGGCCTCAACGAACACGACTGGGCTGCCGGTGCGCTGATCGCGGAGGAGGCGGGCGCCACCGTGCTCCGCCCTCACCTCACCTCGGCGCTCGCCGGGGGACCGGACGAGGCCGAGCGGCTGGCCGCCGTGACCATTGCAGGGGCACCCAGCTTTGTGGAGCGCGCGGCGAGGTTGGCCACTGGCGCAACGGGGGCCGCTGAATGACAGCGAGCTGGCAAAAGGTCTTTTCAACCCTTTCCGCACCCCGTTTGCGCGAAATCTATGCAGCAGCGGTGCTGGGACATCCGGCGGATGCGACGGCCAAGGAGTTGGACAAACTGGCGGCCGCCGGGCTGCTCGGAGCCGACGGTACAGTCAATGCAGACCTTTTCCAGGCGGTCCTCGGCGCTGCATCTCGAGATAAGCCCCAGGGAGTAGACCGCTTCTTCGCCAACGGGCACCTCGACGGGCTGCCCCGCAATCCCGCCGAGAGGCGGGCGGTCCTCGAGCACCTGACCGAGCGGCTCATTCCGGCGGGCCAGGAGCTGTCGGAACGCGAGGTCAACCTGGTGCTGTCGACGGTGGCCCGGGACATTCCTACCCTCCGGCGGGCCCTGGTGGACTATGGTCATCTGGTCCGTCGCCCGGACGGCACCGGCTACCGTCGGGCCTGAGCGCGACGGGGGTCGCCGTCGTCAGCGATTGTGCGGAGCGTCCGGATCCGCCGGAGCCTCCTCCCGCCGCTTCTCGATCAGTTCCTTGGTGCGGACCAGGCGGAGCAGCGTTACGAGGAGGAGCCCGCCGAGCATGTTGAACGCCAGGGTATAACCAAACCAGCCGAGCCACTGCAGGTAACTGATGTCGGCGCCGGAATGTATCGCGGCGAAAATCAGCAGGGAATCCAGGATGGAGTGGAACAGCTGCAGGCCTGCCAACAGGAATCCGCCGATCACCGTTGCCACGATCTTGGCGACGTCGTTCGATGTGCCCTGCTGCATCCGGCTCATCAGAGTGATGGTGCTGCCACCCAGGACGGCCAGCGCGACCACCTGCAGGGAGAACGGCGCATCAATGAAGTGGTGTGCACTCTCGGCAACTGTTTCGGTCCATTCAGGGAACGCCTGCATGACAATCCAGACGAAGGCCCAGCCGCTGATCAGGTTCGCCACGAGGGTTCCACCCCACAGCTTGGCCAGCTGCGCCAGGCTGCCCTCCTTCGCGACGACGGCCGCGACAGGCATCAGGAAGTTCTCGGTGAACAGCTCGCTGTGAGCCAGGAACAGGGCAACAAGGCCCACGCTGAATGCAAGGCCAGCGAGCAGGTGATCGCCCGTCTGGTGCAGCACCGCTAGGTAGGCCATGATGCCCAACCCGATTTCGAACCCGCCAAACACCCCCGTGACAAGGATGTTCCGGAAGGTGCGGTGCAGCCGCTCGGCACCCTCCTCGACTGTTTTGTCGAACGATTCCTTCAGCTCATCCTCGACCGGGGCGTCAGTGTCCCCTAGTTCCCGCCTGCGTGCTTCGCTCACGACGCCTTTCCCTGTGTTGGATGGGAGTGCTCTCCCGAATCAGCGCTATCGACTAGAGAAATCGTAGCAACCGGGGGAGCTGCGTCCACCGCAGCATCGTGATCATGGCTGCTTCATTTCGACGAGCTGGATCAGATTGCCGCAGGTGTCGTCGAAAACGGCCATGATGGCCATGCCGATGTCGGTGGGTGGCTGGGTAAAGACCACTCCCTTTTCGGTGAGCCGGGCATACTCGGACCCGAGGTCCACCACAGCGAACTGCGCCAAGGGGATGCCGTCCTCCACCAGCGCATCGCGGTACGGCTTTACGGCGGGGTGGCTGGACGGTTCCAGGAGGAGCTCGGGTCCGTCGGGGGAGTCAGGGGACCGTACGGTCAGCCAGAAATCGTCACCCAGGGGGATGTCATGACCCTTCGTAAAGCCAAGGACGTCGGTGTAGAAGGATAAAGCGGCTCGCTGGTCGTCAACGAACAGGCTGGTCAGTGCAATTTTCATTCGGTCCTCTTCTCTCGGTCGTCTTCTCTGTAGGCCATCGATCGGCAATGTCGGCAAGTGGTGCGGGATTGAAATAGTGGAACTTGGAGCGTCCCCGACGCTCGGTCGCAATGAGTCCGGCCGATTCAAGGACACCCAGGTGTTGGGAAATGGCTTGGCGGGTCAGGCTGAGGTCGTGGCGCATGGCGAGGATCGAGCAAATCTCGAACAGTGTCTGTCCGTCGCGCGACGCCAGCTCATCGAGGATGGTGCGCCTCGTTTCGTCGTCGAGAGCTCGGAACACGTCAACCATGAACCCCATTATAGGCAAGTCCGTGCTTGCCTATCAAGACCCCGATTACGATAGGTGAATGGCTGAGATGGGGGCAGTACTTCAGGCCACGGGGCTCCTCGTTGGCTATTTCAGGGCGCCGGTGTGCGGTGAGGTGTCGGTAACGGTCCACCCGGGGGAGGTTCTCGGCGTCGTCGGCGTCAATGGCGTGGGCAAATCGACTGTCGTCCGGACGCTTGCGGGCCGCCAGCCAGCGTTGGCTGGCGACGTGCTGGTGCAGGGTCTGCCAGCGGTGCCCGACGCCGTGATGTTCCGTCGCCAGGTCTCAGCCGTGTTCGACGACGACCTGTTCTTTCCGGCCCTTACCGTCCGTGAGCATCTGCTGCTCGTCGCACGAGGCCACTCACTTGATGCCCCGGATGAACGGGTCACCGCCGAACTGGAATTCTTCGGGCTTCAGGAGAGAGCCGACGTCGTTCCGGAGTCTCTGTCCTCCGGGCAGCGGCGGCGGCTGCTTCTGGCCGCCGGCCTGATCCGCCCGTCCTCCCTGCTGATCCTCGACGAACCCGAACAGCGACTCGACCCGGTGATGCGCGATGCGCTCGCGCAGCGGATCAGCGACCACGCGGAGGCCGGGGCTGCTGTGGTGCTGGTGACCCACGATCCGCGGCTGCTGGTGCAGACCGCCTCGACTTGCCTGGTGATTGACGACGTCGTCGAGCAGCTCGGCCCTGACCAGGGAGCTGCGGTCATTGCCGGCTCCTGAAGCGCTTCGGCTGCGACCCGCTGCTGGCGAGGACAGGGACGGGACCCTCGCCACCGCCCGAGCCGTCGTCGCCTTCACCCGCACGTCGTCCCGGCGGTACAACAGAGCCCGGACGTCGGTCGGCGGCCTGTTCATCGACATCTACTCGAACACCCTGGCCCTGGCCTGCGTGCTCGCGATCGCCGGCTCGTTTGTGTTCGCCCTGCGCGACGAGATTGCCCGACGGGATCCTGCACAGGATGGCCTTGCAGACCAGCAGTGGCAGATTCTGCCGGCCGATGTTCTGTGGATCTTGTTGACCTATCTCGCGTTGAACGGGCTGCTGACCCTGGCGAGGAGGCTGGGACCGGCAGCGGTGAGCTCCAGTGAGGGATCCTGGTGGCTACCGCTGCCGGTCGACCGGCGGCCGATGGTTCTGCCGGGGCTCATCCGACTCATCGCTGGCGTGGGGTTGGCCAGTGCTGTCATGTACCTCCCGTTCAGCCTGCTCATCGCACTGGACCGGACACCCTCGGGGAATCTCCTTGCCGCGGGAACGTTCGGGCTGGTCGCAGTGATCGTGGTCGGTGGGGCAACACTGTTGCAGCTACGGTCGGGTTCCGGCCGGCGCGATCCTCTCTGGCCGGCGCTGGTGCTGCTGCCCCTCGCGGTGTTGCCGTCGCTGGGCCCTGCCGTCTGGCCGCTGCTGGTGGCGCTGGGCCTCGCGGTCGTGGTGCTCGCCTACTCGCTGCCGAGGGTTGGCATGGTGGCAGGGTCCGAACTGGTGCGCGGGGGAGGCGTGTCCGGCCATGCGGGTGCGTCAGTGTTCCTGCTGGACGTCAACGAGCTCAGCCGGGCGCTGGCAGCCCGCCCACGCCACACCGCCTCGACGCGCGGGGCGAAGCTGTACGCCCGCCACGCGTTGGGGCCTCGGGCGGCGATCGTGCGCGCCGACATCGTTGCGTTCCTCCGGCTGCAGCAAGGGGTGGCGGTGCCGCTGGTGTGGCTGGGCGCCTGTCTGGCTCTGGTGCTCGCTGATGTGGCGTTACCCGCCGTCGTGCAACTGTTGGTCATCGTGGTGGCCGGGTGCGTCACCGGTGCTGGCATGGGGGTCGTCGCGCGGCGGACGGCGCTGGTCCCGGAGCTGGACCTGCTGCTTCCCGTCTCCACCCCGGTAGTGATGCTCAGCCGGACCCTGAGTCCAGCGGTCGCGATGAGTGCGTGGATGGCGGCTCTGACCGGTGCGCTGAGCGGCGTCGGCGCCGGTGGGCCCGGCCTGATTCTGCTGGGTGCGTTGGCGGGCCTCGGAATGGGGGCCGGATCCGTCAGGGCCGCCACCCGTCCCGCGACTGACTGGACCGCCCCAGCCGCAGAAACGCCCTTCGGCCCCGTCCCCCGGACCCAGATTGCGGCGTTGTTCCGGGGTATCGATGTGACAGTCCTGGCGATGGTGCCGGTGCTGTTGGCCCTGTATATCGGGACCGTCTATCCGTGGCTGGTCGGGGTGCAGGTAGCGATCAGTGCGGCGGTTATAGTGATCCAGATGGCCGCAAAATCCACTACCCAGTCAGGAGCCTGAGCCCGTGTTTTCTCCGAGAGTGACCCAGTACTGGTTCCCGACGGACCTGGTCCCGGGGACGGCAGGGAATGTCCAGGTGGTCATCGATCCGTCATTGGCTGAGGACCGCGCGGTGACAGTGTTGCATGTCGCGGAAGGCCCCAGTCTGCTCACTCTCACACCCGGACGGGCCCGGCACCTCGGCCTCTCCTCCGGCCAGGCGGTCCGCGTTGAGGATCTGGCTCCGCGGCTCGCCGCCGCCGGTATCAGGCTCAACGGTCCAGACTGTCTGTTCTACCTGCCAGCCACCGATCACGAAGCAGTCCGGCTTGAACCCAGTCCAGGGGGCACGCGGCAGCTCACGCCGGACGACCACGAGGCCTTTGCCCGATTCACGGGGCAGGCACCCGCCGAGGACCTGGACGAAGCGTTCGTCGAACTCGATCACTGGCTCGCGTTCGGCACCTTCCGCGGGGGCCTGCTGGTCGCCGCCGCGAGCATGTATCCCTGGCGCGAAACCAGGCTGGCTGACCTCGGAGTCATCACCCTGCCCGCCGAGCGCGGCCACGGGTACGCCAGGCGCACAGTGCGCGCTATCAGCTCGATGGCCCTCCAGCTGGGCTACGAACCGCAGTACCGCTGCCAGCGGGACAACGCGGCGTCGGCCGCGCTGGCGGAATCTGCAGGATTCGTCCGCTTCGGCGAATGGGAAGTGGTGGAGAAGGACTAGGACGTGTTGCAGAATTGGAAGGCGGCATTCCGGCGTCGTATACGTCCGCCTTCCCGATGAGGATCAGATGACCCCCACAGCACCAACCGACCTCGTGATCCGCCCCGTCACCGCAGCGGATTACGACGACGTCCGTCGCATCACTTGCGCCGCCTACCTTGAGGCCGGGTACTTCGAGGCTCCCGATCATCCGTACATGCGGGTGCTGGCCGACGTCGAGCACCGCGCCGAGCACGCCGAAATCTGGGTGGCCGAGCGCGACGGGGTTGTGGTGGCCTCGGTCGCCATCACGTTCGAGGGTCAGCGGTATACCGACATTGCGGTCGCCGGTGAGCTGGAGTTCCGGATGCTGGCGGTGGACCCAAAGGTTCAGCGGGGCGGGGTGGGGCGGTTGATGGTCGAGGCGATCATTGAACATGCCCGTTCGCTCGACGGGATCACGGCGGTCAGCCTGACCAGCGGCTCCGATATGACCCGCGCCCATGCGCTGTACCATTCGCTGGGATTCGAGCGTCAACCCGAACGTGACTGGTGGGTGCGCGACGAGGAGATCCTGCTCTGGGTGTTCAGATTGACCCTCTAGAGTCACTGCGACTGTGCAGGTCTCCCCAGAAAGCGGGGAAACCTGCACAGGCGTGATGCGCCTACGGGCGGATCATGACCTTGCCCTTGCGGCCCGCGACGAAGTTGGCCCGGGACGCGTCGTGTACCTGATCCAGCGAGTAGACGGCTTCGACGGGGAAGGAGAGGGTGCCGTCGTTGACCCGGAGGAGCAGTTCGCTGAACAGCTCGCTGCGACGGCCAGCCGGTAGCTCGCGCATCACGGTGCTCCCCCAGAAGCCCTTCACGGTCAGGTTCTTGAAGATGATGGAGCCTGAGCTGAGTGTCATCGTGGTTCCACCCATCGCACCGAACACCACGAGGGTGCCATTCTCGCTGAGCTGTGAGAGCACCTCATTGCTGGCGTCGCCGCCCACCGAATCCACGCCGGCGACGACCTTCGCACCACCAGTGATCTCGGCGACCCGGTCTTCCCAGCCTTCGGACTCGGTGGAAACGATCCGCTCGATACCCTGAGCTGCGAGTTCGTCAACGCCCGCGTCACGGCGGACCAGCCCGACCACGTTGATGCCGCGGGTGGGAGCCAGCTGGGCGATCAGGCGGCCGACGGCGCCATTTGCGGCGTTCTGGATGATCCAGTCACCCTCAGTGAGGTTGAGCCAGTCGAGCAGGGCGATGGCGGAGAACGGCATCGAAACCAGCTGGGAGGCCACTTCGTCGGTGGCAGCTTCATCGACGGGGATCAGGCCCTGTGCCTGGGCGATGAAGTATTCAGCCCAGACGCCGAACGTGCCGCCGGTGGCGACGCGCTGTCCCACCGAGAGATGATCGACGTCGTCGCCGAGCGCGTCGATGACCCCTACTGCCTCGGAGCCCGCTTGGGCAGGCAGCTCAGGTTTGAAGCCGTAGGTGCCGCGAACGGTCCAGAGGTCGTGGTTGTGGATGGGGGACAGGAGAGTGCGCACCCGTACCTGCCCGGGACCGGGTTCAGGGGTGGTGACCTCATCGACCTGGAGGACGTCCCAGGGTTCCCCGAAAGTGTGCTGACGAATCGCTCGCATAACTGTCTCTCTTTCGTATCGTTAGTCGCCAAGCACAACCGTCAGGGCCGTTCCGGTATTCCTGACCCGCAGCGACCTGGCGCTGCCGAAACGACGGCGTCTCAGGCGCCGTCGGGGTAGTACTGGCTGCTATTGCCATACTCTGGGTCAAGCGGAGAGCGGAGCATCCGGTGTTCTTCCGGGTGGTCGACGCAGGCGGTTGCCGCGAGGATGACAAGAGTGTCGGGAACCAATTCAGCCCGCTCAAAGCTGGCCGTCACGCTGAGCCCGTTCTTCTGAAAGTACAGTTTCCGAACTGTGCCCACCTGATCGACGGACAGCTCCTCGTCAGGATCGAGGACCCATCCGTCCATTGTTAACCAGGCTTTCACCGAGTCCAACGCGGCGTTGGCAGTGTCGGGGTCTGCTGGCATTCCAACCAGCTGGGCTACCCAGCGTGTCTTGATCTGTGGCGGATTTTGCTCCGCTTACACGCAGGAATCTTCACGCAGCCTGTTTAATTTCAGGTCAACGTGAGCTCCGGCTTCACTCTGCAGAGGCGGCGCCAATTCTTCAAGCTGCTTCTGTATCGATGCGAATTCCTCGGACGACAGCGTTTTGTGGGTGGCCGTTTCTGATGATTGGGGTGTGCTGGCGGCCGTTCCCTCGCATCCAGCGATGAGGACTGCTCCCTTCACCGCGAGTGAAATAGCTCCGTACCGTCGGTGCTTTGGTATCCCCATAGACGTCAGTCCCCAATCCCCAGTGATGCACCACACTCAACGGTGCAGCCACTAGCCAATCTAACCCTTGCGGGACCGGCGGTCAGTCGCAGTCGTCGATCCTTCCCGTGGCAATTGCGCGGAGAGCGGCGAGGTGGGAATCGAAGGCGCGCTTGCCCTCTGGGGTCAGCGAGAGCCAGCTGATCCGCCGGGCATCCGCCCGCCCGATCGCTGATGACTTGGCCATCTTGACAAAACCGCCGTCGACCAGAATCTTCAGATGCTTTGATAGCGCGGCATCACCAACATCGAGCGAGTCGCGAATCGCCGAGAAGTCAGCACTCTTCACATTGCGAAGGAGTCCACAGATTCGGAACCGGAGGGGGGAGTGAATAACTTCGTTGAAGACGCCGCCGGTCGTTTGGGACAGATCAGCGGGCATGGCGGATCCGGCTCTGGACGGTTCGCATGAAGTAGTGCGCTCCGATCGTGCCAGCCCCGAAGGCCGCCGCCGTTGGCGCAATAACCCACCAATCGAGGTCCAGAGAGACAAGGCCGAAGGAAACGCTGAGCAGTATCAAACAGACAACGAGGGTAGTGGCGTAAATCAGCCAGGCCACCCAGCCGATTCTGGCCAGCTTGACGCCGGTCACCCGGTGATACAGGTAGCCCACCATGATGGCGACAATGATCAGCAGGGTCGAGTTGCCCGAACGGTTGTCTCCTGCTGCAGGTGTTGCGACACAGATTGCCGCAATAGCGCCGAAGGCAGGGGCAACCCATCGCGGTGTGTTCATGCGTTTGCTGAGCGCTGAGCGGTCATTGTCGACGTCGGCCAGCAGTCTGGCAGCTGAAGTCGGCTGGTCCGACGACGACGGAGGCAAGTTGTTTTCCATGATGGAAAGTGTAGTTACTTTCCATCATGGAAAGCAAATGTTTTGTTAGCGGACGACGTCGTACACGGCCTTGATCACTCCGTTGGAGTAGGCCGCGGATTCCCTGAGGGTGAGTTTCTGCGAATCTCGGTCAGCGAAGCGGAAGACCCTCTTGCCGGAACCCAGAATCACCGGATAGATGAGGAGGTTATACCGGTCGATCAGTCCCGCATCGTCGAGGCTCCGTGCCAGCCCTGAACTGCCGTGAATGAAGATTGCACCTTTTCGGCACTGTTTCTCCTTCGTTCTAAATTGTCGAATGTTTGTTCGAGAGATTTATCCACATAGGCCTGTATGTCCCCTGAAGTGTCGGTGGGGTTTGGGACAATTGGGGTATGGACAGCAGCACAGCTCCATCGTTGACCGGGTGGGAATTCCCCTCTCAGGTGGCGGGCCCGCGCTGCGCTGCCGGCACCAGTGGCCAGTCTGCTGGGGGCAACTCCTCTTCCGATGGCACGGCTGTTGTGGAGAGCGGCACCCGGGTCCTGATCGAAACTTTCAATTCCTTCAAACCGGCCTCGGATGCTGCGGGGTTGATCGACCAGCTTCGGGAACTTGAGGATCTGAAGTCGGCGATTGCTGGGGTGCAGGCCCGGCTCGCGGTCGCGTTTGACGCCACCGAACGTCAAGCCCAGGCGCGCGCTGGGATACCGGCCGCGGAGCAGGGGAAGGGTGTTGGGGCGCAGGTCGCGTTGGCTCGGCGGGAATCCCCGGCCCGGGGTAGCCGGCTGCTGGGGTTGGCGCGGGCCCTGATCACGGAGATGCCCCACACGTTGGCGGCCCTGGAAAACGGGGAACTGAGCGAGTGGCGTGCGACGTTGCTGGTGAGGGAGACGGCGTGCCTTTCAGCCGCTGACCGGATGGCGGTGGATGAGGAACTGTCCGCCGATATGGGGAGGTTCACCGGGTGTGGGGATCGGGCCATCATCGCCGCGGTGAAGGCTGCCGCGTATCGGCGGGATCCGCGGTCGGTGGTGAACCGGGCCGCCCATGCGGCCGGCGAACGATTCGTGAGTATCCGTCCGGCACCGGACACCATGGCGTACCTGACCGCGTTGTTGCCGGTGAAAGCGGGCGTGGCCGCGTTCGCGGCGTTGACCCGGCACGCCGACACCGCCCGGGCATCCGGGGACACCCGGTCCAAGGGACAGCTGATGGCAGATACCCTCACCGAACGCATCACCGGTGTCGCCGGTGGTGTGTCCCGGGTGGAGTTGCAGGTCATCATGACCGACCGGGCCCTCCTCCAAGGAGATAGTGAACCGGCCCGGATCCCCGGCTACGGCATCGTCCCCTCCTCCTAGGCACGGGACCTCATCCAGCCCACTGGCCCCGCTGAACCGGCTGAGGCTGCTGCTCCCGGTGGCCATCCGGAACCCCCTAATGTTGGCCGCGGGTCATTCGCCGTGTGGGTCCGGCGCCTTTACACCGCACCGGCCAGCGGAGAACTCGTCGCCATGGATTCGAAGGCGAGGCTTTTCACTACAGCGCAACGCCGGTACATTACCGCCCGGGATGACACCTGCCGCACCCCATACTGTGACGCACCCATCCGCCACATCGATCACATCCTCGCGTGGCACCGGCGCGGACCAACCACTATCAGCAACGGGGCAGGGCTCTGCGAAGCATGCAACCACACCAAAGAAACACCCGGCTGGAGCGCACAACCACACCCAGCACCAGACCTAGGATCCGGACCAGGTGCAGAACCAGAGTCCCGGCACACCTTCCGGATCACCACACCCACCGGCCACACCTACAACTCCACCGCCCCGGCCTTGCCCGGAACTGGGTCCGGATCCGGACCGGAACCGGTCCAGCGGGAAGGTCCGCCCTGGCCTGGTACGCCACACCGTCGGGTCCGTCATCCACACGCGTGAACCGCACTGTTCCCATTCCGGGCCGAATCGATCGTGGCGTGCACCGCACGTAGACTGGAACCAAACACCACTTCACTGACCATGGGAGATTTATGGCTGAGATCAACCGTGAGGACGTTGCGCACCTGGCGCGGCTGGCCCACATCGATATGAGTGCCGACGAGCTGGACCGGATGGCGGGCGAACTGGCCGTCATTGTCGAGTCAATCAAGCGGGTCAGCGAGGTGGCAGGCGACGACATCCCGGCCACCAGCCACCCCATCCCACTGAGCAACGTGTACCGCGAGGACGTGATCGGCGAGACCCTCACCAACGAGGAAGCCCTCTCCGGCGCCCCCGACAACGCCGACGGACGCTTCAAAGTCCCTGCAATCCTGGACGGGGAATAATCCATGACTGAACTCATTCGGCTCAGCGCCGCAGCGCTCGCCCAGAAACTTGGCTCGAGGGAAATCTCGGCCGTCGAAGCCACCCAGGCTCACCTCGACCGGATTGCCCACGTTGACGGTGGGGATGACGGCGTCCATGCCTTCCTGCACGTCAACACCGACGAGGCGCTTGCCGTCGCCGCTGGCGTCGACAAGGCCCGTGCCAACTCGGAGGACCTCCACCCGCTGGCCGGTGTCCCGATTGCCGTCAAGGACCTGATCGTCACCAAGGGTCAGCCCACCACCGCCGGCTCCAAGATCCTCGAGGGCTGGCACAGCCCCTACGACGCCACGGTGATCCGCCGGCTCCGCGCAGCGGGCATGCCCATCCTCGGCAAGACCAATCTGGACGAGTTCGCGATGGGATCCTCCACCGAGCACTCCGCCTACGGTCCCACCCGTAACCCGTGGGACCTGGACCGGATTCCCGGCGGATCGGGCGGCGGCTCAGCTGCCGCCGTCGCCGCCTTCGAAGCTCCCCTCGCACTCGGTACCGACACCGGCGGCTCCATCCGCCAGCCGGGCGCGGTCACCGGAACCGTCGGCGTGAAACCCACCTACGGCGGAGTCTCACGGTACGGCGCCATAGCCATGGCGTCTTCCCTGGACCAGATTGGCCCCGTCTCGCGGACCGTCCTGGACTCGGCGCTGTTGCACGAGGTCATCGGCGGCCACGACCCCAACGACTCCACCTCCCTCACCGACCCCCTCGGCGCGCTGGTTGAAGCCGCCCGGCTGGGCAACGTTGAGGGAATGCGGATCGGCGTCATCAAGGAACTGCAGGGCGAGGGCTACCAGGCCGGCGTCCTGACCCGCTTCCAGGAATCGCTGGACCTGCTCCGCGGTGCGGGCGCCGAAATCGTTGAGGTCTCTTGCCCCAACTTCGACTACGCACTGGGCGCCTACTACCTGATCATGCCGTCGGAAGCTTCGTCGAATCTTGCCAAGTACGACGGCGTCCGGTTCGGCCTGCGGGTGGTGCCCGACGGCGCCCCCACCATCGAACGTGTCATGGGCGCCACCCGCGCCGCAGGGTTCGGTGACGAGGTCAAACGCCGGATCATTCTCGGCACCTACGCGCTAAGCGCCGGCTACTACGACGCCTACTACGGGTCGGCACAGAAGGTCCGCACCCTGATCCAACGCGACTTCGAGGCTGCGTTCAAACAGGCTGACGTCCTGATCTCCCCGACGGCGCCGACGACGGCGTTCAAGTTGGGGGAGAAGCTCGACGACCCGCTGGCCATGTACCTGAACGACGTCGCCACCATTCCCGCCAATATGGCGGGCGTACCGGGGCTGTCCCTGCCCGGCGGGCTCGCCGACGAGGACGGGCTGCCCGTCGGTATCCAGTTGCTGGCTCCGGCCCGCGAGGATGCCCGGCTTTACCGGGTGGGGGCAGTGCTGGAATCACTGCTCGAAGCCAGCTGGGGCGGACCGTTACTGGACCGTGCACCGGTCCTGAGGCCGGGCGCCTTGCGGTCCGGCGGCGCGGCCGACCGCGTGGAGATTAGCACTGCAGGAGGAACCAACTGATGGTTATGGCAACTGAAGAAATTCTGTCGTTCGAGGAAGCCCTCGAGAAGTATGATCCGGTGCTGGGCTTTGAGGTCCATGTGGAGCTAAACACGCAGACCAAGATGTTCTCCTCGGCACCCAACGCCTTCGGTGACACACCCAACACCAACGTCACCCCGGTTGACCTCGGCCTGCCCGGCGTTCTCCCGGTGGTGAACCGGGTGGCCGTTGAGTCTTCCATCAAGATCGGGCTGGCGCTGGGCTGCAAGATCGCTGAGAAATGCTACTTCGCCCGGAAGAATTACTTCTATCCGGACACCCCGAAAAACTTTCAGACCTCCCAGTATGAGGACCCGATCGCCTATGACGGGTCCATCGATATCGAGCTCGCTGACGGCACTGTGTTCACTATCGAAATTGAACGTGCGCACATGGAGGAGGACGCCGGAAAGCTGACCCACATGGGCGGCTCCACCGGCCGCATCCAGGGCGCCGAATTTTCCCTGGTGGACTACAACCGGTCTGGTGTTCCGCTGGTGGAAATCGTCACCAAACCGATTGTCGGTGCCGGTGCCCGTGCCCCCGAGCTTGCGAAGGCCTACGTTGCGGCGATCCGCGAGATAGTGAAAAATCTTGGTGTGTCAGACGCCAAAATGGAGCGCGGAAACGTCCGCTGCGACGCCAACGTCTCCCTTAAGCCCAAGGGGCAGGAGAAGTTCGGCACCCGCACCGAGACCAAGAACGTGAACTCGTTGCGCGCCGTCGAGCACGCGGTCCGGTACGAAATCCAGCGCCACGCAGCGGTCCTGGATTCCGGGACGGCCATCGTCCAGGAAACCCGTCACTGGCACGAGGACACCCGCTCGACCACGTCGGGCCGCCCCAAGTCCGATGCCGACGACTACCGCTACTTCCCGGAACCCGATCTGGTGCCCATCGTCACCACCGAGGAGTGGATCGAGCGGCTCCGCGCGGAACTTCCCGAGCCACCCGCCGAACGCCGCAAACGGCTGCAGCAGGACTGGGGCTACTCCGACGCCGAGTTCCGCGACGTGGTCAACGCCGGCGTGATGTCCTCGATCGAGGAGACCATCGCTGCCGGGGTAAAGCCCGCCGTCGCCCGCAAGTGGTGGATGGGCGAGATCTCCCGCCGCGCCAAGGTGGCCGACGTCGAGCCGTCCGAACTGGGCGTCACACCCGAACTGATCGTCGAACTGAACTCGCTGATTGAGTCCGGCAAGATCAACGACAAGCTCTCCCGGGAGGTGCTCGACGGCGTCCTCGCTGGCGAAGGCACCCCCACCGAGGTGGTTGAAGCCCGTGGGCTGGCGGTCGTGTCCGACGACGGCCCGCTCCTCGAGGCCATCGACGCAGCACTGGCGGCCCAGCCCGATGTCGCGGACAAGATCCGCGGCGGCAAGGTACAGGCGGTCGGCGCCATCGTGGGCGGCGTGATGAAGGCGACGCGCGGCCAGGCCGACGCCGGCCGGGTGCGGGAACTGATCCTGCAGCGCCTCGGCGTCGAGGGTTAGCCGCTGCCCACCGCTTCTGACGGAAGGATCGCTCGTGGCCAACAGGCCGCCCGCCGAGGTGCTCATCACCACGGACCTGGTCCGTGGCCTCCTCCGCGCCCAGCATCCGGACCTTGCAGATCTGTCGCTTGAGGAGGCAGCCGAGGGGTGGGACAACGTCATTTTCCGGCTCGGCCGGGAACTCACTGTCCGGCTGCCCCGCCGCCAGAGCGCGGCCGAACTGGCGGTAAACGAGCACCGTTGGCTCCCACAACTACTGGCCGGCCCCGGCCCGCGGGCATCGTCGCAGCAATCACCGTTGCGCGTCGCCTCGGCGCCGGTCCGGACGGGGGAGCCGTCGACGTCGTACCCCTGGCACTGGAGCATCACGGCCTGGGCGGACGGCACCGTCGCGCCCCAGGTCCCTGTCGCGGACCGGACTCCCGCGGCAGAGGACCTCGCCGACTTTGTCCTCGCGTTCCAGCAGCCGGCACCAGTAGACGCGCCCCGAAACCCGGTGCGCGGTGGAGCGCTGAACGGCCGTGACCAGGCGGTCCAGCAGCGGCTCGACTCTTTGCCGCAGGCCACCGCTGAATCACTGCGGACCCTGTGGGAAGAACTCAGGGACCAGCCCGCGTGGGAGGAACCGGGTCTCTGGCTCCACGGAGACCTCCACGCGGCCAACCTGGTGCTCGGCCCCGGACAGAAGCTCCGGGCGGTCCTCGACTTCGGTGACCTGACCGCTGGCGACCCGGCCACCGACCTTGCCGCCGCGTGGCTGGTGTTTGACCGATACGGCCGTCGGGTCTTCCAGAACCGCATCAATGCGGCGCGCCCCACCTCCGACGCGACCTGGCAGCGGGCCCGCGGTTGGGCGCTGTGCATTGGCTTGGCGCTGGCGGCCCACTCCGACGATGACCCGGTGTTCAGCGCACTGGGCCAGCAGGTGCTCCACTCGGTCCTGGTCGACCACGGGACCCGGCTCGCCGGTGGGGTGCGCTGACATGCGGCACTGGACCTATCTGTCCCGCGTCCAGACCGAGGGTGATAGCCACATCATGGAGGACGCCTGCGGTTATCGCGGCAACGCCGCCTGGATGATCGACGGCGCCACCTCGCTCCTTGAGGAAATCGACCTGCCGGGGGCCTCCAACCCGTCATGGTACGCGCAGGTCCTCAACCTGGCCCTCGCCGAAAACGTTGGACCCGCAGATCCGCGCGCTGTGCTGGCCGCGGCCCTGACCAGCCTCGACGCGCTGGGGCAACACCTGGTGGGCGATCGGTCGCACCAGTTCCCCAGCGCAGCGGTGTCGGTGGTGACAGCCGACGACGACGGCGTGCGGGTGCTCAGCCTCGCCGACTGCCACGTGGTGGCACGCCGCCACGACGGCAGTTGGGTGCACGTAGGCGCGCCCATCAGCGAGCCCACCGGCACGATAGCCGAGCATCGCCAGGCCCGGCGGGACCGCAACACCGAACACGGTGTGTGGGTGGCGCGGCGGGAACCCGAAGCCGCGGACCACGCGCGCCTGGTCGAGGTGGGTCCTGCGCACACCGTGGCGCTGGCCTCGGACGGGGCCTGGCGTGCCGTCGATCTGGGCCTGGTGTCAGGGCCTGAAGAATTTCTTGAGGCGGTCAGCACCCCTGAAGGGGCTCAAGAGCTGATGCTGACCCTGCGGATCACCCAGCAGGAGATTGGTGAGACGGCCGACGATGCCTCGGTCATGTGCGTTGCCCTGCGGGATGGTGAATGATCCCCGGACTGACCCGGCCCGGCTGATACGCTGGCGATGGTGTTACAGCACCACGATGACTGAACTGCACGCGCAGGGGCGTACCACGCTGACCAGCCGCGTGCAGGTGGAAGGAAACCCCAGCAGTGAAGGCGCTCTACAAGTCCGGGCCGCACCCCGGGTTCGAGTTGGTCGACCGGCCCGAACCCACACCGGGCCTTGGCGAGGTCAAGATCCGTGTGATGACCACCGGGATTTGCGGCACCGATCTCCATATCGAATCCTGGGATCAATGGGCTGCGGGGATTATCAACGCCCCGCTCATCCCCGGCCACGAGTTCTACGGCGAAGTGGTTGATCTTGGGCCGGGCGTGCGGGATGTGAAGGTAGGGGACAGGGTCTCCGGCGAAGGCCACATCGTCTGCGGGACCTGCCGGAATTGCCGTGCGGGCCGCCGCCAGATGTGCATCAGGACCGCGAGCGTCGGAGTGCAGCGGGACGGGGCGTTCGCCGAATTCGTGGTGATCCCCGAACCCAACGTGTGGGTCCACCCCTCGGGGATTACCCCCGAGCTGGGTGCCATTTTCGATCCGTTCGGCAACGCCGTCCACACCGCGCTGAGCTTCCCTCTGGTCGGCGAGGACGTGCTGATCACCGGTGCCGGCCCCATCGGACTGATGGCAGCCGCCGTCGCCCGTCATGCCGGGGCCCGCTACATTGCCGTCACTGATGTCTTCCAGCCGCGGTTGGATCTGGCCCTCACCGTGGGTGCCGATCTGGCAGTGAATGTGAGTACCACCCGCATCGCTGACGCCCAGCGACAGCTCGGCATGAGGGAAGGGTTCGACGTCGGCATGGAAATGTCAGGCCACCCCACCGCCCTGCCCGAAATGATTGACAACATGAACCATGGCGGCAGGATCGCCATGCTCGGGCTGCCCTCAGCCGACATCACCATCGACTGGGCCAAAGTGGTCACCCACATGCTCACCCTCAAGGGCATCTATGGGCGCGAAATGTTCGAAACCTGGTACGCCATGAGCGCGATGCTGCAGTCCAACCGCGTCCTGCAGCAGGCGATCTCCAGCGTGGTCACCGACACCCTGCCCGCGTCGCAATGGCAGCAAGGGTTCAACACCGCACGCAACGGGGCCAGTGGCAAAGTAGTCCTCGACTGGACCGGATTCTAAGGAGCACCCCATGTACACGAGCATTCAGGATCAGCTGACCGAGGAACTGGACGGCATCCGCAGCGCGGGCCTGTTCAAGAACGAGCGGCGGATCTCCTCACCGCAGTCCAACCTCATCCAGGCAGCAACCCTCGACGGCGCCCCCCAACGGGTACTGAACTTCTGCGCCAACAACTATCTGGGTCTGGCCGATCATCCCGACATCATCGCTGCTGCCAAGCAGGCGCTCGACGACCGCGGTTTCGGTATGGCGTCCGTCCGGTTCATCTGTGGCACCCAGGATCTTCACCTGGAACTTGAAGCACGGGTATCGACCTTTCTCGGCACCGAAGACAGCATCCTGTTCTCCTCCTGTTTCGACGCCAACGGTGGGGTCTTCGAGTCTCTGCTGACCGCCGAGGATGCGGTGATTTCCGACGCCCTGAACCACGCGTCGATCATCGACGGCATCCGCCTGTCGAAGGCCCAGCGGTACCGCTACGCCAACCGCGACATGGCCGATCTGGAAGCGAAGCTCAAGGAAGCAGCGGGAGCGCGCCGCACTCTGATCGTGACCGACGGGGTGTTCTCGATGGACGGCTACCTGGCCCCGCTGGAAGCCATCTGCGACCTCGCCGAGCAGTACGGTGCGATGGTGATGGTGGACGACTCGCACGCCGTCGGGTTCATGGGTGCCACCGGAGCCGGTACTCCCGAGCACGCCGGAGTGTCCAGTCGGGTGGACATCTACACCGGTACCTTCGGGAAGGCACTGGGCGGAGCATCGGGCGGGTACGTTGCGGCGCACGCCGAGATCGTCGCGTTGCTTCGCCAGCGCGCCCGGCCGTACCTGTTCTCCAACTCACTGGCCCCATCGATCGTCGCCGCCACCCTCACCGCCCTGGACCTGGTCCAGAACAGTGCCGATCTGAGGGCCAAGCTCGAGGAAAACTCCTCACTCTTCCGCCGCCGGATGACCGAGGAAGGCTTCGACCTCCTCGACGGCGAGCACGCCATCGTCCCGGTGATGTTCGGCGACGCGGCACAGGCAGCCAAAACCGCCGACGCCATGCTGGAACGCGGCGTGTTTGTGACAGCCTTCAGCTTCCCCGTGGTGCCCCGCGGTGCCGCCCGGATCCGGGTCCAGCTGTCCGCCGCGCATAGTGCCGACGACGTCGAAGCCTGCGTGCAGGCCTTCATCGGTGCCCGCGACGACGTCGCGGCAGCAAGCTGAATCGGTGAGCAACCTGACGTCTGCGGGTAGGCTGCTGGCATGGCATCCAACGCTGACGTTCTCATTGTGGGTGGCGGCATTGCCGGGCTGTCCCTCGCATCGCACCTGGCCGGACGCTGCACCATGGTCCTGGTCGAAGCCGAACAGGATCTTGCCTATCACGCTTCGTCCCGGTCGGCCCGGCAGCTCATCCCCAGTTACGGACCACCCCAGGTGCAGCAGCTCACCCTCCGCACCCTTGAGCTGCTCCATGCCATCGAGCAGGAACACCACCTGCAGCTCCTCGCACCGCGCAGCTTCATGCTGATCGGGTCCCAGCAGGATGTCACCGACCGCTCCAGCGGCGCCATGACTGCCATCAGCGCCGAGGACGCCCTGGCGCTGTGCCCCCAGCTCCGCCCCGAAAGCTTCACTGCGGCAGGGATCGACACCACCTCGGTCGGGCTGGACGCCGATGCCCTCATCGATTTCCACCGTCGCACCGCGCTCGACGGGGGTGCCACCATCCTGACCGGCGCCAAAGTCCACTCGGCCCAGCGGTTGGGGAAGGGGTGGAGCGTCGGCGCCGGAGCGTACGCCATCAACGCCGCGGTCGTCGTCAACGCGGCCGGAGCGTGGACCGATGAACTCGCAGTGATCTCAGGGGTGGAAATCCAGGGCCTGCGACCCTATCGCCGGACTGCCGCCGTCGCCCGGCTGACCGAAGCCCTGGCACCCGGAACCCCGATGGTCGCCTCCGCCGACGACAGCTTCTACTTCCGTCCCGAGGGCACGGGAGCACTGATCTCGCCGTGCGAGTCAGTACCCAGCGCACCCGAGGACGCCCAGCCCCTCACCACCGACCTCGAGGCACTCGTGCTGCGGCTACACGAGGCGACCACCCTGGGAATCACCTCAATCGAACGCGCCTGGACCGGGCTGCGCACCTCAACGAAGTCGGGGCTACCGGTGATCGGATTCGACCCGGAGGCTGACGGCTTCTTCTGGCTGGCGGGCCAGGGCGGCTACGGCTTCCAGACCTCGTCGGGGATCGCCGAGCTGGCTGCTGCTTTGATCCTTAACGAATCGACCAGCGACCAGGCGCTCACCGGAGCCTTGACGCCGACGCGCTAGCCTAATGGGCGAGCAGCACGCCGCCGGCCGTCCCCCGCTGCGCCCCTGAGCTAAGGGACCTGAAAACCGGGGCAGTACCGGCCGGGACAGGACTAGAATTAACCCTATGAAGGTTGATAAGACGCCGCTGCCGGGCATCGGCATGCGCAAGGACATTGTGACCTCCTCCGGGCGGCGCATTGGAACCGTCACCCAGCGGGACGGTGAGACGGCGCTAATCATTTCGCGTCAGGACGATCCCGATGCCTGCCTGGTGTCGATTCCCCTGACCGCCGACGAAGCAGCAACACTCGGCAACCTCCTGGGCGCCCACCAACTGGTGGCTCAGCTGACCGAAGAACACCGTGACCTGCCCGGGGTGAACACCCGCCAGTTCCTGATCACCGGCGGCTCGCCCTTCGACGGCTACCAGCTCGGCGATACCAGAATGCGGACCCGTACCGGCGCATCGGTGGTGGCGGCCCTGCGCGAAGGCAAGGTTGAGCCGTCACCCGCCCCGGACTTCACCCTGCAGGCAGGTGACCTGTTGGTGGCCGTCGGAACAGCCGACGGGCTGAACGACGCCGCCGACATCCTCAGCGGCGGCTGAGGGCCGGTTTGGAGGCCGGCAGCGCACTGACACTGATCGAACTGGGGGCCGTGTTCTTCTGCCTCGGAATCCTGGGGCGTCTCGCCGGACGAGTCGGGCTGTCACCGATCCCGCTGTACCTCCTGGGCGGTCTCTTTTTCGGGAATGGCGGCCTGATCGAGCTTGACGGGCTGGACCAGTTCAGCGAAATCGCCAGCGAGATCGGCGTGATCCTGCTGCTACTCATGCTCGGCCTCGAATACACGGCCAAGGAACTGGTCACCGGTCTCCGGCAGTCCTGGCTTGCCGGTGTCCTGGACATCGTCCTGAATTTCACGCCTGGCGCCGTCGTTGCCCTCCTTCTCGGGTGGGGCCCGGTCGGCGCCATGGTGATGGGGGGTGTCACGTACATTTCGTCGTCGGGAATTGTGGCCAAGGTCCTCACCGATCTGGGCCGGTTGGGTAACCGGGAGACTCCGGTCGTCCTTTCCCTGCTGGTGTTTGAAGACCTGGCGATGGCCGTTTACCTGCCCATCCTGACGACCGTCCTGGCGGGAGCCAGCTTTGTGGGGGGCATGCAGGCGGTCGGAATCTCGCTGGTCGTCGTCACCGTGGTGCTGATCATCGCCCTGCGGTTCGGCAACGTGGTCTCCGCTGTGGTGGACAGCAAGGACCGGGAAGTTTTCCTGCTGACAGTGCTTGGTGCGGCGCTGCTGGTTGCCGGCGTCGCCGCAGCGATGCAGGTGTCGGCGGCGGTCGGCGCGTTCCTGCTCGGCATTGCCATCTCGGGTGCCACAGCCACCACCGCCACCCGCATCCTCGAACCCCTGCGGGACCTGTTCGCCGCGATCTTCTTCGTGGTGTTCGGCCTGAACACCGATCCGGCGACCATCCCGCCGGTGCTTGGCATCGCCGTCGTCCTCGCTCTGATCACCTCGCTGACCAAGATCGGCACGGGCTGGTGGGCGGCACGGCGTCACGGCGTGGGCCGGTTGGGTAGGGCCCGGGCCGGCGTCGCCTTGATCGCCCGCGGCGAGTTTTCGATAGTGATCGCCGGGCTCGCCGTGGCATCCGGGGCCGTCACCGGCGAACTGGCGGCGCTCGCTACCGCCTATGTGCTGCTCACCGCGGTGCTCGGGCCGGTCGCCGCACGCCTGGTCGAGCCCGCGATGGGCCTGCTGCGGCGCAAACCCCGCCCCGAGCCGCTTCCCGCCACCTAGCGGTACGGCCAGCAGCCCACCGGCTGGCCGGGTTGGCACCTATCACCGGCTCAGTCGAGGATTTTGCCGACGGGTTCCTTCTTTTCGGCCTGGAACCGGTCCTCGGTGCGCCCCTGCGCCCAGTAGCCGGACAGCGACACCTGGGCGCGCTCCAGCCCGCGCTCCGTGAAGAGGACGTCGCGGAGACGCTTCATCGACTCGCGCTCACCATGGGCAAACACCTGTACCCGGCCGCCCCGCCACTGCGCCTGCTGGACCGCGGCGGAAAGCAGGGTTCCCGCGGCTGCCCCACGACGAAACAGCCACACAACCTCAACCCCCGACGGGGAGATCAAACCGAGTCGGTCCGCCTCCGTTTCCACCTCGATGAAGGCCAGCCCGACGGCGTCGCCAGCGAGCGATTCAAGCGCCGACGCCACGGCCGGCAGGGCCGACTCATCGGCGGCGAACAGGTGCCAGTCGGCACTGTCATCGGGGGAGTACCCGCCGCCGGGACCCGTCACCACCAGGACGTCGCCCGGTTGGGCGGATGCCGCCCACGGGCCGGCGAGCCCGTGGTCGCCGTGCACCACAAAGTCGATGGCCAGACGCTGCGCGGCATAATCCACCCAGCGGATCGTGTACGTCCGGGTGACGGGCAGATCGGCGGGGTCAAGGGTCTCGCTGAGGGACCGATGATCGTACGGCGGAATAAGTCCGAGCTCGGGTTTGGCGAAGTGGATCTTCACATATCGGTCGGTGAAGTCGTTGCTTCCGAACGTGGCGAACCCGGCGCCGCCTGCCACGACCCGCACCATGGCCGGGGTGAGCCACTCGGTGCTCTGAACGGTCAGAATGGTTTGCGGTTTGGGCTTCCGGACGGGGGCAACACTCATGGATCGATCTCCTTTGGCTGGAACCTCCAAGGCTAGCAACGTGGAGGCCAGTCCCCGCCCCCCACCGGGAGCCGCTCCTGGCGGAGCCCCCGTAACGGTTCGGCGGCAGAGTCGGAGCGACCGGATCCCCGGCCTTCATACCGCACCATCATGGAGTTATCCATTCCACAACCCCCAAGGGGTGCATGATGAAAAAAATAGGGGCGCTGCTGGCAGCATCCCTGCTGGTGCTCGGCCTGGGACTGGTCGTCCCGGGCCCCGCCGCAGCGGCGCCGTATTGCGGGATCACGTGGGGATCCCTGGTCAAGGTCAACTCGTCCACGACGAGCGCTCCGGTGACCAACGTGCGGGCGGGAGAACATCCCTGCTTCGACCGGATGGTCGTCGATATTCGCGGCAAGGGAGCCGGCTACCGCGTGGAGTACGTCAGCGCGGTCAGGGCCGACGGGTCAGGACAGGTGATTCCGCTTCGCGGTGGCGCCTTCCTCCGGGTAATCGTGACGGCGCCAAGCTACGACAGGTTCGGCAATTCCACCTATAGGCCAGCCAACTCCAGGGAACTGGTCAACCTCACCGGGTACACCACCTTCCGTCAACTGGCTTCGGCCGGCAGCTTCGAAGGCCAGTCAACCTTCGGGCTCGGCGTCCGGGCCCGCCTGCCGTTCAGGGTCTTCACCCTCGACGGCCCAGGCACAGCTTCCAGGGTGGTGATTGATGTAGCCCACCGCTGGTGAACGCAGCGCGGAGCTTATGGTTGACCCGCGTGCTGGGGCGCCTTAGCGTGGGGGGCGTGAGCGACGCCGACATCAACTTCTATTTCGACCCCGTCTGCCCCTTCGCCTGGATGACCAGTAAATGGGTCCGCCAGGTGATGGGCCAGCGGGACTACGCGGTTGAGTGGCGATTCATTTCGCTACGGTTGATCAACTCGCACCTCGACTACGCCTCGCACTTCCCGCCGGAATACGAGGCCGGGCACACAGCGGGGCTCCGGCTGCTCAGGGTGGCCGCCCGTGCCCGCATCGAGCAGGGACCGGAGGCGGTGGGGGCCTTCTACGCAGCGTGTGGCAAGCACATCTTCGAATCGGACCCGGTTCCGGACAACGGGGATCCGGCCTTGGACCGTCGTGGCACCCGTGAGTTCGCTGAACAGATCCTGGCCAGTGCCGGGTTGCCTGCCGACCTGGCTGCTGCGCTCGACGATGCAGGGTTCGACAGTCTGATCCAGTCCGACGGTGACGAAGCGCTGGGCCTCACCGGCAAGGATGTGGGCACCCCGATCATCCACTTCAAGCCGCCCACGGGGCTGGCGTTTTTCGGTCCGGTCATCAGCCGTCTGCCCAGCGATGAGGAGGCAGTCCAGCTGTGGGACCACGTCGTCGGGTTGGCCGGCTTCGCCGGGTTCGCAGAGCTGAAGCGCAGCCTCAGGGAGCGTCCACAACTCCCCGCATTGGGCGTTCCGGCCGGGGACACTGGTGTTCAGGAAGACTGGCACGGCGGTAGCCGCCGGACCAGGAAGTAGAGGGTGGCCTAGGTCGAGGCGACTCCGGCGATCCGGTTTTCGCGAAACGCTTCGATGAACAGCGCGTGGTCTGCCCTGACCCGGGCGGCATACCCAACCGAGAAGTCGATGATGTCGGCGATGAACTCGTCCCGGCGCCCCGCGACCACCTTGATGATTGCCTCCTCTGTCTGGAACGGGACCAGGTCCTGGTCGCTGTCCTGATCTGAGGCGCAATGGATCTTGGCTGTTGCCCGTCCCAAATCTTTCAGGACCGGCTCAATCTCGGAGGGCTCGGTGAGCTCGCCCCAGCGCAGGTCGAGTTTGTAGGGGGACAGTTCATCCACCACAAATCCCACTCCGTCGATGGTGGTGTAGCCGAGGAACGTGTCGGTGTGTACCTGCAGTGACCGTTGGCTGATAACGGTGCGGTGTCCGTCGTGCTTGAAATACTCGCGAACCCGTTCATCGGTGACCACCCTGCTGGGCGCCGCGATGTTGCCCTGCTTGATGGAGAGCACAATGTCGTTTTCCTGCGCCTCGTTGTAACCCTCAATCAGCACGTTGTAGGCGGGTAGGCCGGCGCTGCCGATTCCGAAGCCCGTACTGCCCACAATGTCCTTGACCGAGTAAAAGACCTCGCGGGATGACTTCACCGTTTCGGGGATGGTGGTCAGGTACTGCTCGAATGCCTCAAGGACAGTGGCATGCTCACCGTCACCTAGCCGGCGGGTGAGCGGCCCGTCACGGAAGTGACGCTGAAAGTCCTCAGTGGTGGTCATCGCATCGAGGAGGTCAGTGCGCCGGGCCGAGCGTGCAGCCTGAAGTACCCGCTGGATGGTGCCCGTGGTGTTGTCCAGTCTCAACGCGAAGTCGTCCCCGTCGTCGCTCGCGTAGGAGTCCACCTGGTCCAGGTAGGACGTGAGGTAGGTTCGGGCCAGGCTGCGCACCGCTTCTTCGGGTAAAGCCTTCTGCCAGCACATGAGGGCCAGCGAAGCGACGAAGCGGCGCAGGTCCCAGGAGAAATGCCCCAGGTAGGCCTCATCGAAGTCGTTGATGTCGAATGTGAGGGAACCCGTGCTGCTCATATAGGTTCCGAAGTTCTCAGCGTGCAGATCACCGTGGATCCATACCCGCGCCGTCGACTCGTCAGCCCAGGCATCCGTCAAGGCCTCCATGTCCGCATAGAAGATGCAGGCGCTGCCCCGGTAGAAGGCAAACGGGTCGGCCGCCATCTTGCGGAACTTGGTCCTGAATCCGTGCGGGTCCGCCGTCATCAGCGGCTTGAAGGCCGTGACCAATGATTCGGTGATCAGGGTTTCACGGTCGGTCGAGTCTGACATGTCGTCAGTCTAGTCCGACCCTGACGGCCACAGCCTCTAGGCCAAAGCGTCGCCTAACGCACCCTGCACGGCGGTGAGAAGCGACCCGTTATCCACCAGGACACGGACCGCCTCAATCTCGGGTGCCAGGTACCGGTCGGTGCCGGGGCCCTCGACCACCTCGCGGATCGCCGCGCGCGCCGCGTGAAGTCCCACGGCGCTGCGGGACGTGGCCAGACCGCCGTCGCGCATGTCCAATGCGCGTGCCGCGGTGAGGACCTCGATGGCCAGGACCCGCGTCAGCCCGTCCAGCGCGCGGCGGAGCTTGAGCCCGGCCGACCAGCCCATCGAGACGTGATCCTCCTGCATCGCTGAGGAAGGGATGGAGTCAACCGACGCCGGATTCGCCAGCCGTTTGAGTTCCGACACGATCCCCGCCTGCGTGTACTGGGCGATCATGTGACCGGAATCGACTCCCGGATCGTGCGCCAGGAAAGGGTTCAGCCCGTGGCTGCGCGCCTTGTCCAGGAAGCGATCTGTCCGGCGCTCACTCATGGAGGCGACGTCGGCGACGGCGATCGCCAGGAAATCCAGCGCGTAGCCCACGGGAGCGCCGTGGAAGTTGCCGTTGGACTCCACCCGGCCGTCAACGGTGACCACCGGGTTGTCGATGGCCGACCCCAACTCGATGCCGGCCACGGATTCCACGTAGGCCAGCGTGGACCGCGCTGCGCCGTGGACCTGCGGTGCACAGCGCAGCGAGTACGCGTCCTGGACCCGGGTGCTGCGGTGTGCGCTGAGCTCGCTGGCCGAGTGTTCCTGGATCAGCGGCGACCCGTCGAGGAGGCGGCGGATGTTCGCGGCGGAGGAGATCTGGCCGGGATGCGGGCGGAGGGCGTGAATATCCTCGGCGAACACGCCGTCTGTTCCCAGCAGCCCCTCCACGCTCATCGCGGCGGCAAGGTCAGCGGTCTGGAGCAGGCGGCCAAGATCGGCCGAGGCCATGATCAGCATTCCCAACATGCCGTCGGTGCCGTTGATCAACGCGAGGCCCTCCTTTTCGCGGAGCTCCACCGGGGCGATCCCTGCAGCGGCCAACGCCTCACCGGCGGGCATCAGGACACCGGCGCCGTCGCGGACATCGCCCTCACCCATCAGCGCCAGCGCCACGTGGGACAGTGGGGCCAGATCCCCCGAGCAGCCCAGCGACCCGTACTCGCCGATCATGGGAGTGATGCCCGCGTTGAGGAGCGCCGCATACGTCCTGGCCACCAGCGGGCGGACGCCGGTGCGGCCGGTCGCCATCGTCGACAGCCGCCCGAGCATCAGACCGCGCACCACCTCCCGGTCCACCTCGGCGCCGGAGGACGCGGCGTGGCTGCGAATCAGGCTGCGCTGGAGCTGGGTGCGCTGCGCGATGGGGATGTGGGTGGTCGCCAGGGCACCAAAGCCGGTGGAGACGCCGTAGTGCGGAGTGGAGTCGTTCACCAGATCCTCGATCACCCGACGGGACGCTTCCATCGCGACGATGGACTCCTCGAGGATGTCCACCCGTGCGCCCTGCCGAGCGACGGCGACGACGTCGTCGGGCCGGAGGGCTCCGACGCCCACACTAACGGTCTGAGTGCTGCCCATCTGGGACCCGCTTTCACAAGAAGTCTTGCCAATGAATGAAAAGAGCGTTTCAATAAGTGAAATGCATTATGTCCAGCATTGCAAGACCCACAGGAGTAAGGAGCACCCAGATGGCCGATGCATCGACCCGCACCGTTGAACGCGCCCTGCTCCTGTTGGGCGCCGTCTGCGACAGGGGAGCGGTGAGCCTCGCCGATGCAGCCCGCGACGCGTCGCTCTCGGCATCGACGGCGCTGCGCCTGCTGCGCACCCTCGAGTCCACCGGTTTCGTCAGGAAGGACGAGGACCGCTACCGCCCGGGGATGCGCATTGTCCAGCTCGGCGCGCAGGCGCTCAGCCACGAATCGCTGGTCTCCCTGGCGGGCGCCGCCCTGGACCGGTTGGTGGAGGAGACGGGGGAGTCCGCGTACCTCAACGTCCCCGCCGACGACGGCCACGGCATCTACATCGCCGTCCGCGAGGGTACCCACTCCGTCCGGCACACCAGCTGGGTCGGACGCCGCATCCCCCTGACCGGAACCGCCGCAGGCAAGGTCCTGGCCGGTGAGGCGCCCACCTGCGGGTATGTGGTGGTCCGCAACGGCATCGAACCGGATGTCACCGCCGTCGCCGCCCCGGTGATGATCGGCGACCGGATCGCCGCCTCCCTCAGCGTGGTGGTCCCCAGCTATCGCATCAGCGAACCGCAGGCCGAAACCCTTGGCCGGATGGTCGCCGCCGAGGCCCTCGGCATCCTCAATACACCACCCAGCACCACCCCCGCCACCGGGCCAGGCGACACCAGTCCGGGCCACATCACCAGCATGGGAGCATCCGCATGAGCAAGCCGTTTACCCAACACGATCCGAGCCGGTCCATCCGCGCAGCCCGCGGCACCACTCTCACCGCCAAGAGCTGGCAGACCGAGGCGCCCCTGCGCATGCTCATGAACAACCTCGATCCCGAGGTGGCCGAGCGCCCCGAGGATCTGGTGGTCTACGGCGGCACCGGCCGCGCGGCGCGCAGCTGGGAAGCCTACGACGCCATCGTCCGTTCCCTGGAGGACCTCGAGGACGACGAGACGCTGCTCGTGCAGTCCGGAAAACCGGTGGGAATCTTCCGCACCCACACGTGGGCGCCGCGGGTGCTGCTGGCCAACTCCAACCTGGTGGGGGACTGGGCCACCTGGCCCGAATTCCGCAAGCTCGAGGCCGAAGGCCTGATGATGTACGGGCAGATGACCGCCGGATCGTGGATCTACATCGGCACCCAGGGCATCCTGCAGGGCACCTACGAGACGTTCGCCGCGATTGCCCGCAAACTCGGAAAGTCGCCGACCGCCACCCTTGCCGGGACCCTGACCCTGACCGCCGGATGCGGCGGCATGGGGGGCGCCCAGCCGCTTGCCGTCACGCTCAATGGGGGGGCGGTGCTGATTGTCGACGTCGACCGGACCCGCCTCGAACGCCGCGCCGCCAAACGCTACCTCGACGTCGTCGCCACCGACCTCGAGGACGGCCTCCGCCAGGTGCTGGCCGCCAAAGAGGAGCAGCGCGCCCTCTCGGTCGGCGTCGTCGGGAACGCTGCGGAAATCTTCCCCGAACTGCTACGCCGCCACCTGGCCGGGCAGCTCACCATCGACATCGTCACCGACCAGACCTCGGCCCACGATCCGCTGAGCTACCTGCCCGAGGGTGTAGCACTGGACGAATGGGACCGGGAATCCAAGGGCGATCCCGACGGGTTCACCAAGAAGGCTCAGACCTCAATGGCCCACCATGTGGAAGCGATGGTCGGCTTCCAGGACGCCGGCGCCGAGGTGTTCGACTACGGTAACTCCATCCGCGACGAAGCACGCCAGGGCGGGTACGCGCGGGCCTTCGAGTTCCCCGGCTTCGTCCCCGCCTACATCCGGCCGCTGTTCTGCGAGGGGATGGGCCCGTTCCGGTGGGTGGCACTTTCCGGTGACCCCGCCGACATCGCCGTCACCGACGCAGCCCTCAAAGAGCTGTTCCCCGAGAACGCGCACCTGCACCGCTGGCTCGACGCCGCCGGCGAACTGGTCGAGTTTGAGGGCCTCCCGGCGCGGATCTGCTGGCTCGGGTACGGCGACCGCGCCAAGGCCGGGCTGATGTTCAACCGGCTGGTGGCCGACGGCAAAGTCTCGGCGCCCCTCGTCATCGGGCGCGACCACCTCGACTCCGGATCCGTGGCCTCGCCCTACCGGGAGACCGAAGCCATGGCCGACGGGTCCGACGCCGTCGCCGACTGGCCCCTGCTCAACGCCCTGCTCAACACCTCATCGGGCGCCACCTGGGTGTCCATCCACCACGGTGGTGGGGTGGGGATCGGCCGGTCTATCCACGCCGGGCAGGTGTCGGTGGCCGACGGCACGCCGCTCGCCGCCGAGAAGCTGGAACGGCTGCTGACCAATGATCCCGGCATGGGCGTCATCCGGCACGTCGACGCCGGATACGACCGGGCGTCCGAGGTTGCTGCGGAGCGCGGGGTCCGGATCCCCATGGCAGACTGACTCATCTGGGGCAGGGGGCCTTTGGCCCCCTGCCGCCTGCTCGATCCTGTTGGTATGGAGATCAGATTGTGGAGAATTCGATGAACACCGTCAGTAGTATGCTCGAGTCGATTTCCGACGTCGGACAGGACTCCGTCCGGGGCGGCTATTCGCGGCCGGTGTTCTCCACACCGGAGCTGGAGCTGCGCGACTGGTTCACGGCGGAAGCCTCGCTGCGTGGTCTTGAGGTCAGCACCGACCGCAACGGCATCATGTGGGGCTGGTGGGATGCCGCATCGGGGGACCGCACCGGAGCCCTCGTGACCGGCAGCCACCTCGACTCGGTGCCCGGCGGCGGAGCCTTTGACGGCCCGCTCGGCGTCGCCGCGGCGCTCGCCGCCGTCGACGTCCTCAAGGAACGCGGTGTGGAGCCACGGCGCGCACTGGCCGTCACGGTCTTCCCTGAAGAGGAGGGCTCACGGTTTGGGGTGGCCTGCCTCGGCTCCCGGCTGCTCACCGGGGCGATCGACGCGGACCGGGTGCGGAACCTCAAGGATCACGACGGCAACACCTTCGCCGACGTCAGCCGGGCCAACGGGCTGGATCCGGAACGGCTCGGCCGGGACGAGGACGCGCTGCGGACCATGGGAGACTTCGTCGAACTGCACGTGGAACAGGGCAGGGCACTGATCGACCTCGACACGCCCGTCGGCGTCGGCTCCTCCATCCTCGGCCACGGACGGTGGCGGCTCAGCGTGCAGGGTCAGGCTAATCACGCGGGCACCACCCTCATGGCCGACCGCGCCGACCCGATGGTGGTCGCCGCCCAGATCATCCTGGCCATCCGCCGGACCGCCGCTGGCCAGGACGACGCCCGGGCCACCGTGGGCCGGGTGCAGCCGGTTCCCGGCGGCACCAATGTGATCGCTTCCCGCGTTGACCTGTGGCTTGACGTCCGCCACCCCGACGACGCCGTCACCGCGGCCCTCGTCGAATCCATTCACGGCCAGGCACAGAAAGCCGCAGCCTTCGAGGGCTGTTCGGTCGCCCTGACCGAGGAATCCTTCAGCACCACGGTCCATTTCGACCCGGCCCTGCAACGCCAACTGCAGAACTCCCTCAGCGGGTCCACCGGCGGTGCCCCCGCAGCCGCGCTGCCCACCGGCGCCGGCCACGACGCCGGCATCCTGGCCGCCTATGTCCCCTCGGGCATGATCTACATCCGCAACCCGACCGGCATCAGCCACTCGCCCGAGGAATACGTGGAACGCGCCGACGCCGACCTCGCGGCTGCCGCGCTCGCCGACGTCCTCGAAGACCTCCTGTGAGCTCCCTCTGGTGCGAACAGGCCTGGGTTTCCGGCCACGGCATCCAGCCGCGGGTACGAATCGACTATGACGACGACGGCACTATCACCGGCGTGACCAGCGGCGCTGCGCCGGGCACTGACGACTCGCTCACCCTCACCGGGGTGGTCTTCCCGGCCGCGGCGAACGCGCATTCCCACGCCTTCCACCGGGTACTGCGGGGGCGCACCCACGACGACGGCGGCGACTTCTGGGTGTGGCGCGAGAAAATGTATGAAGCGGCGGGAGCGCTGACCCCTGCCGGGTACGAGCACCTCGCCACAGCTGTCTTCGCCGAAATGGTGGTCACCGGGTGGACCAGTGTCGCCGAATTCCACTACGTCCACCACCGGCCGGGCGGAGCACCCTACGGGCCCGGAAGCGGCGACGCCCCGCACGCCATGGAACTCGCCCTGTGCCGCGCCGCGGTCGCCGCGGGGATCCGCCTGACCCTGCTGGACACGTGCTACCTCGCCGGCGGTATCGGGGCGCCCCTGGCCCCGGAGCAGGAACGGTTCGGCGACGCCGACGCCGGTGCCTGGCTGGAACGGTTCGCAGACCTGCGGCGGGTCATCGCCGGGCAGTTCGACCCAGCGGTTATCACCGTCGGCGCCGCGCTGCACTCGGTCCGCGCGGTCCCCGAGGACGCCCTCAGCACCCTTGCAGCGGGCCTCCCCACCGACGTCCCCCTGCACATCCACCTCTCGGAACAGCCCGCGGAAAACGCCGACTGCCTGTCCCATTACGGCACCACACCGGCGGGCCTGCTCCACCGGCACGGGCTGCTCTCCGATCGGCTGAGCGTGGTCCATGCCACCCATCTCACGGCCGGGGACATCACCCTGTTGGGCGCGGCCGGGACCACCGCCGTCCTTTGTCCGACCACCGAAGCGGACCTCGCCGACGGCATCGGCCCCGCCCGTGCCCTCCAGGACGCTGGCGCCCGGATCGCCCTCGGCACCGACCAGCACGCGGTGATCGACCCGTGGCTGGAGATGCGTGCCCTTGAACACGGTGAACGACTCGGCTCCGGGCAGCGCGGCCGATTCACTCCCGCTGACCTGCTCGACGCCGCGACCGCCGGCGCCGCCCGATCCATGGCCACCCCGGTGGCAGCCATCACCGTGGGAAGCCCCTGCGATCTGGTCAGCCTGAACCATCGATCCCTCCGGACCGCGGGATCCGACCCCGGCCAACTACCCCTCACCGCCACCGCCGCGGACGTGACCGCCGTCGTCGTTGCCGGCCGCCTGGTGGCACGCAACGGACACCATCTCACCCTCGGCGACCCGGCTGTCCTGCTGGCCGCCGCGCTGGAAGGACAGTCATGAGCACCCTGATCACCAACATCGGCGAACTGATGACCCAGGACCGGGAGCAGGCTGTGCTGAGGAACGCTGCGGTGGTTTTCGAGGGGGAGCGGATCAGCTGGATCGGCGCCACCACGGAGGCACCCGCCGCCGACACGCTGGTCGACGCTGAGGGCCGGGCAGGCCTCCCCGGCTGGGTCGACAGCCACACCCACCTGGTCTTCGCGGGGGACCGGACCGCCGAGTTCGAGGCGCGGATGGCGGGTCAGGACTACGCCGCCGGAGGGATCGCCGTCACCACCGATGCCACCCGTGCCGCCTCGGACTACGACCTCACCCGCTTGCTGCTGGGCCGGGTCGCCGAAGCAACCGCTGGGGGCACCACCTACCTGGAAACCAAAACCGGGTACGGGCTCGACGTCGACCACGAGGCGCGCAGCGCCCGGATCGCCGCCGGTGTCGTCGACGAAGTGACCTTCCTCGGCGCGCACCTCATCCCGGCAGGCATCGACCCCGACGACTATGTACGCCTGGTCTGCGGCACCATGCTCGACGCCGTCCGACCCTATGTAGGCTGGGCCGACGTGTTCTGCGAGCGCGGCGCCTTCACCCCCGAGCAGTCACGGGAAATCCTGGGCGCCTGCCAGGCTGCCGGGCTCGGGCTGCGCGTCCACGGCAACCAGCTGGGCCCCGGCGCAGGGGTGCGTTTGGCCGTCGAGTTCGGCGCCGCCAGCGTTGACCACGTGAACTACCTGGAGGCGTCGGATGTCGACGCCCTCGCTGGCACCTGGTCCGGGTGGGACGGTGGTGCGGGCTCCGGCGTTCGCGGGACGGTGGCCACCTGCCTGCCCGCCTGTGACCTGTCCACGCGCCAACCCCTGGCCCCGGGCCGGGCGCTGCTCGACGCCGGCGTCGAAATCGCGCTGGCCTCCAACTGCAATCCCGGCACCTCCTACACCACCTCGATGGCCTACTGCGTGACCACCGCCGTGCTGCAGATGCGCCTGAGCGTCCACGAAGCGATCCGCGCGGCAACCTTCGGCGGCGCTCTGGCACTGCATCGCGAGACGGGGAGCGACGACGACGGCGCCCGCGCCGTCGGGTCACTTGCCGTCGGGCACCGGGCGGACCTTCAGTTGCTGAATGCGCCGTCGGCCACCCACCTGGCATACCGGCCAGGGGTACCCCTGACCCACTCCGTCTGGAAGCAGGGCGTCAGGGTCGTCTGAGCAGAACAGCCGACCATCGCCACCTGGTGAAGCAGAGAACCCGGACCGAACCTGTCCGCATGAGGTTCTAGGCTGTGATCATTAACCGCCGCAGGGCGGGTGTGCCAGATCGAGTGAAAGGACCGGAAATGATGGACTGGAAGATTGAAGTTGTCCCCATCCCCGTCACGGATGTGGACCGGGCCAAGGCGTTCTATGTGGACCAGGTGGGCTTCACCGCTGACCACGACCAACAGGTCGACGAGAGTCTCCGCTTCGTCCAGCTCACCCCGCCGGGATCGGCGTGCTCCATTGTGCTGGGAACGGGTCTGACCGATATGGCGCCCGGGTCACAGCGGGGAGTCATGATGGTGGTTCCGAATGCCGACGACGCCCTGAAGCACCTGACCGATCATGGGGTGACCGCGCGGGGCGTTGAGGAGATGGAGTGGGGCCGGTTCGTCTACTTCGCTGACCCCGACGGCAACGAGTGGTCACTGCAGGAACTTCCGACCTACGCCTGAGGGACTTTTCCCGACGAGTTCACGAGAGGAACTGCCATGACTGTATGTGGGCGGCGGCCACGTCGCACATTGGCCGGATGACCGGAGTATCGGGGCGCAGCGTGCGGCGCCGGACGGCGAAGGGAGGACCTACTTCACTGCTCCTGCTGTAAGACCGCCGATCAGGCGCTTCTCGATCAGGGCAAACAGGATGATCACCGGGATGATCGCGACAATCGAGACGCCAAACACGTACTGCCACGAGGTAGCATACTGGCCGATGAACTTGGTCAGGGCCACGGACAGGGGCTGGTTCTCAGCCGTTGACATGATCACCAGGGACGCCGCGAACTCGTTCCACGATGACACGAACGTGAAGATGACAGCTGTCACGATGCCCGGCCAGACCAGCGGCAGGTTCACCCTGAACATCACCGCGAGCTTTCCGGCGCCGTCGAGCTGGGCGGCCTCATCAATCTCTTTCGGGATGGCCGCGAAGAAGCTGTGCATGATCCAGAGGGCGAAAGACAGGTTGAATGCCGCATTGATCAGGATCATGGCCAGCCAGGTGTCGTTGATGCCCAACAGCAGCATCTCCCTGAACAGGCCAGCGGTCAGGACAGCGGGTTGCAGCATTTGCGTCACGATGACCAGGAAGAGGAACACGGTCTTTCCGGGAAACCGGAACCGGGCGGTGTAGTAGGCGGCCGGTGTCGCGACGAGAAGCACCAGGAGGGTAGCGAACACCGCGATGATGATCGTGGAGATCAGGTTGTAGGGCAGCGGTGTCTCGGGGGTGGCCCACATGGTGGCATAGTTGCTCCACTGCAGGCCCTCGGTGGGGAAATAGGCCGGCGGCACTGAGAGAATTTCGGACCGGGTCTTGAGCGACCCCACGAGCATGATCAGGTACGGGAGCAGGAACACCAGAGCGACGACGGCGCCGATAACCATCCGCAGGCCCATCCGGCGTCCTGACACCTGATCGGCACCGTAGCGTTTCTGGCGGGCAGCCACCGGGGGAAGTGCCGACCGGGCCGATTCGTTGAGGGTGCTGGCGGACATGCCTAGATCTCCTTCATCGGCTTGACGATTTTCACGTACGCCGCGACGATCACAATGACGATGGCGAAGTTGACCACGCTGAGGGCGCTGGCAAGGTCCACCCGCCGGTCAAACTGCAGCACCTTGAAGATGTAGGTCATGAGGGTGTCAGCCTGGTACCCGGGAATCGATCCGGTGATAATCCGCAGGATGGGGAGGTTGTTGAACACATTGATGATATTGATCAGTACCGCCACAGCGAGGGCTCCGCGGAGTTGGGGCAGCACGATACTGAAGTAGGTGCGGAACGGACCCGCACCGTCCATCTTGGCGGCTTCGAGCGCGTCCTCGGGGACTGACTGCAACCCGGCCAGGAGGGTGTACGCGGTGAACGGGATGGACACAAACACCGCGACGATGATGGCCACCCCGAGCGCTGGAAGCACGTTCTTGGTGAAGCCATACGGCGAATCCAGGATTCCGAGATCAACGAGGAACGTGTTCATGATCCCGTAGTTGCTGTCGAGACCGTAGTAGAACACCGTGGTGGTCATGACCACGCTCGCAGCCCAGGGGACAACCACGGCCATCCTGACCAGGGTACGGCCGGGAAAGGGCTTGTTGAGGAACTGGGCCAGGGCCAGGGAGATGAGCACTGTCAGCGACACGACGACGACAACCCAGACCACCGTGTTCAGAAGAACCCGGGGGAGGTTGGGGTCGGAGAACACTTCGGCGAAGTTGGCGAACCCCGCGGTGCCCTGGTCGATCCCGCTCTGGCTGATGTCCCGGGTGGAGTTGAAGATCATGAACCCGGCAGGGAAGATCACGATCGCAAAGATCAGGAGGAGGACCGGGCCAATCCAGGGGAGGGCGGCAGGGAGGCCGTCGGAGTTTTGTCGGCGGCGCTGGCGTCCCGGGGACGCGGGCGGGCCGGCCAGTACAGGCTGTGCGCTCATCGTATATAGCTCATTCTCTACCGCCAATGGTTAGGGGCCAGTACCGGCGCGGACCGTAGCGGACCGCGCCGGTACTGGCTGGAGGCTACTCGGCCGCTGCGTCAGCTTCGGCTTGGATCTGGTCGAGCACCTCTGCCGGTTCCATTCCCTGCCCCAGCTGGCCAAACAGGCTCTTGAACGCACCATCGGTGGCGTTCCAGGCCGGGTTGGAGGTGGGGTAGAACTGGGCGCTGGGCAGCATTTCCAGGAACGGCGCCAGGGTCTCGTCGCCTGACATTTCCTCTGCACCGCTGATGGTGGTGGGCAGGAAGCCCTCCGTGCTGACCCATTCGACGTAGTTCTCGGGGGCGAAGAAGTGGTCCATGAACGCTGTGACAGCTTCAGCCTTGTCGCCGTCGTTCTTGAACGACATCAGGCGGTCGGCGACACCCAGGGTGGCGGGCTCGCCCGACGCCGTCGGGATGTTCGCCAGACCGTAGTTCAGGTCCGGGTTCTCGGCTTCGATCTGGCCGACGGTCTGCGGCAGGCCATAGACCATGCCGATCTGCCCCTGGAGGAAGACGTTGATCATCGGGGTGCGCTGGGTGGCACCAGGGTCGGCCTGCGTCAGCCCATCGTCGATCATGCGCTTCATGAACTCGGCTGCCTCAAGGTTTTCGGGGGTGTTGACGGTGATCTCCTCAGCGTCACCGAACCCGCCACCGTTGCCGGCCATCCAGATGAGGGCCTCGCCCTGGGCTTCTTCCGATCCGAGCGGCATACCGTAGCCGGGAGTGCCCGTTTCGGTGATCGCCTCGGCGGCGTCGTACAGCTCGTCCCAGGTGGTCGGGGCGCCGTCAACACCCGCTTCCTCGAACAGGTCCTCGTTGTAGAACAGTGCGCGCGCCGAGGCAAGCAGCGGCAGGGCGTACTGGGTGCCGTCAACCTGTTCATTCGCTGCGAAGGATTCCTGGAAGTCGCTGAGGGTTTCGGGGGAGGCGATTTCTTCTGCCGAGTACAGCAGGCCCTCGGTTGCGAAGGCGGAGAAGGCGCCGCCGTTGTAGATGTCGGGTGCTTCGCCGGCCTGGATCTGGGTGTTCAGCACCGACTCAAGGTTTTCCCACGACTCGACCTGAAGGTTGACGGTGATGCCCTCGTTGGCTGCCTCGAACTCCTCGATGACGCCTTCCCACAGGGCCCTGCTGCCGTCCGAGTAGCTGGGGACCAGGAGGTCAAGGGTGGTGCCGCCCTCCGCGTCTCCGCCGGATTCTCCGCCGCCAAAGCCGCAGGAGCTGAGCATAAGACCGGCCGCCGCAACACTTGCGACAACTCCGGTCCGGATGGATTTCTTCATGGTTTCCTCGTTTTCCCAAAGGTGGTGCAGCTGCTCCAGCTGACACAGGAATACTTGCAACAAGTTGACGGTATTACGCTTGGAATGAGCATTATTGTTCATCCTTAGTGGAATGATAATTGCGTGATCCATGTCTCACGTCAAGCGGACGCGCTGATCGATACCTCAGCGTTACAGCCCCCGATCTGCCAAAATCGCGTCGATGGTGGTTAGATTGCTATTGATTGCTTCACCCTTCTAAACGTCATCCCTAATCAGTCGCGGACCATCCCGCGGTGTATCGCGAAGGAGCGCCCGATGTCCCAGCCCACCTCCCAGGCCCCCGGATCCTCAGCCTCCGCCGGAGCGCACATGGACCGTGAGCTGCAGTCGCAGCCTGCCGTCTGGCGTCGGGCGATCGACCAGGCAACCGCAGAGAATCTCCTCCCCGCAGTGGGAGAGCGGGTAGCAGTCATCGGCTGCGGCACTTCCTGGTTCATGGCTCAAAGCTACGCAGCCGCCCGTGAGAGCGCCGGCCAGGGACTCACCGACGCGTTTGCTGCCTCCGAGGCATCAGTCGTTGCCGGGCGCGGCTACGACGCGGTGGTTGCGATCTCCCGATCGGGTACCACCACCGAGGTGCTTGAGCTCATGACCGCGCTCAAGGGCACCCTCCGGCTGATTGCCGTGATCGGTGACGTTGAATCGCCGGCGATGGGCTTGGCCGACGCCGTCGTCGCGCTGCCCTACGCGGATGAGCAGTCGGTGGTGCAGACTCGTTTCGCTACCGCAGCCCTCGCCTACCTCCTGACCTCCGTGGGCATCGACCTGGAGCAGGCGATACCGGATGCGGAAGCTGCGCTGGCGGAAGAGGTTGCCGCGGAGTTGCTCGACGCCGAGCAGTTCACCTTCCTCGGCACCGGGTGGACCGTGGGCCTCGCCCATGAGGCTGGCCTCAAAATGCGCGAGGGAGTGCAGGGCTGGACCGAGTCCTATCCCGCCATGGAATACCGGCACGGGCCCATCTCGATTGCCGCTCCAGGCCGGGCGGTATGGCTGTTCGGCGACGACGTCCCGGGATTGGCTGGCGACGTCGCCCCCACTGGCGCCGACTACGTCCACACCCGACGCCACCCGCTCGCCGACCTCGCCCAGATTCACAAGATCACCCTGGCGAGGGCACGGGCGCGCGGGCTGGATCCCGACCTGCCGCGCAACCTGACCCGCTCAGTCATCCTTGGCTCCTAGCCGCATCATGACGCCACCGACCGCGACGCCACCGACCGCGACGACGCCGGACCCTGCCCCGGAACCCCGTCTGGGGAGCCATCCGGGCCTGGTGCTCGCCATCGATGTGGGCGGCACCGACATGAAGTCGGCGCTGGCGGACCCGGCCGGCGCCCTGCTCGACGTCCGGCGCACTGCCACCCCCGCCAGATCCGATGTGCCGGGGGAAAGCATTGTGCAGCGATCCGCCGAACTCCTCGCCACGTACCGGGCGGACTGGCCGAACCGCAGCATCGGAGCCATCGGGCTGATCGCACCAGGCCTCGTCGACGAGGTGAACGGCGTCGGCATCTACTCGGCGAACCTGGGCTGGCGGGACTTCCCGTTCGCCGAGCGGCTGCAGCAGGCGACAGGGCTGCCGGTTACCTACGGGCACGACGTCGGCGCCGCCGGCGACGCCGAGATGCGCTTCGGAGCGGCCCGCGGGCTGGACGACGTGGTGGTGATGATCATCGGTACCGGCATTGCCGGCGCCGTGTTCGCTGGTGGAGAGCGGGTGCGCGCCGGCGGATACGCCGGCGAACTGGGGCACGCCCTCGTGCCCGGCGGTCTCGACTGCACCTGCGGTCTGCACGGGTGCCTGGAAACCGTCGGCTCCGCCGGGGCAATCGCCCGCCGTTACTCCGGGCTCGGCGGTGCGTCGGTCAGCGGGGCGCGCGGCGTGTTTGCTTCTGCGGCGGCTGGGGACGCCATCGCCCGGCAGGTGATTGACGACGCCGTCGCCGCCCTGGCCTTTAGCATCGCCCAACTCGTGGCAATCCTCGGCACCGAGGCGGTGGTGATCGGCGGCGGCCTGGCCCAGGCAGGTGACGCGCTGTTCGGCCCGCTACGTCAACAGGTGGACAATAACCTGTCTTTCCACCGGCACCCGGTCATCCTTGCGGCCCAGATGGGTCAGGACGCCGGACTCATTGGTGCCGCTCTGCGCGCACGCCGTCTGCTGGACCTGCCGTGACAGCGCCGGTACCCCCCGACACGGCGCCCCGGGTGGGCCAGCCGATTCTCACGGTGACGGCCAACCCGGCCCTCGACCTGACCTACGCCATCCCGCGGCTCACCCCCGGCGAGTCCCACCGGGTCCCCAGCCCGCTGCTGCGGGCCGGCGGCAAAGGCGTCAACGTCGCGCGGGTGGTGCATCAGACGGGGCGCCCGGCGTTCGCCGTCGCACCCGTTGGGGGAGCGACGGGAACCGAGTTCAGGGCCGAACTGGCCGCCTCGGGAGTCCCTCATGCCCTGACCGGGGTCGCCGCCACCACCCGCCGGAGCCTGGCCTTCGTCGACGGCGCCGCCGGCCAGACGAGCATCTTTAACGAAGCCGGCTGCCCGCTCACACCCGCGGAGTGGGAGGACCTGTTCCGACTGGTTGACGCCCATCTCCCGGGGGCCGGGGTGCTGGTGGGGTCGGGGAGTCTTCCTGACGGCGCGGCACTCCACTTCTACGCTGACCTGGTGCTCCGCGCCAGGGTTCACGGGGTCCCCAGCATTATCGACACCTCGGGTGGCGCGTTGCTCGTCGCAGCCGAGGCGGGCGCCGACGTGGTCAAACCCAACCACCACGAACTCCTTGACGCCACCGGTGCATCGACCATCGACGCCGGCGCGCGGATGTTACTCGACCGCGGGGCCAGGTGCGTGGTGGTCAGCTGCGGGGAGCACGGAATGTACCTTTACCGACTGCACGAACCACCCCTTCAGGCGACGCTGCCCCGATTCGAGGGGAACCCGACTGGCGCCGGGGACGCCGCAGTAGCTGCGATCGCCGTCGCGCTGGCCGAGGGCATCACCCGCGGGGAGACCCTGCTGCGGCGGGCGACCGCCTGGTCGGCTGCCGCGGTCCTGATGCCGGCGGCCGGTGAACTCGACGCCAGCTACCGGGCGCTTGAATCGGCAGTCACCCTCAGCCGGGCCCATCCACCGACCACCACCCCACCACAGCAGGAGACCGGCGCATGACCCTGACCCCGACACGCGATCTGATGGCCGCCGCGCAGGCGGCCGGAACGGGCATCGGAGCCTTCAACGTCATCCAGCTGGAAACTGCCGAGGCCCTGGTAGCTGGCGCGGAGGCCGCCGGACTTCCGGTGATCCTCCAGATTTCCGAGAACTGCGTCACCTATCATCGGGGGTTGGAACCCCTCGCCCTCGCCACCCTCGCCATCGCCCGGTCGGCGCGGGTCCCGGTCGCCGTGCACCTCGACCATGCCGAAGATCCGGAGCTGGCCTTCGCCGCCGTGGACCTGGGGTTCGGGTCGGTGATGTACGACGGCGCCGCCCTGGACTTCGACGACAACGTTGCCACCACCACCCGGGTCGCCGCCTACGCGCAGGAACGCGGCGTGTTCGTGGAGGCGGAGCTGGGCAAGATCGGCGGGAAGGACGGCGCACACGCGCCCGGCGTCAGGACGAACCCGGTGGAGGCGGCGGCGTTCGTGGCGGCCACCGGCGTTGACGCGCTCGCCGTCGCCGTCGGTTCCTCCCACGCCATGACGCAGCGCAGCGCAGCACTGGACCTGAACCTGATTGCCACGCTCAAGTCTGCACTGGACGTACCGCTCGTGCTACACGGCTCCTCGGGAGTGTCCGATCACACTCTCGCCGCGGCCATTCAGGCCGGTATGACCAAGATCAACGTCTCCACGCACCTGAACAACCTTTCCACCCGGGCTGTCCGCCTCTACCTTGAGCACAACCCCTCGGTCGTTGATCCCCGGAAGTATCTGCGGGCCGGGCGGGCGGCCATCGAACCGGAGACAGCCCGCCTGCTCACCCTGTTCGCTGCCGGAGGGCGGGCCGGCTCGTCGGTACCGACGACCTCGAACGGGCCAGTGGGATGAAACGCGCAGAACGGCTCAGCGCCATCCTCGACCTCCTCTCCGAAGCCAGTCAGGTGGACGTCGAGGAGATTGTTACCAAACTCAAGGTCTCGCCGGCCACCGCGCGGCGGGACCTCGACAGCCTGGCCGAGCAACGCCTGCTCACCAGGACCCACGGTGGGGCCACCATCGAATCCGTCGCCTATGACCTGCCAGGACGCTACAACCGGGACGTGCACGCCGAGCAGAAGCGGGCGATCGCCCAGGCCGCCAGTAGCCTGATTCCCAAGGGTGCGGTGATCGGGCTCTGCGGGGGAACCACCAGCACGGCGATTGCCTCGGCCCTGAGCAAGCGCAGCGACCTGATGGAACCGTCAAACAAACCCACCCTCACTGTGGTGACCAACGCAATCAACATCGCCGCCCAGCTCGCGGTCCGGCCCAACTTCAAGATCATGGTCACCGGTGGGATCGTCAATCCCCGCTCCTACGAGCTGGTGGGATCATACGCCGACGCCGTGTTGCAGCGGGTCGCACTGGACTTCGCCTTCGTGGGAGTCAACGGACTGGATCCGGTGGTCGGGCCCACTATCAGCGACGAGGGTGAGGCAGCAGTCAACGCGATGGTCGCCCGGCGCGCATCGACCGCGTACGTGGTGGCCGACTCGTCCAAGATAGGCACCCGCCGCTTCGCGACGATGACCGGCTACACCTTCAGTAACCTGATCACCGATTCAGGGATCACCGACGATCAGCTGAGGGCCTTCGAAGACCATGGCACCGCGGTGATCGTCGCGCCAATGGTGGGGGACGACTAGCCCCAAGAAACTCCCACTAGGATGGCTGGCATGTCCACCGAACTACCCAAGGCGTCAGGCCTGTCCTCAGCCACGCCGCCATCGACGCAGCCAACCGCAGTCACCCGATCCGCGCCGGTTCAGCGGCGGCGGATCACCGCCGAGATCGCCATCGTGCTGGGGTTGTCGCTCGGACAGTCAGCCGTCTACGCGGTAGTGAACCTGCTGGACAAACTCAGCCAGGCACCGCTCGCGGCGCAGACCACCCGGCTGAACCCTGTCCTCGACGACCGCCAGTATTTCGACCTGACCTACCAGCTGCTGGGCATCTTCTTCGCCCTGATCCCGGTCTTCCTCGTCCTGTTCCTGCTGACCGAGCCCGGCAAGTCGGCGTTCCGTACCCTGGGGTTCACCTTCACCAAACCAAAAGTCGACTTCGGGTTGGGATTCGGTCTCGCCGCGGTAATCGGCGCCGGCACGTTGGGCATCTATGCGGCGGGACGTGCGCTCGGGATCACTACGGCCATCGAACCGGCGGCGCTCGACGCCTACTGGTGGACAGTACCGGTCCTGATCCTCTCGGCGTTGCGCCATGCGGTGGTCGAGGAGGTCATAGTGGTGGGCTATTTGTTCCACCGGCTGCGACAGCTCGGCTGGTCGACGCCGGTCATTATCGTCACGAGCGCGCTCCTGCGTGGGAGCTACCACCTGTACCAGGGTTTTGGGCCGTTTATTGGCAACTTCATCATGGGTCTGATCTTTGGGTACGCCTACACCAGGACCCGACGGGTCATGCCCCTGGTCATCGCCCACGCACTCCTGGACATTGCAGGATTCGTGGGTTTCGCCCTCTTCGGGTCGGCGATCGGGATCGGTACGTAGCCGCGCACCCGCCCGCTGCGGCGGCTGGCTAGATTTCCACCAGGCCGGTTGCCGTCTGGAAGGTCACCGACATGATGCCGGGGGTGCCGTTCGGCGCCACCCAGTGCACCGCGACACCATCAAGGGGTTCGGTGGCGGGGGTGCCCAGCCACTCAGCGATGCGATCGGGGGAGCCGGCGATCGTCAGCGAGTCAAGGCGGGCTGACGCCGGTTTGGCCTGCGACGGATGAAGCGCCTCGGTACCGTCATCCCACCGCAGCATGTAGGGGACCTGAGGGTCGGCGATGAGCCCTTTGATCCCGATCTGCTGCCAAGTCAGTTCCTGTCCGTCCGGGAACTTGCGGTTACCCGGCACGGCGCTCCGGCCCAGCCGCTCCTCGAAGGGGGCCAGATCATCCACTGCCACACACCAGCCCATCCAGCCGCCGCCGGCCTCGGACCGGGCACGCACTGCCTGACCGAACGGGGCTTTGTCCGAGGCGGGGTGGTTCAGCGCTTCAACCACTTCCAGGTACTGGCCATTAAGCATCGGGAAGATCATGTTCCGGGTGCCGAAGCGTGGGTGCACACCACCCTTCACGGGGTCGACACCCAGGGCGTCGGAAATCCTCCCAGCAGTTGCTACGAGGCCGTCGGGTTCACAGGCATATGAGACATGGTCCAAGCGCATGGCCTTAGTGTGGCACTTTGTGATCTGTGACTCGACTTAGGATACCCTTACCTAAAAATAGGCGGCGTATTCCCCCGCGGGCGAGCATCAGAACGATGATCAGCGCCGTCACCTGGAAGAACCCACCCAGGTACACGGCGTTGCCGAAGACCAACGCCACCAGCTCAAGAACCACCAGCTTGCTGCCCGGCATGACCAGCAGCAGGGCAACAACGATGGCCGTCAACAGTTCCAGTACGAACGACCCCGAGATGACCTCCGGGATTGACAGCTACAGCCGACCTGCCGGGCCACAGATGTTCACATATTTGCGCCAGGGGGTTCTTTTCGGGTTATCTAGGAACAGGTCACGAGTGCCAGCACGGAGCGGAACACCCGCTCCACCGAGCCCCGGCTTGCTGGACGGCAACCCTCCTTCGCGGCGGGGTGCCCCGGGTGACGACCAGGCGGCAGGCAGAGTGTCAGGCGCAAGCGCGGATTCCAAGGTGGGCGATACCAGTGGCAACTCTTCATACGACACAGCAGGGACCCGGGGCACTCGGTGACGTCCAGCCCATCCCGGACGACGGCCCTGATGGCGTCCTCCGCACCCGAAGTCTCGGTCCCTTCACCTGCGAAACGGGTGGCTATCTTCCCCAGCTCGCCCTCGCCTATGAAACCTGGGGCACCCTCAATGAAGACCGCTCCAACGCGGTCCTGATCCAGCATGCACTGACCGGCAGTTCCCACGTCGCCCGCGGGGACTCGGACGAAGACGGCTGGTGGGACCAGTTGGTCGGCCCCGGCAAAACCATCGACACCACCAGGTACTTCGCGGTGTCGATCAACATGCTCGGCGGGTGCTACGGATCCACCGGACCGGCCACGGATGATCCTGACGGGGTCCCCTGGGGCTCGCGGTTCCCGTACGTCACAGTCAGGGACTCGGTCCGGGCCGAGGCACTGCTCGCCGATGCCCTGGGCATCGGGCAGTGGCATTCGGTGGTCGGCGGATCTCTCGGCGGGGCGAGGGCACTGGAGTGGGCCCTCCTCTACCCGGAGCGGGTCAACCGGTGCGCGGTAATCGCCTGCACAGCAGCCAGTTCGGCCGAGCAGATTGCCTTTGCCCAGGCGCAGCTCAGGTCCATCAGGTTGGACCCGGGCTTCGCTGGTGGAGACTACTATCCGGGCCCCGGGCCGGTCGATGGTCTGGGCCTGGCGCGGCGGATCGCCCACATCACCTACCGGTCCGAACCCGAACTCGAGCACCGCTTCGGTAGGGCCGCGCAGGGCATTGAGGCGCCCTTCGGCTCATCGGATCCCTCGTCCCGCGGCCGCTACCAGGTGGAAAGCTACCTGGACCACCAGGCCGACAAACTGGTGGAGCGTTTCGACGCCAACAGCTACCTCCTGCTGACCGAAGCCCTCATGGGGCACGACGCAAGCCGCGACCGCGGCACCCTGCAGGACGCCCTCGGGCAGGCAAGCGCCGAGTTCTTCATCGCGGCAGTGGATACTGACCGGTTGTATTACCCCAGCCAATCCCACGTCCTGGCGGCGGCGCTGCCGGGTGATGTGCCCGTGCACATGATCGCCTCACCTATCGGTCACGACGCGTTCCTCACCGAGATCCAGCAACTCGACGAACGGCTGCGGGACGCCTTCTACTCCGTGCCCTGACCATCGTCGCGTGGATGGTCCACCACCCGCAGGGTGCATAGGCGAATTCCTGGGACTGCACGGCGCCCGGCCACCTGACCACGGCACCCGGTGTGGCGGCAGGAGGATTTCACAGCCCCTGCTGGGTCATCCGGCGGGCGGCGACAGCGCCGTCGGGCTGGGCGGGCGCCGGCACTGCGGACCCTAGCCGCCAGCGCCCGGCGGCAATCCCGGACCGAAGATTGGGGCAGCATCGGGGCGTTTGGCCAGGATCCCGTCGCCGGAGGATTGGCGCCGCAACCGGCGCAGAACCCATGGCACGAAATAGACCTTCGCCCACACAAGGTCCTCCGTCCTGGCGGTGCGCCACCTCTTGTGCGGGAGCGGCTGTGGTTCGAGGGGTGTCAACGAGTGGGGGACGGCGAGGGTTTCCAGCACCATCATCGCGATGGTGTGATGACCCAACGGCGAGAAATGGAGCCGGTCGCTGTCCCACATCTGGGTGTTCACCAGCTGGCGCAGTGCCCACATGTCGGCGATCAACGCGTCATGGCGTGCTGCGATGATCCTGAGATTCTCGTTGTAGATGGCCGTCTTGGACCGGAAGTTGCCCAGCACCGACTCGCGCGCATCGGGGCCGGTGAACAGGACCACCGTCGCATGATCGGCGCTCAACGCCCCGACGGCGTCGTCCAGGCGCGCCGCCAACTGGTCAGGGTCGCCGCCGGGTCGGATCAGGTCGTTACCCCCGGCCGAAATGGTGATCAGGTCCGGTTTCAACGCGAGCGCCGGCTCCACCTGCTGTTCCACTATCTGGTGCAGCAACCGGCCACGGACGGCGAGGTTGGCGTACGCGAAATCCTCACGGCTCCTGCTGAGTTCCTCGGCCACCCGGTCGGCCCAGCCGCGGTTACCGCCCACGCTCTCGGGATTCGGGTCCCCGATGCCTTCGGTAAAGGAGTCGCCCAACGCCACATACCGGGTCCAGGGGTGCGGGGTGTTGTTCTGCTCAGGGTGAGACTCCGGGGGCAGGTACAGGTTCCGGTTCATCCCCCTATCCTGTAACAGGCAGTCACCGAACGCGACCCCCGACTGGGTGCGGTCAGCTGGTGCGTGCCAGAATACTTCAATGACTCTTTCGGAAACGCCCCACCCAGCAGCCGCCGGGCAGCCCACCGCGCTGGCCTGGGATCCAGTGGTCCTCTGGTCGCGACCCGAGGACGAACGGCAGGGGACTGCCCTGCTCGTGATGTTCCACGGGCACCTCGCCAATGAAGAGGATCTGATGGGTCTGGCGGACCATCTGCCGTCCGATCTCACGGTGGCGTCGGTCAGGGCTCCGCACGCCCAGGGGCCCGGGTTCACCTGGTTCCCGCTGTCGCAGGACACCGGATATTCGGTGGATCTGGTCACCGCATCAGTTGCCCGGGTGGTGACCTGGCTGGACTCGGTCAGGGGCGCGCACACCAGTGTTTCGTTGCTGGGGTTCTCCATGGGAATGGCCGTTGCGACCAGCCTGCTGCGTCATCGCCCGCAGGACTTCACCGCCGTCGTCGGCCTGTCAGGGTTCGCGGTTCCCGCGGAGGGGAGTACATTTTTCGACGACGACGCCGCAGCGGCCCACCCGGTGCCGCTGTTCTGGGGACGCGACCAAGAGGACCCGGTCATCACCGCCGACCGGATCGAATTCACCCACCGGTGGGCGGTGGGCCACACCACCCTCACCAAGGTGCTCTACGCGGGCATCGGCCACAGCATCAGCATGCGGGAACTGGCGCATGTGAAGGAATTCATCGAGCTCACAGTGTTCGGGATCGAACCGCAGCCTAGCCGCGGGTAATCCGCACCGAGGCACCATTGACGGTCACCACGTCACCGGGATGGAGCTGGGCGCCGCGGCGCTCCTCAATGGCGCCGTTGACCTTCACCAGCCCGTTGTCCACCAACTCCTTGGCCTGGGTGCCGTCCTCGGCCAGATTGGCCAGCTTCAGCAGCTGGCCCAGCCGGATCATGTCATCTTTAATTTGGATGGTGTCGCCGGCGGGCGGGTCAACGTCGTGGGATTTGCTCATAGGACCATTCTGCCCGACCGGGACCACCGCGCCTGAACGGTTGGCGGACGTGGCCCGATTCGCTGCCGGTACCAGAGCGATGATTAAGCTGCCATAAGATCAATGGGTGTCACACCACCCCCGGCTTCCCCTGGTCCTCGGCCTGCTGCTCGCCGTCACCGCCGGAGTAGCCATCCCTTTGCAAGGCAGAATCAACGGCGCGCTGGGCACCCGCCTTAACGATGGTGTCGGAGCGGCCCTGGTGAGTTTCAGTATAGGACTGGCCGTGATGGTGCTGATGACCTGTGTGTTGCCCGGGGGACGGGCCGGGTTCCGGCAGATCATCCCATCCGTCCGCGAACGGCGTTTCCCACCCATTTACCTCGCGGCCGGCACCATCGGCGCTTTCTTTGTGTTCTCCCAGTCCCTGACCATCGGGATACTGGGCGTCGCCCTGTTCACAGTGGCCGCCGTCATGGGCCAAACCCTCAGCGGACTGCTGGCCGACCGCGCGGGGATCGGTCCGGCGGGTAAACGGCCGCTGACCACGATGCGGCTGATCGGGACGGCGCTCGCCGTCGCCTCCGTGGTGTGGGCGGTGTCGCCGCGGTTCGGTGCCACCGGCGACCTCCAATCCTGGCTGATACCCGTGCTGCTGCCGGTGCTCGCCGGGTTCCTGATCAGCTTCCAGCAGGCCATGAACGGCACCGCCGCGGTCCACTATGGGACCCCCATCATCGCCACCTTGATCAACTTCATCTCGGGGACCTCCGTGCTGCTGGTGGCATGGCTGATCAAAACGCTGATCGCCGGCCCGGGCGAAGCGCTGCCCGCCGAGTGGTGGTTCTACCTGGGCGGCCCCCTGGGCTGCATCTTCATCGGACTCGGCGCGGTCCTGGTGCGCAGCCTGGGTGTCCTGCTCACGGGACTGGGCATGATCGCCGGACAGCTGGTGGGTTCGCTGGTCCTCGACCTCGCGTTCCCCACCCCGGGTACCGTGGTGGAACTGGCCACAGTGGCAGGACCCATCCTCACCCTCGTCGCCATTGTGCTGACCACCCTGCCCTGGCCCCGACGCGCCCTGCGATTCCGCTAGCACGACGGTCCCCGGAGGGCAGCACCGACAGCACGCGGCCGGACCTGTACAGCTGCGGCGCGGGCTGTCGGTGCTGTCGGTGCGCTAGGGTTATACCTTCGATTCGAGCAGGCACCAGGCCTTCCCTGGACCCATGCCCTGGCCCATTCCCGGGCCAGTTCCCTGCCGGACACCGCCACGGACCGCACCCAGCGGCCTGTAGAAATGGAGAACCACCTTGGCCAAGAACCAGTCCGCACTCGACCCCATCATTTCCCTCGCGAAGCGCCGCGGCTTCGTCTTTCAGGCAGGGGAAATCTACGGCGGCTCACGGTCGGCCTGGGATTACGGGCCCCTCGGTGCCGAGCTGAAGGAAAACATCAAGCGCCAGTGGTGGCAGTCAGTGGTGCGGGGACGCGACGACGTCGTCGGGCTCGATTCCTCGGTGATCCTCCCGCGCAAGGTGTGGGAAGCCTCCGGTCACGTCGACGTGTTCAGTGACCCCCTCGTGGAATGCCTGAGCTGCCACAAGCGGTTCCGCGCCGACCACCTTGAGGAGGAGTACGAGGAGAAGAAGGGCCGTCCAGCCGAGAACGGGCTCAAGGACATTGCCTGCGCCAATTGCGGTACCCGCGGCGAGTGGACCGAGCCGCAGGAATTCTCCGGCCTGCTGAAGACCTATCTGGGTCCTGTCGCCAGCGAGGAGGGCATGCACTACCTACGGCCTGAAACCGCGCAGGGCATCTTCGTAAACTTCAACAATGTCCTCAACACCTCCCGGAAAAAGCCGCCGTTCGGCATCGGCCAGATCGGCAAGAGCTTCCGCAACGAGATCACCCCGGGCAACTTCATCTTCCGCACCCGTGAGTTCGAGCAGATGGAGATGGAATTCTTCGTCGAGCCCGGGACCGACGACGAGTGGCACGAATACTGGATCAAGAACCGCCTCGACTGGTACACCGGCCTCGGCATCAACCCCGACAACCTGCGCCTGTTCGTGCACCCGCTGGAGAAGCTCAGCCACTATTCCAAGGGCACCACCGACATCGAGTACCGGTTTGGGTTCCAGGGCTCGGAGTGGGGGGAGCTTGAAGGCATCGCCAACCGCACCGACTTTGACCTGTCCACCCACTCGAAGCATTCGGGCACCGACCTGAGCTACTTCAACCAGGGCACCAATGAGCGGTTCACGCCGTACGTGATCGAACCCGCCGCCGGTCTGACCCGGTCCTTCATGGCGTTCCTCGTGGATTCCTACACCGAGGATGAGGCACCCAATGCCAAGGGCGGGGTCGACAAGCGCACCGTCCTGAAGCTTGACCCGCGGCTGGCCCCGGTCAAGGCAGCGGTCCTCCCGCTGAGCCGCAACGAGGACCTGTCGCCCAAGGCCAAGGATCTTGCCGCCCAGTTGCGCAGGAACTGGAACATCGACTTCGACGATGCCGGTGCCATCGGCCGGCGCTACCGCCGCCAGGATGAAATCGGCACCCCGTTCTGCATCACCGTTGACTTCGACACCCTCGACGACCAGGCGGTGACCATCCGCGAACGCGACACCATGGCGCAGGAGCGGGTCTCACTGGACAAGGTCGAGGGCTACCTCGCCGCCCGGCTGATCGGCTCCTGATGGCGCTGCATTACCGTGAATGGCGCGACGGCGATGACCTGGAACTGATCCAGCTGTGGGGCGGACCCGAAAACGCCCAGGTGGAACAGGCCCGGGCGCTGTTCCGCCCGTCCTCGAACAACCCGTGGCTGCGCTGCATCGTGGCCGAGGACATTGTGGGCACAGACGCCGGAGTTCCCGTCGCTGCGGCCTATGTCTTCGAGCCGAAGCTGCACAACCAGCGGCTGTGGGCCTACGTCGAGGTGGCCGCTGACCACCGGCGCGCCGGTGTGGGATCCACGCTGGTGGGGATGCTGCGCAACGAGGCCACCGGCTCGCCGTCGGGCACCACGAAGCTGCGGGCGAAGGTCATCCCGGGCAGTACCGGCGGGTACTTCGCTGCGGCGTCCGGGTTCAGGCAGATCCAGCGGTCGCGGATCGTGAAGGTGGAGCCCGGCGCGCTGGCCCTGCCGGTCTTTGACGACGCCGGAGGGCCGCAGCTCGATGAAGCGGCGACTGGTTCGGTGGAACTCACCACCGCCGTCGCCGCCTGGTACAACGCGGTGCACGGCTGGGATCCGGCAGACATGACCCTGGGTCAGGCGCAGCAGTACCTGCTCGCCGACACCACGGGGGCCGGGGGAGCTGTGGTGCTCAGGGACAAGCCACGGGCCGACGGCGGCACGATCGCCGCGTTTGCGATCAGCTACACCCAGGCCCGGACCGACGATCCGGCCGACGTGCTGGTGGGCTATAATCCCGAGCTGGCGGCGGCCGAGCAGGAAGCCGCTGTGGCGTCGCTGCTCGCGATGCTGGTACACCAGTTCCCGGTGCTCCTTGAGGTGGACGATTCGATGCCCGCGCTGGTCAACGTCGTCGAGCCGCTGCTGGCCATGGGGTCGGCCACGGTGAGTGCGCCCGAAACCCAGGTCGTCAGCGACTAGCCCCTCCTCCTCCTACCTAACTTCTCGGCGGAAGGGGTTTCGGTCGGAGCCGGAAGGTTTTACTGCCGCTTGTGCCGGCCCGTCGCCTGGTCGTGGGCGTCGGCGGCGATGCGTTCCTCCTCGGTCATCGCGCCACCACCAAGGTGGGCGGGCTGCCACCAGGCCCCGGCCTCGGGGACCAGCGGGAAATCGGCGATCCCACGGTCAATGCCGTCCTGCAGCTCGGCCCGGAGCTGCTCCGTCTCCCTGACGACGTCGGCGTCCGCATCGTGCCAGATCGGCTTGCTCACGTGGACCCGTACCGGTGCCCGGAAGACGGTCTTCAGGGACAGTTTGTGGCCACGACTCATCAGTCGATGTGATCCCCACACCGAAATGGGGATGATCGGCACTCCGGCTTCCGCTGCCAGGCGCACGGCACCTGTCTTCAACTCGCGGACGGTGTAGCTGCGGCTGACCCCCGCCTCGGGCAGGATCGCCACATACTCACCGGCCTTCAACTTCTCCAACGCGCCCTGATAGGCGGCGCTTCCGGCGCTGCGGTCAACGATCACATGGCCTGCTGCCCGGATGGCCGGTCCGGCAAACCAGTGCGACCCCGCTCCCTTGGTGATGAGGAACCGCATCTGGGCGCGTGCGTGATGCCAGAGCACCAGCTCGGCAAACGCGAAGTCCAGGTACCCGAAGTGGGTGATCGCGACGACGGCGCCCTCGCCGGGCACGGGCCGCCGGGACTGACCGTTTCGGGGGCCCGGGGGTAACAGGTTCTCCTCGCCTGTGACATCCACCCGGATGCGGAACACCAACCGGAGCGCCTGCCCGGTCCGCACGATCATGCGGTAGAAACGATCGTTGGGCTGGGGCTGCCAGGCGGCAATTTTGTCAGTGAGCCGACTCATGATGAAGCACCTCGTCCGGGTTTGGGGGGAAGCGGGAAGAAGCCGCTGGTGTTCTCGATGTACTCGCGGTAGCCGGGCCGCGTGCTGAGGCGCTTCTCCGTGAGCGGCTTGCCGGTCTTGTTGGACAGGGTCCAGAACATCAGGGCGGGGGACAGGATGGTGAGCACCCCCGGCCAGGAGTCGGCTGCGACCAGGAATAGGCCCACCCACACGGCCGCATCACCGAAATAGTTGGGGTGCCGGGTATAGCGCCACAGGCCGCGGTCCATCACTGTCCCCTTGTTGGCCGGATCGTTCCGGAAAGCCGCCATCTGGTAGTCGCCGACCGTCTCGAAGAAGAAGCCGATCAGCCAGATGATGGCTCCCACCCAGGCCAGCCAGCCGAGTGGACCCGTGGCGTACATGGCCACCTGAACAGGAAGGGACACGAAGAGCATGACCACTCCCTGCGTCAGGTAGATCTTCCGCAGCGCAAACATATTGCGGGAGCCGGGCGCCTCGCTGAGCATGTCCTCGTAGCGCGGGTCCTCGGCGCCGTCGCGGGCACGCCAGCCGATGAAACCGGCCAGCCGGAGCCCCCATGCGGCGGTGAGGATCAGGATGAGCCAGCGGCGGGCGTCGTCGCTCCCCGATCCGGCGGAGGTGGCGAAAGTGACCGCGGCGATCACCACAAAGCCCAGCCCCCAGGCCGTATCGATCACCGAGTGGCGCTTCTGAACCTGGGCCAGGGCGAAGGTTGCTCCCAGCAGCACGACGACGCCGAGCGCCGCCCAGCCGAAGCCCTCAACAAAACTTTGAAACGGAAAATCAGGCATCGCGCACCTTTGATGGGTTGGTCGGGGCTGGTTGCTTGGCGGTGATCGCTAGACGGAGATGGACAGGGGCTGGTCGCTGGCCAACAGTTCCCGGGCGGGCAGAGTCCCATCGGGATGCACCGCGGCTCCCGTGTCGGCGGCGAAGCACTTGAGCACAAACGAGGCAGTGAGCTCATGCCAGAGGGTGGCCTTTTTGACCATGAAGTGCCCGGCGTTGGTGACGGTAACGTAGTGCAGTTCGGTGGCGAGCGGGCGGGCGCGGTGGGCGTAGCGCAGCGATTGGCGGTGCGACGTCCAGCGGTCCGAATCGCCGTGCAGGATCAGCACGCGCCGGCCGGTCACTGGCTCTGCTGGGGTGGTTTCACTCAGCCACGGCGCGAGGGAGACCACGGCGCGGACCTGGGGATCGTCGGCGACGCAGAGTGCCACGAGCCCGCCCATTGAGTGGCCGACCAGGTAGATCGGAACCCCTGGATGGCGTTTCCTGATGGCTGCCAGGGCCCAGCGGGCGTCCTGCAGGGGGGACATTTCCTGGCCGTTCCAGCCGCGCACCCGATTGCGGAGAGTCCACACTTCAAGGCCGTGACCGGCGCCGCGCCGGTGGATCAGTGCTGCGAAGGGGATCATCCGCGCCGGGCTGAGATGGCGTGCGCGTACCGGTTCGAAGCTGTTGGCGCGGCCCCCGTGGAGCACCAGCGCCACCCCTTTGACCGGTCCCGACGCTTTCCGGACGGTGATTACTGGTGCGTGCGCAACCGTCCCGGCGGGAACCTCGTCCGATTCACTAAACCGCTCTTTCATCTGCCCTTTTCCGCCTACCGCGTGGTGTCTTTCAAACCGTGTCTTCTCACAGTGGTTCTAGCTTATGTCCCGGGGCGGGTGTATCCAGTCCCCGCGTAGAATTCCGTAGAGCACCGAACCAGTGCACTGACCCATTCAAGGACAGCTAGGAATCTCGTGGGCCACAGCCACTCTCATGACACAGGCAATTCGGAGCCGAGCGCAGCAACGATTGGCGCGCGGCAGCGGGCAAATCTCCTGCTCGCCGCCATCCTGGTCCCGGTGGGTATTCTGACGGTCATCGGTATGATTCTGCTCTGGCCCAGCGGCGATCGCAGCAGCGTCACCATCGCCAACCCGTATGCCACGGCGGACGGGGTCTCCATCGAAGTGGGGCAGGTGGAACGGGTGTCGTTGGAGGACTGTCCCTCCTCGCAGCCGACTGTCGACGCAGGGGGCGAAGCGCTCCAGTGCCAAGTGGCCTACACGGTGCCCGACGCCGGCGGGGCGCCCATCCCCGTCGAGGTCACCCCGGAACTGGCCCGCGCCGGTGCGGTGGAGGCAGGCGACAAGATCAGGTACCTGAATCTCGACGGCGTTATCCAGGGCGGCAGCGCCCCCTACATTTTCATGGACTTCGTCAGGACCGTGCCGATGATGTGGCTTGCCGTCCTTTACGCGGTGGTGGTGGTCGCCGTCGCCCGCTGGCGTGGACTGCGCGCGATGATTGGCCTGGTCGGCGCGCTGGTGGTGCTGGCCCAGTTCATCCTCCCGGGACTGGTGGAAGGCAAACCGCCGTTGCTCCTGGCACTGGTGGGGTCGGTGGTGATCATGATCGGGGTGCTGTACTTCGCTCACGGGTTCTCAGCCCGAACGTCGACAGCCCTGCTCGGCACCCTGTTCGGCCTGTCCATTACTGCGCTTCTGGCCGCGTGGGCGACCGAGTCCATCTACCTGTTCGGGGTGGGCGACGAGAACGCTTACGCCCTGGTCAACGCCTCAGGGGAGGTTTCAATCTCCGGGATCATCATGTGCGGTCTGATCATTTCCGGATTGGGCGTCCTCAATGACGTGACCATTACCCAGTCATCGGCCGTGTGGGAGCTATACGAACTGGCTCCCAACACCTCCGCCCGCCGTCTGTTCACCGGTGCCATGCGGATCGGGCGGGACCACATTGCGTCCACCGTCTACACGATCGCCTTCGCCTACGCCGGTGCGGCGCTGCCGTTGCTGATCCTGGTCTCGCTGTACGACCGGACGGTGCTCGAAAACCTTACCAGCGGTGAACTCGCGGAGGAGGTGGTGCGCACCCTGGTCGGTTCCATCGGCCTGGTGCTCGCCATCCCCGCGACCACTTTGATCGCCGTCCTCGTGGTCAAGTCAGTGGGCCTGCGCAGGCAGCCGGTTGACGACGACGGCGGCCCGACTCCCGGGGTCCTCGCCGCCGAAAATGCAGTTGGGGGCGCCGCCGCGAGAGGAGGCGTCGCTGAGGATGCCGTGGTCGAGGGAGCCGCCGTCGAGGGTGCGCCCACTGAGCCCGCCGATGACCTGGTGGCCGCAGCCCAGACCCGACGTTCGCGCCGGGACGCCGAAGCGCGAGGCAACGGCTAACTCCCGCTCGAGCCGAAACACGCCCAGAACACGCCCAGAACGCGCCTAAAACGCGGCTAGAACGCGGCAGAAACACGCCGCGAACGTGCCATCCCTTCCCGATTTGCCTCCGGTTGCGACAATGGGTAGGTGACTGTTGTATCAACCCTGCCCGCCGACACGCGCCTGGACCTGCCCCCGCTGCAGCTCGGCAACATTACCGTGAAGACCCCAGTGGTCCTCGCGCCGATGGCCGGGATCACCAACACCGCGTTCCGTCGGCTGTGCCGCGAATACGGCGGCGGCCTGTACGTTTCCGAAATGGTGACCTCCCGCGCCCTGGTGGAGCGCAACCCCGAGTCCCTGCGGATCATCTCGCACGACGACGACGAAGCGGTCCGCTCGGTCCAGCTCTACGGCGTCGACCCGGTAACCGTGGGCGCCGCGGTCAGGATCCTCGTCGACGAGGACCGCGCCGACCACATCGACCTCAATTTCGGCTGCCCCGTCCCGAAGGTTACCCGGAAGGGTGGCGGTGCAGCGCTGCCCTGGAAGCTCGACCTGTTCACCGGCATCGTCCAGACCGCCGTCCGGGAAGCGTCGAAGGGTGGGATTCCCCTCACCATCAAGATGCGTAAGGGGATCGACGAGGATCACCTGACCTTCCGCGAAGCGGGGAAGATCGCCCGGGACAGCGGCGTCGCAGCCGTCGCGCTGCACGGGCGCACCGCCTCGCAGTTCTACTCGGGCAAAGCCGATTGGAACGCTATCGCTGAACTTCGCGAAGCCCTGCCCGATATTCCGGTCCTCGGCAACGGCGATATCTGGTCGGCCGAGGACGCCATCAGGATGGTGCGGCAGACCGGCGTCGACGGCGTCGTCATTGGTCGCGGCTGCCAGGGCCGGCCCTGGCTGTTCGGTGACTTGATGAACGCCTTCGAGGGAGACAGCACCAGGCACCAGCCCGGCCTCGGCGAGGTGGCAGCGACCGTCTACCGCCACGCCGAACTGCTGGTGGACACCTTCGGCAACGAAATGATGGCGCTGCGGGACATCCGCAAGCACATGGCCTGGTATTTCAAGGGCTACGTGGTGGGCGGGGAACTGCGCGCCCAACTGGCTGCCGTTCCCACCCTTGAGGTCCTGCGGGAGCTGCTGGACGAGCTCGACGCCGACTCCCCGTATCCGGGCGTCGACGCCGAGGGCCCGCGCGGCCGTGCCGGCAGCCCGAAGAAAACTTCGCTACCACAGGACTGGCTGAGCTCCCGGGCCCTCAACGACGCGCAGCAGGCGGACATTTCCGCCGCAGAAGTGGACATCTCAGGTGGCTGAATCTCCCAAGAGCTTCCCCCACGCCCCCGTCACCGCCGGGTACACCGCCGCCGACATGCAGCGGTGGGTCGACGAGCCTGCCAAGAGCACCCACCGGTCCCACTTCGAGCGTGACCGGGCCCGGGTGCTGCATTCGTCGGCGCTGCGACGGCTCGGTGCCAAGACCCAGGTGGTGGCCCCGGACACGGACGACTTCGTGAGGACCCGCCTCACCCACAGTCTTGAGGTTGCCCAGGTGGGCCGCGAACTGGGCCGTGCGTTGGGCTGCGACCCGGACATTGTTGACGCCGCCTGCCTGGCCCACGACCTGGGCCATCCGCCCTTCGGCCACAACGGCGAATCCACGCTCAACGATCTGGCACACTCAGTCGGCGGATTCGAAGGCAACGCCCAGACCCTGCGCCTGCTGACCCGCCTGGAACCGAAGGTAATCCGTACCGACGGCACACCGGCCGGGCTGAACCTCACCCGTGCCAGCCTCGACGCCGCGTCGAAATACCCGTGGACGGCCGCGAACGCGCCGGTACGCCACGGGCAGCGGACCTCCAAATTCGGCGCCTACGAGGATGACCTGCCGGTCTTCGAATGGCTCAGGGAAGGTGCCCCCGCCGGACAGTCCTGCCTTGAAGCTCAGGTCATGGACCTGGCAGACGACATTTCCTATTCGGTGCACGACGTCGAAGACGCCATCGTCGCCGGTCACTTCCAGCTCAAACAGCTGGACAGCTCTGACCAGCGTGCCCGGGTGGTGGGCTACACCCAGCAGTGGTACCTCCCGGACAGCGACCCCTCGGCGGTGGAGGCGGCCCTCACCCGCCTTGAGGCGACCGACATGTGGGTGCGGGACGCCGACGGCAGTCGACGGTCCATGGCCGCCCTGAAAAACATGACCAGCCAGCTGATCGGCCGGTTCTGCCTGAGCGCCCTCGCCGCCACCCGCGCGCTCTACGGGCACGACCCCCTCACCCGGTACCACGCGGAGATGGTGGTGCCCGAGGAGACCGAGCTGGAGATAGCCGTGATGAAGGGCTTGGCCACCACCTTCGTGATGACCACCGAGCGGCGCCAGCCCGTCTACGAACGCCAGCGGGAGGTGCTTAGCTCGCTCGTCCACCAGATGTCCGCCGCGGGGGACAGATACCTTGAACCCACCTTCGCCGCGGACTGGAAGGACGCACCCAACGACGACGCCCGGCTGCGGGTCATCATCGACCAGGTCGCTTCCCTTACCGACGCGTCGGCACTGGCCCTGCACCGCCGGGCAGTCGGACCGGTCCCCTCCCTCTGGTAACTGGTCACCGGAGGTGCGCCGTGGGGCACCTCTCCTGCACAGCGTGCCCGGACGGAACCTGAGAGCAGCGGCGACGCATAGACTGTTTTCATGGCCGGACTCATCAAGCGCGAAGACATCGATGAGGTACGCCAACGCACTGACATCAAGGAAATCGTCGACGGGTACGTCACGCTGAAGTCCGCTGGCGTGGGCTCCTACAAGGGCCTGTGCCCCTTCCACGACGAGCGGTCGCCGTCGTTCCACGTCCGCCCCCAACTGGGTTCCTACCATTGCTTCGGCTGCGGTGAGGGCGGCGACGTCATCTCGTTCGTCCAGAAGATGGACCACACCTCCTTCTCCGAGACGGTGGAAAAGTTGGCCTCCCGGATTGGGTTCGAGCTGCGCTACGAGGACGGCGGCACCGGCCCCCGCCGGGAAGATATCGGCAAACGCCAGCGCATGCTCGACGCCCACAAAATCGCCGCCGAGTTCTACTGCGACCAGCTCCTCACCCAGGGCGCCGCAGCCGGCCGCCGGTTCCTGCAGGAACGCGGGTTTGACCGGGCCGCCGCGGAACTGTTCGGGGTGGGTTACGCCCCGCAAGGCTGGGACGGCCTCCTGACCCACCTCACGGGCAAGGGATTCACCCAGGACGAGCTCAAGCTCACCGGCATGTTCAGCGTCTCCTCCAACAACGCGCAACGGATCTACGACCGGTTCCGCGGCCGGCTGATCTGGCCGATCCGCGACATCACCGGCGACACCGTCGGGTTCGGGGCGCGGAAACTGTATGAGGAGGACCAGGGTCCCAAGTACCTCAACACCCCCGAAACATCCCTGTACCGCAAATCCCAGGTCCTGTACGGCATCGACCTGGCCAAACGGGAAATCGCCAAGTCACGCCAACTGGTGGTGGTCGAGGGCTACACCGACGTGATGGCCTGCCACCTCGCCGGGGTCGGCACCGCCGTGGCCACCTGCGGCACCGCCTTCGGTGCCGACCACATCAAGATCGCGCGCCGGCTCCTGTCCGACGACGGGTCCGGTGGGGAGGTGGTCTTCACCTTCGACGGCGACGCCGCCGGTCAGAAAGCGGCCCTGCGCGCTTTCGAGGAGGACCAGCGGTTCGTGGCGCAGACCTACGTGGCCGTGGAGCCCAGCGGCGCCGACCCATGCGAGCTGCGCCAGGCCAAGGGCGACGACGCCGTCCGCGGCCTGATCTCCTCCCGCAGGCCCCTGTTCGAGTTCGCCATCAAGGCGTCCTTCGGCAACTATGACCTCAGCACCGGCGAAGGCCAGGTCAACGCTCTCCGGCATGCCGCGCCGATCGTCGCCCGCATCCGGGACGTGTCTCTGCGGTCCATCTACACCCGCGAGCTGTCGAGGTGGCTCGGCATGCAGTTCGTCGGTGAAGACCAGGTGGCCCGGGCGGTGTCCACTGCTGCCCGGAAGGGGACGGGACCCAGTGCCGGGTCGGGTGCAGGATCCCGGGAGCAGGGTGCGACGTCGTCGTCCTCCTCTGATGGAACCACGACACCCGGTGGATCGGAGCAGGGCGGCGAGGTGCAGCAGTTCCAGCGGCCGGATCCCAAGGACCCGATCGGCAGGATGGAGCGCGAAGTCCTTGAGGTGGTCCTGCAGTACCCGAACCTGCTGGAGCCCGTGCACTGGGAGCGGTTCACCGAGTCGGAGTTCTCGGAACGGGTCTACGGCGTGCTGAAGGACGCTGTGCAGGCGGCGGGGGCTGCCGGGGTGGATCCGGCCCAGTGGGTGGAACGGGTCCGTCAGGAGGTCCCGGAGGTGTTGCGGGGATTGGTGACCGAATTGGCTGTCACTCCGCTGCCGTCCAAGGCCGAGGACGCGCTCGCCCTGTACTGCAGGGACATCCTGAACCGGCTCTACGAGTTGCGGATCACCCGGCTGAAGGCCGAGATGCAGGGTCGGCTGCAGCGGGTCGACGCCGCCGCCGACCCCGAGCAATACGTGCAGTTGCAGCGGGATCTGCTGGAGCTGGAAATGCGTCGCCGGCAGTTGCGCTCCGACTAGTTGCCGGCCAATTTCACTTCCCCGCTCTTGGTATGTAAAGTTGGATCTGCTGCTTTCCTCCGTAGCTCAATTGGCAGAGCATTCGACTGTTAATCGAAGGGTTACTGGTTCAAGTCCAGTCGGAGGAGCCACTAAACCCCTTCCCACCAGCTTCGTGCTGGCGGGGAGGGGTTTTCTTTTTGCCACGTCCATTACCCCGGCACGAACGTCGGCAGGGAAGTGGCGCGCCGGGGCCCAGGGAAGCGTAGGCTGAGGAAATGGAACAAGACAGCAAACTGATCTTAGTCACCGGGGCAACCGGATACATCGGCGGCAGACTGGTGTCCCGCCTCGTCGCTGAGGGGCACACCGTGCGCGTGCTCGTACGGTCCCCGCAGAAGCTCAAGGACGTCCCCTGGGCGTCGTCAGTGGAGGTAGTGAAGGGCGACCTCGAGGATGAGGCATCGCTCACCGAAGCCTGTGCAGGGGTGGATACGCTGTACTACCTCGTCCACTCGATGGGCACCGGCAAGGGCTTCGAAACCAAGGAGTCGAAGATCGCCTCGATGGTGTCGAAGGCAGCCACCGCCGCAGGGGTGACACGGATGGTCTACCTGGGCGGCCTGCACCCGGAAAACGTGAAGCTGTCCACCCATATGCGTTCCCGCGAGGAGGTGGGAAGGATTCTCCTGGAATCCGGAACACCGACCATCGCCTACCAGGCCGGAGTGGTGATCGGATCAGGGTCCGCGTCATTCGAAATGATCAGGCACCTCTCGGATGTGCTGCCCGTCATGCCGGCACCCAAATGGGTCCTGAACCGGATCGAGCCTATCGCCGTCCGTGATGTTCTTCACTACCTGCTCGGTGCACTCACCCTTCCGGCCGATCTGAACCGGACCTTCGACATCGGTTCCCGGAACGTGCTCTCCTACGCCGACATGATGAACCAGTACGCGGTCGAGGCGGGTCTGCCGAGCCGGAAGATCTTCGCGCTGCCGGTGCTGACCCCGCGCCTCGCCGGTCACTGGGTCAACCTCGTGACACCCATCCCACGGGTGATGGCCATGCCGCTGATCGAGTCCCTGCAGCACGACGCGATCACCGCCGAACACGACATTGACACATACCTGCCGGCGCCCGACGGCGGGCTCACCGACTACCGCACGGCAGTTGACCTGGCGCTCGGCAAGGAACGCGGGGGAGAGGTGGAAACCAGTTGGGCGGGAGCCTCACGCGTTGACACTGCCGCGGATCCGCTGCCCACCGACCCCGAATGGGCTGGGCATACCGTCTTCACCGATGTTCAGGTTTACCAGTCCAAGGCCACCCCCGAGCGGCTGTGGAAGGTCATTGAGGGCATCGGCGGCGACAACGGCTGGTACTCGCTGCCTGTGGCGTGGGCTGCCCGCGGCTGGATGGACAAACTGGCTGGCGGTGTTGGACTCCGCCGGGGGCGGCGCCACGCGGACCAGCTGCTGACCGGCGATCCGCTGGACTTCTGGCGGGTTGAGGAAATCGTCAGAGGCGAGCGGCTCCGGTTGCGGGCCGAGATGAAACTCCCGGGCCGCGCCTGGCTGGAAATGTCGGTGAGCCCTGAGGGCACCGGCAGCGAATACACCCAGCGTGCAGTGTTCTTCCCGAAGGGACTCGCCGGTCGGCTGTACTGGCTGGGGGTACTCCCGTTCCACGGGATCATCTTCAAGTCGATGGCCCGCAACATCTCCAGCAAGGCCGAACGGAACTAACCTGATCGGGTGGAGAGACTGTCCCGCCCGCGCCTAGCGCAGGGGCGGGACGGTCCGCGGCTTGACCACGGTCCACAGGAAGATCACTCCAGCCCCGATGCAGGCGGCCATCACGCCGCCCATGGTGGTTGCGGAGACCCCCAGCAGGCCGACCACCGGGGAGATCGCCCCGGCCAGGCCAAACGTGACAGCACCCAGCAGGGACGCGGCAGTGCCCGCCTGGGCTCCGTGGTTGGCCAGCGCGAGCACCTGCACGCAGGGGAACGTGAATCCCGCCGACATGATGTAGAACCAGAGCGGCACCATGATTCCCCACAGCCCGAACCCCAGCTGTGCGAACAGGACGATGAGCAGGGACATCAGCAGCATCGACGCAGTGGAGTAGACCATCACCCACTGCGGGCCGATCCGGCGCAGCACCCGAGCACTGATCTGCACTCCTGCCACGATCCCCAACGAATTCACGGCGAACAGCAGGCCATACTGCTGTTCGCTGAAGTTGTAGGTGCCCTGGAAGAGGAACGGCGACGCCGAGAGGTAGGAGAACAGCCCGGAGAAGTTCATCCCACCCACCAGCAACACGCCGATGAAGATCCGGTCGGTGAGCACCGCCCGGTAGCGTTGCAGGGCGGTGGCGCCCGAGGTGCCCCGCCGCTCGGCCGGGAGCGTCTCCACCAGGAACACCGACACGGCAATGATGACCAGTAGTCCGTAGGCGGCGAGGAACCAGAAAATGCCGGGCCACGGCATGACGAGCAGCAACTGTGATCCGATGACTGGCGCAAAAATGGGGGCCAAGCCGTTGACCAGAGCCATGTAGGACAGCATCCTGACCAGCGGATACCCGCCAAAGAGGTCCCGGAGCATTGCCATGGCGACGACGCCGCCGCCGGCAGCCCCTACGCCCTGCAGCACGCGGAAGACCATCAGCATGGTGATATCGGTGGCCATGGCCGCACCCAGTGAGGCGAGGATATGAACGCTTGTCGCTAAAATCAGGGGGATTCGGCGTCCCACCTTGTCGCTGAGCGGACCAACGATCAACTGCCCGACGGCGAACCCGACTATTGTGCCGGTCAGCGTCAGCTGCACTGCCGCTTCAGTGACACCGAGATCGCTTTGCAGTGACGGGAACGCCGGGAGGTAGAGGTCAATGGTGAACGGGCCCAGCGCGGTCAGGGAGCCGAGGATCACCACGTACATCAGCTTTTGCCGTCGGGAAAGTGAAGCGCCGGGATGGATTACTGTGCTCACTGGTGCCTATCCGACCAGGGTCTTCCCCTGCGTCACGGGTGGCCCGTAGGCCTCGGGTAAAAAGTGATGCGAGGGCGCGCTGATTCTCGTCTGGGAAAGGGGGAGGGACAACGCACCACGCTGTCGTTAGTTCCATCTTAGGTTGCCTTGGCAAACAGAAGTCCCTAAGGGTGCTTGCTATTGCAGTAGGCTTACACAGATTCGGCATTAGCCGCTCAATGGTAATTTTAGGAAAAGGTTTACGCAGCTTGCAGGTCTGCTCACGCGGTCTGTTAGACGAGGGATGGAGGCAGAGCTATGGATAGCTCCGCTAGCACACGTGGCACAGGGACAACCGGCAAGCCATCAGTCTTCGGACTGGTCAAGCTTCTCGCGAGGCTGACGCCTCGCCAGTTCGGCGACGAGTTCGCAATGGCGCTCGAGCAGATGAAGCAGAAGGGCATCAAGGCGGGCATCGCAGCCGCATTCCTTGTTGTCGCGGTTGTCTTCCTCGCTTTCCTGGCTGTAGCCCTGATCGTCGCAGCGATTCTGGGCCTGGCCACCATCATGGACGCCTGGCTCGCGGCGCTGCTGGTGGCGGGTCTGTTCCTGATCGTCATTGCCATCACCGCCCTGATCGGTGTTTCCCGGTTCAAGAAGGCGCTGCCGCTGCTCCCTGAGGAAGCGATCCGTGGCATCCGCTACGACATCGGCGTCCTGCGTGAAGGCCGAAGCTTCGATCCAGCCACCCTGGATGTCAAAAAGCCCAAGGAAGAAAAGCCCAAGGACAAGCCGGAGGATTCCAAGCCCAAGGAGCCGACGCCGTCGTACGGTGAATTGCGCAGCCGGTCCGGGACGCGCCGCGACCACCTCGCGGATCTACGCGATGATCTGGGCCGCGGACTTGACGTCAAATCACGCTGGAACAGCGCCAAGGCCACAGCCAAGACCAGCGCCGACCGACTCGCCGAGCAGGCACGGTCGGTTGTCCCGGAACGCACCGCCAAACCACGCGAACACGAGCACAACGTCACCTTGGCCGACCGGTGGAAGCCGCTCTCCGTGGTGGCGGGCTCGGTGGCAGCGATCGTGGTCATGGTGCGGAAGCTGGTCTCCCGCTAGGAAATGTCAGGTTCCGCCGGTCGTGACGTCCGGCTGGTCCCGCTCTCCCTGCATAATGGTGGGGGAGGGGAAAATGATCAGACTCATTGGTGCCGGCGCCAGACCAGGGCACGAGAATGACGAACTAGCGACCTTCTGGACCCTGCCCAACATCATTACGGTCATCAGGTTCCTCGGGGTTCCGTTGTTCGTTTACCTCATTGTGAACAACGAGGACGCCCTCGCGGTCATCACTCTCGTGGTGCTTGGCTCCACCGACTGGGTCGACGGCTACATTGCCCGCCGTTTCAATCAGGTGTCGTCGGTGGGTAAATGGCTTGACCCCATTGCCGACCGCACCGCGCTCATCGTCATTGCAGTCGTCTTCGTGGTGGATGGGATCGCACCGGCCTGGCTGGTCTGGACCATTGTCATTCCGGACGCCATCCTGATCCTCAACGCCCTCATTCTGTTCCGCGGACCCTTGCACCTTCCCGTCACCAATGTGGGGAAGATCCGCACCGCGCTGCTGCTCATCGGCTCGCCGATGCTTCTGCTCTACCGGGTGCCCGGGTTCGATCTGCAGTGGCTGCTCGTCGCAGCCAATATTCTCCTCGTCCTGGGATGTATTGGTCACTTGATCGCGTTCTACGGGTACTTCACCGCAGCCCACCGGAAGTACCGCTCGGACGGCCGATCCGGCGGATCTGCCCAGCCCGGGGCCGTTGATGCAGGTTAACTCCCTTCGCCCCCGTCGCACGAAGGGTGGCGCATGGTCTGGCTAGCCATTTTTCTGGCTTTGGTCGGCGCCTGTTTCCTTGCCGTCGGAGCGCAGCGCCAGGGTAGTGCAGTGCGGTCCAACACGGGCGGCCTGTCACTGAATTCGAAGGGATTCGTTCGGCTGCTGCGCAACCCCCGGTGGGTGCTCGGGCTGGTCCTGCTGGCGGTGGGTATGGCCCTGAACGTCGTTGCCCTGAGTATGGCGAGCCTCACCGTGGTGCAGCCGATCGGTGCGATCGCCCTGGTGATTACCACCGTCGTGAACTCGAAGGATCAGGGCATCCGGATCAACCGGGCCACTGTTGTCGCGATCGCTGCGTGCGTGAGCGGCAGTGCTCTCTTCGTGTTGCTGGCGGTCAATGTCACCCGCGAAAATCACGCGGTGCTTCCGGAGCAGGAACTCGTCACTGTTCTTCTGCTGGCGGCAGCGGTCGCCCTGTTCGGGTCCCTGGCGGTCCTGTTCCGTCGTCGGCTCGGTGCCTTCGCCTACATTCTGGGTGCAGGGGTGCTGTTTGGCTTTGTCGCGGTCCTGACCAAGATTATTGCCACCCATTTGTTGGACCCCAACGGGCGATTCCTCCTGAATGTTCCCCCCTACACGCTGGTGGCGATTGCGGTCGCCGCGGCCCTCGGCTCCTGGTTCGTGCAAAGCGCCTACGCGACAGGTCCGCCGGACCTGGTGATCGCCGGTCTCACGGTCATTGACCCGATCGTGGGGATCGCGGTGGGTATTGTGATCCTGGGGGAGCTGGAACCCGACGTGGAATCGGTCATCGCCATTGCCATGGGAATGGCTGCGTTGGTTGCTATTGTGGGGGTCATTGCGCTGTCCCGCCATCATCCCGATGTAGTGCAGCGTCAGAGAGAAGTACGACGTCGGCGCTAGCTGAGACCCCATCTGTCCAGCAGCCGCATCCGCCAGTAACCCACAGAGGAATCCACCGTGAGCCACCCGGCCGATAAATTGCCCTTGACCATCCTGATTGCCGCGGAGACCTATCCGCCCAACATTAATGGGGCGGCGCAGTTCGGCTACCGGTTGGCCAAGGGGATGCACTCCCGCGGGCACAACGTGCACGTACTGGCCCCGGGTACCGAAGGTGGCAGGAGTTTCACCGAGGCCGACGGCGAGTGGCCGGTACATCGGCTGAAGTCCCACGCGGTCCCGACCCACGATTACTGGCGCATCTGCCTGCCATGGGAGATCAAACGGGACATCAGCATGCTCTTTGACCGGGTGCAGCCTGACGTGGTGCACATCCAGTGTCACTACATGGTGGGCGAGTACACGCTCTACGAAGCGGTGAAGCGCGGCATCCGCGTGGTGGCCACCAATCACTTCATGCCCGAGAACCTGAATCCGTTCCTGCCCTTCCCTGAGTGGTTCAAGAAGATTGTTGCGAAGAATTCCTGGCGTGACATGGGCAAGGTCATGGGGAAGGCGGCCGTGGTGACCACTCCCACCCCGCTGGCCGCGAAGGCGATGCATGAGCACGCGTTCCTGCGGAAGGTGCTGCCCCTGTCCAATGGCATCGATTCAGCCGCCTATGAGCTGCAACCTGGGGAAGTACTTGAGCCAGAGGACCACCCCACGGTGCTCTTTGTTGGACGCCTCGCCGAAGAGAAGCATGTTGATGTCCTGATTGACGCCGTCGCGAAGACCCCGCCAGCACTCAACGTCCACCTTGAGATCGTGGGCGGCGGCGAAGTGAAGGCGGCGCTCCAGGCGCAGGTTGCCCGGTTGGGTCTGGGCGGGCGGGTGCTGTTCCGTGGGCTGATCACTGATGAGGAGCTCCGGCGGACCTATCTCAGGGCGGCACTGTTCTGCCAGCCCGGCACAGCCGAGCTGCAATCCCTGGTGACGCTTGAGGCAATGTCGGCCTCAACACCAGTGCTGCTCGCCAACGCGATGGCGCTGCCCCACCTGGTGGACCACGGTGTCAACGGATACCTCTTCACGCCACACGACAGCACCGAGCTGGCGGATCGGATCACCCAGCTGCTGAGTCTTCCCGCTGATGATCTTGACCGGATGGGCAAGGCCAGCCGGTCCATGGTCGACGTGCACTCACTGACCGCTACGCTCGCCACCTTCGAGGGCCTGTATTACGGCGATTCGCGGGATGCGGAAGCCGTCTAGCACCCGGGTTTTTGCGCCTCTCCACCACCCGAATGGTCGGCCGCCGGTTGATACCGGACCGATCTTCGAGGAGCGGCGTCTTGGGAATAACCCCGGTGTCGTTAGAATAAACAGTGCGCTTCGGCGTTCAAGGTACGGGGCTGTAGCTCAGCTGGTTAGAGCAGCGGACTCATAATCCGTTTGTCCTGGGTTCAAGCCCCAGCAGCCCTACCGAAAAGAGCCCCTGGCCTGCGGAAACGCGGATCAGGGGCTCTTTGCTTTGGAAGTCTGAGGTAGGCAACCAAGGGAAACCCACCGAATTCACTCCAGGTGCTGACCAAACGCTTCGAGCAGAACGGTGTTGCCAGGCGACACATGGGTGTTCAGCAGGTAGTGCTTCCGGGTGACGTTCTCGCTGGAATGGCCGAGCTGCATGTCGCGCAGTTGCCCGTTTCACGAGTGTTAGGTACCTATCACCCGAACTTCTTCCACTGCCCCTCGGAGATCACCTCGACGGAGCCATCGACGACCTTGATGGCGGTCTGCTCGTCGATGGCATAGGCCGGACTTCCGAGGTCGGCGGCCCAGCGTTCGGCGTGGGCCGATGTGTTGGTTGGAAAAGCGTTCAAGTGCGGGAAGATCGAAAAGTCCACAACCCCCAGGGTGCGATCGTCCGGCGCGGAGGACCACTCGACGAAGGATGCGCCGATCCGGGGCGTCATCACCATGCTTCCGGCACTCACCCCCACCCAGACCGTGTCGGGCAATGACGGCAGCAGCTCGGCAAGCCCGGACTCCCGCATCCAATGGGACAGGTACGTCGCGTCGCCGCCGTCGACCAATATCGCGTCGGCTTCCTGAAGCCAGGGGACCCATCGCTCCTTGCCGATGGTGGGCAGTGCGGTGAGCTCAAGAACTCCGAGCGAAGCCCAGCCCAGGCCGGACAAGTGACGGAAGTCGGGCCCAGCGGTCAGTAGTCCCCGCACAGATGCCGGTCCGCACATCGGGTGGCCCCACTGCGCCGTCGGGACGACCAAGGCGTGGCATTGGCCGATCGGCTTGTTGAGAAGCTCCACTAGCGCCGAACGAATGCTCGGGTTCGTCACGCCGCCTGACGTAAGCAAGAGTTTCAAACGTTCCTCCAAGTTCGTGCCCGGATGGTGGATGTGCCTGAGGTTGCGGGACCGGACTGGATTTTACCGCCCAATGTGGTGAGCCTGCCGGCTACGCTCGGCCCTCCAATAGGTACACAATCGGTGAAACTTTGTCCACAGCTCGGCATTCGCGTAGACCTCATATTGATCTGGCGTCTCGTAATCTATCTGCCTCGTAACTCATAAGATGCGAGGCGAGCTGCCCCATCGGACACGGCATTTCACTAGTCCGCCTTCCCGGGGAGCGGTTCAGACAAGTGACAAACTGCGTACCGTAAATCGGTCCCGCACCGCGACGCCGGGGTCTGCAAACTGATGCGCGGGTCTGCATATGGAAGAGGGGCCTGTAACCGATCCCCTGGTCGCATTCCACTGGTGCGCATGAGCATGGCTTCCGCCATGGTGTGGGACAGGTGGAGACCGGTGATGATGAGAGCGGCGCCGGCGATCCCGGGGAGCGTGAGGGTGTCGTGGCCGATGGTAATGCCGATGAGGACGGCCCAGATGGGCTCGGAGCCCATGAGAAGGGTCGCTTTATCGCCCCCGCAATAGTCGCCGCCGGCCCTGCCGTGGCATTGATGCCTCGCTCCACCACCGCGCCTCGCCCCGACAGCGGAATATTGCTCAAACTGCTCAGCGATCTGCATCCCGCCAGGCGCGTGGACATCCTTTGTCAACCCGAAGCTCTACACCGGGCCGCTGTGCAAAAGGTCGTTACCGCACTCTAAGAAAGCGCAGCCCCCCAGATCACGACGACCCGCGTCAAGTTCGCCAGTGAAGAGGCGCGGGAAGCGCTCGGCCCGCAGGTGCGGTTCGGACGCAGGCCGGTGAAGACCGGAAACTGATGAAAAACAAGAGTTTCTAATCCGTTTGTCCTGGGTTTAAGCCCCAGCAGCCCTACCCCTGTGAAGTCCCCGGAATACGACGTTCCGGGGACTTTGTCGTTTCACCTGATCCCGCGTCGGTGATTGGCAACCAAGTTACTCGTGGGTAACATAGTCCGAAGAACCGTTGGACTACGCAAAGGACACCAGCATGAGCAAGCCGGTCATCGATGTAAATAACCTCCCGTACGCCGACGGCGACTTTTACTCCTTCGAAGCGCTACTCAGCCAGAAGGAACGGGACCGGCTCGAGGAGATTCGTCAGTTCCTGAAGACTGAGGTCAAGCCCCACGCCACGGGCTGGTGGAACGACTCGGCTTTCCCTAAGGACCTCATTCCCAAGCTTGCTGAACTGGATGTGATGAGCCCAGTCCGCCGCCAGGGATTCTCCAATCTCTTCGCTGGTTTGATGCACGCCGAGTTCACCCGCGCCGATACGTCAATCGCGACGTTCATGGGGGTCCATGACGGACTGTTCACCGGGTCGATCGAAGAGCTGGCTTCGCAGGAGCAGCAGGAAGCCTGGCTACCGGATATCTACTCGATGAAGAAGATCGGAGCGTTCGGTTTGACCGAACCCCTCGGTGGGTCCGACGTGGCCGGCGGCACCCGCACCACAGCACGCCGCGAAGGCGATAGCTGGATCCTCAATGGCGCCAAACGGTGGATCGGTAACGCCACCTTCTCGGACTGGGTCGTCATCTACGCCCGTGACCTTGAGGACAACCAGGTCAAAGGCTTCATGGTGGACACCACCCTGAAGGGGTACCGCGCCACCAAGATTGAAAACAAGATTGCGCTGCGGACCGTCGAGAACGCCGACATCACCCTCGATAACGTGGTGGTCCACGACGACTTCCACCTCAAGGGCGCCAACAGCTTCAAGGACACCAACAAGGTGCTCAAGGTCACGCGACTCTCCGTCGGCTGGCAGGCGGTAGGGCAGCAGCTTGCCGCCTTTGATGTTGCGCGACGCTACACCGTGGAGCGGCACCAGTTTGGGCGCCCGCTTGCCTCCTTCCAGTTGGTACAGCAGCAACTCGTCGAGATGCTGGGAAATACAGTGAGTTCAATGGGCATGATGGTCCGGCTGGCACAGCTGGAGGATGAGGGACAGGCCAAGGACGAGCAGTCGGCCATGGCCAAGGCCTTCACCACGGCCCGGATGCGCGAAACCGTCGCCATGGGCCGCAGCCTGCTCGGCGGAAACGGAATTGTCACCGACTACGAAATGGCCAAGATCTTCTCCGACGCCGAAGCCGTGTACTCCTATGAGGGCACCCACGAGATCAACACCCTGGTGACAGGGCGGGCCATCACCGGCATCGCTGCCTTCGTCTAGGCCGTGCCGGGCGACCTATGGTCCGTGCAGGGGGAGAAGGATCGACGGTCGGCGGTCGAGGACGAAGTCAAGTGGGTTGACGTAGTCCCCGTCCCGTCGGACCCCCCAGTGCAGGCAGGTCGAGGAGCAGTGCGATCCGGGGACACCTGGCTCGGAAGCTTGCGGCTCAGGGGCAAGGGTTCCGACCGGTTGGCCAGCCTGCACCAGGTCCCCGCGTTTCAGCCCGGCAACGACCGGCTCGAAGCTGCTGATCAGGCCGCCGCCGTGATCCACGGTGACTACGGGCCGGTCCACCACCCACCCGGTGAAGACCACCCGACCCTGCGCGGGGCTGCGAATATCGACAGTCCCGGTTGCGGCGAGATCGACACCTCGATGGCCCGGCAGCCACCGCTGGGCTGGCGGTTCGAAGTGGCGGAGCACCCGCGGCGTGGGGGAGAGCGGCCAGGTCCACGATGGCTCGGCCGCGATGCCCGGACCCGTGCGACCTGCACCGCCACCCGCGAAGCCGGTGGCCAGCACCAGCGAGGCGCTTGCCATCAGCATCACACAAGCGGCGGCTCTGGTCAGGGCTGAACCAGGAAGGTGGACGGAGCTCCTGCCCCGGACTCGGTTTCGGATACTGCTCTTCGGCATGGTTCAAGTGTTCGCCTACTGGACCGGCGCCGGAGGGCGCAAAGCCATCATGTGGACAACTGCAGTGACCCGGCCCGGGTTCCAGCCTCCGCCAGCCCTGTAGTACACTCATGAGAGCAGTTTGCTGCGATGCCGCGTGCCCTCCGCAAGTTTTCGAAGGGCAAGCAAGTCATAGCGACTGACTACGCGTACCTCTTCTCCTCGTCCCTCTCATAGGTGGCGAAGGGCGTGGCTCCAACGGTCCGGAAGAACTTCCGGTGATGGACACCACGGGTGAAGACCAGCAGGTACCAGGAGTGACGTTCACCCCGAACGGAACACTAGCAACCGTCAACAGGCAGAAACGGCGCCACGCGCCCTGCCGATAGAAAGGAACGACATGCCAGTCGTTACCATGCGCCAGCTGCTCGACAGCGGCGTACATTTTGGCCACCAGACCCGTCGCTGGAACCCGAAGATGAAGCGTTTCATCTTCACCGAGCGCAACGGCATCTACATCATCGACCTGCAGCAGTCACTGTCCTACATTGACCGCGCCTACGAGTTCATCAAGGCCACCGTCGCGCACGGCGGCACTGTACTCTTCGTCGGTACGAAGAAGCAGGCACAGGAAGCCATCGCCGAGCAGGCGACCCGCGTGGGCCAGCCCTACGTCAACCAGCGCTGGCTCGGTGGCATGCTCACCAACTTCCAGACCGTCTCCAAGCGCATCCAGCGCATGAAGGAGCTTGAGGAAATTGACTTCGACGATGTGGCCGGATCCGGGCACACCAAGAAGGAACTCCTCCTCCTGCGCCGCGAACTCACCAAGCTGGAAACCAACCTCGGTGGTATCCGCAACCTGACCAAGGCACCTTCAGTCGTGTGGATCGTTGACACGAAGAAGGAACACCTGGCCATCGACGAAGCCAAGAAGCTGGGCATCCCCGTCGTCGCAATCCTTGACACCAACTGCGATCCTGACGAGGTTGACTTCCCGATCCCCGGCAACGACGACGCCATCCGCGCCGTTCACCTGCTGACACGCGTGGTTGCAGATGCAGTAGCCGAAGGCCTGATCGCCCGTCACAACCGCTCCGGTGGAAACGACGCCGATGCCGCAGCCGAGCCAATGGCCGAATGGGAGCGCGAGCTGCTTGGCGATAGCGCCACCCCGGCAGCCGACGCAGCACCCGCCGCTGAGGAAGCCCCAGCAGCAGAAGCAGCAGCTGAGGAAACTCCAGCCGCGGCCGAGGAAACTCCAGCAGCAGCTGAGGAAACCCCAGCCGCCGAGGAAGCACCAGCAGCCGACGACAGCAAGTAACTGGATGAGGGGGTGCGGGTGTCACACCCGCGCCCCCTTCTCTATCTGCCCAGGCGTCAGAGCCTGTAGGCATCATTCTTCTTGGACACAACATACTTAGGAGTTCACATGGCGAACTACACCGCCGCTGATATCAAGGCCCTCCGCGAGCGCACTGGCGCTGGCATGATGGACGTGAAAAAAGCCCTCGACGAGGCCGACGGCGATGCCGGCAAGGCGATGGAGCTCATCCGCATCAAGGGCTTGAAGGGTGCAACGAAGCGCGAAGGCCGGTCGACTGCCGAGGGCCTCGTAGCAGCGAAGGTCGACGGCAACGTCGGCGTCATGGTCGAGGTCAACTGCGAGACCGACTTCGTCGCCAAGGCTGGCCCGTTTGTCGAATTCTCCAACAAGGTCCTCGCCGCAGCGATCGAATCCGGCGCCAACGACGTCGACACCCTCCTCGCGTACACGGTTGACGGCAAGCCCGTCTCCGAGCATGTCATCGAGGCCGGCGCCCTGTTGGGTGAAAAGGTGGCCATCCGCCGTCTTGCACGCATCGAGGGCAACATCGTTGATGCTTACCTGCACAAGACGTCGAAGGACCTTCCGGCCCAGGTTGGTGTGCTTTTCGCTGTTGAGGGTGAGGGCGACGCCGCCAAGGAAGCCACCCACGACATCGCAGTCCACATCGCTGCCTACTCGCCGACCTACCTCGTCCGTGACGATGTACCGGCGGAACTGGTCGAGACGGAACGTCGCATCGCCGACGAGACCGCGCGCGCCGAAGGCAAGCCTGAGGCAGCACTGACCAAGATCGTTGAAGGCCGTCTGACGGGCTTCTTCAAGGAGGGCGTGCTCGTCGACCAGGCCTTCGCCAAGGACGCCAAGAAGTCGGTGGCCCAGGTGCTGACTGAAGCCAACTCCAAGCCGACCGCATTCGCCCGGTTCCGGGTTGGAGCCTAGGTCGGTTAGGCACAGCAAGTAGTCGGACAAAGGGGTGGTTACCACGGTGACCACCCCTTTTTCCTGCCCAATGGGCAAACCAGACAGCACCGCAACGTATTCTTTTAGCAACGAACCCCGCAACAGCCCTTGGAGGCACAATGGATAACTCTGATCTGGGCACACATGGTCGGGAAACCCACCGACGTCGGGTGCTCCTCAAGCTCTCCGGCGAGGTTTTCGGCGGCGGCAAGCTCGGCGTCGACCCGGAGACGGTCCGCTCGGTAGCGAAGCAGATCGCCGCGACCGTCGGTCAGGTGGAAGTTGCCATCGTCGTTGGCGGCGGTAACTTCTTCCGGGGAGCCGAACTATCGCAGAGCGGCATGGACCGGTCCCGGGCCGACTACATGGGCATGCTCGGCACGGTCATGAACTGCCTGGCGTTGCAGGACTTCCTGGAGCAGGCTGGCGTCGAAACCCGGGTGCAGAGTGCCATCACGATGGGGCAGGTCGCCGAGGCCTATATTCCACGCCGCGCGATCCGCCACCTCGAGAAGGGCCGCGTTGTCATCTTCGGCGCCGGGGCAGGGCTCCCTTATTTCTCCACCGACACCGTCGCGGCCCAGCGGGCCCTCGAAGTGCACGCTGACCTGGTGCTCATGGCGAAGAGCGGTGTCGACGGCGTCTATACGGCCGACCCGCACAAGGATCCCACAGCGAAAAAGCTCGAGACGCTTTCCTACGATGACGCCCTGCGGCAGGACATCCGGGTCATGGACCAGACCGCTATGACCATGTGCAAGGACAATGACCTGTCCATGATCGTCTTCGGCATGGAAGGCGAGGGCAACGTCACCCGGGCAATTCTCGGGGAGAAGATCGGAACCATCGTTACCACCTAGGCGCACCCGCCGGTTTGCCCCTGAGGGGCGGCCCGTGTGAACTAGGATTGAAAACCGAACCGGACGACGCGCCACTACACCTCAGTTGGCGCACTGCATAGGAGTTACAGTGATCGACGAGACATTGCTAGAGGCCACCCAAAAGATGGATAAGGCAGTGGAGGCCGCGAAGGAAGACTTCGCCACTATCCGCACCGGACGCGCCAACGCCTCGCTGTTTTCCAAGGTCATGGTCAACTACTACGGCGCTCCGACGCCGCTGCAACAGTTGGCCTCCTTCCAGAACCCTGAGGCGCGCACCCTCCTGATCACCCCCTTTGACCGGGCTGCGCTGAACGACATCGAGCGGGCGTTGCGGGATTCCGATCTCGGGGCCAACCCGTCAAACGACGGCAACATCATCCGGGTAGTTCTTCCGGAGCTGACTGAGGAACGTCGCAAGGAATACGTCAAGCTGGTGAAGACCAAGGCTGAGGACGCCAAGATCGCCATCCGCAACATCCGCCGCAAGGCGAAGGACGGCATCGACAAGGCAGTCAAGGACGGCGACGCCGGCGAGGACGAAGGATCACGCGGGGAAAAGGATCTCGACGCCCGCACCAAATCGCACACCGACACGATCGACGAGCTGCTCAAGCGCAAGGAAACCGAGCTGCTTGAGGTCTAATGAGCGACACCCACCACTCAGCTAACACCGGCGCCCAGCCCGCGGCCAGCGTGGACGCCGAGGTGAGCGGTCGGCGCGCCCAGCGGGCACCCGGTACCCGGCAAATTCGCCGCAGGTCCGGGCGGAAAACCCCTGGGGCGCCGAAGGCACCCTCCCGGGCCGGCAGGAACCTTCCCGCGGCAACTGCTGTAGGGGTTGCGTTGCTCGGATCGGTGCTGGGCGGGATCCTCTACCTGCCCATTGCCTTCGTCGCGATCACCACGGCGTTTGCCTTGGTGGGCGTCTGGGAAGTGTCCCGGGCGCTTGAGGTACGCCAGATCCGGCTTCCCCTCGTTCCGGCTATTGCCGCCACTATCGCGCTGCCGTTTGCCGCCTACCTTGGCGGCCCCGAGGCCCTGGCATACGCCGTCGTTCTGTCCACTACGGCCCTTGCCCTCTGGCGCAGTTTCGACCCGGCACCGGATGCAGCGATATCCATCACCGCGGGCATCTTCGTCGTGCTCTGGATCCCGCTGCTGCTCAGTTTCGCGATGCTGTTGCTGCAGGAACCCTCGGGCAAGCTCCTGGTGGCGACGTTGCTCCTCCTGGTGGTCGCGAACGACACCTTCGGTTATCTGGTCGGAGCGTTCTTCGGGAAGCACGCCATGGCCCCGAAGATCAGTCCGAAGAAGTCCTGGGAGGGATTTGCCGGCTCGGTGGGCGGTGCGGTTCTGGTGGGAACCATCGCAGCGGTCTTCCTGCTGGACCGGCCCTGGTGGTTCGGCTTCGTGCTGGCCGTGGCCACCGTCTCCGCGGCGACCGCCGGGGACCTGGCCGAGTCCATGATCAAACGCGAACTGGGCGTCAAGGACATGGGGAACATTCTGCCCGGGCATGGCGGCATGATGGACCGGCTTGACTCCATTGTCTTCGCCTCCCCGGTTGCGTTCCTGCTGTCGGTTACATTGGTACCGGGATTCCTCTAGCCCCTCCCGCACAACCCAAAGGACTCAAGACACCATGGACGAAGCTCGTCAGGGCAGCTCTCCCTTCGCACGGGTGGGACACCGGGAGTATGGCTATAACCTTCGGCAGGTGGATAGCTTCCTCACCCGGGCCCGCGGGTACTACAACACTGAGGACCCGACGGGGGGCCCGGTGACCAGCGTCGACGTGCGGTCGATGGCCTTCGACCCGGCCAAGGGTGGGTACGAGCCGCAGGCAGTCGATGCCGCTCTGGACCGGCTCGAAGACGTCTTTGCGCAGCGCGAACGCGACCACCTGATCGCGGCGAAGGGGGAGGACGTCTGGCTGATGCAGATTGGCCGCACCTCGGCTGTGCTGCGGAGCAGGCTGCACCGCGAGCCCGGTGAACGGTTCCGTCGCCCGACCAAGCGGAAGGCTGCCAGCTACAACGTCGACGACGTCGACGCCCTCTGCAACGAACTCCTCGGCTATTTCGAAAGCGACGTCCCCCTGAGCGTCGACGTCGTACGCCGCTCAGTCTTCCGGGAGGCGGTGGGTGCTGAGGGCTACGAGGAAACCCAGGTCGACGCCTTCATGGACCGCGTCGTTGAGCTGATGGCAGCCATCGACTAGTTCCGGCTGACGCGGGTCGTGAACTCTGGTTCACGTGGGTCGCTGTTTCCGGCCTACGTGGATCGCTGCACCGGCTCCGGCGTATGCAACCGGGCCAGGACCCGTGACACGCTTCCCGGCGTCCGGTGGGCGGTCAGCCGTGACACCAGGATGGTGACGGCGAACGCCGACGGTACAGTCCACAACGCGGGCTGCTCAAGCCATTCGTAGCGTGCGGATTCCGGCCCCAGCGCCGCCGCAGCGAGGATGGACCCGCCGCACAGGCCAGCCCCGGCCAGCATCCCTGCCACGGCACCCACATCCGTCAGCCCGCGCCACCAGATTCCCAGCAGCAACAGCGGGCAGATCGTTGAGGCGGTGAACGCAAACACCATGCTCACGCTGCCAGCCAACGCCAGCGTGTTGGTGGCGAGCGCCAGCAGCAGGGGGATCAGCGCAGAGATGACCGCTGCCCGCCTGAACCCCCGCACGCTGCCCTGGAAGAACTCCTGGCTGACCACCCCGGCGAGGGACACCACCAGACCGCTGGTCGTCGAGAGGAATGCTGCAAATGCGCCGGCCGTGACCAGGGCTGACAGCAGGTCCCCGGCGGTGCCCTCGAAGATACGGCTCGGGAGCAGCAGGACCGTGGCGTCCGCCGCGCCGTCGGCCGCAAGATCGGGGGTGTAGATCCGGCCGAGAATCCCGTACATCGTGGGGAACAGGTAGAACACCGACAACAGGCCCAGCACAATGAGGGTGGTCCGGCGGGCCGAGGCGCCGTCGGGGTTGGTGTAGAAGCGGACCAGTACATGGGGCAGGCCAAGAGTGCCGAACAGCAGCGCGATGACCAGGGAAATGTTCCGGTACAGCGAGGCGTCGCCGACGATATTCAGGTCGGCGGCGAACACCGCACCTGCATCGGTGATCGGACTCCCGGTCGCTGACAGCCGTAGCAGGATAAAGACGATCGGCACCGCCAGTGCGGTCAGCTTCAGCCAGTATTGGAACGCCTGCACGAAGGTGATGGACCGCATCCCGCCGGTCACCACGCTGAGGCAGACCACCACGACCACCGCCACCGCTCCCACCCACGGGGGCAGCCCGGTCGTGATCTGGACGGTGAGGGCGGCGCCATGCAACTGCGGCACAATGTAGAGCCAGCCGACGACGACGACGAGCAGGCTGGTCACGCGCCGCACCATCAGCGATTCGAGGCGTGCTTCAGCGAAGTCGGGAATCGTGTAGGCACCGGATCGCCGTAGGGGAGCGGCCACGAAGAGGAGGAGCATCAGGTACCCGGCGGTGTAGCCGATCGGGAACCAGAGGGCATCGACGCCGGAGATGAGAATCAGCCCGGCCACGCCGAGGAAACTCGCCGCCGACAGGTACTCCCCACCGATCGCCGATGCGTTCCACCACGGTCGCACGGTCCGCGATGCCACGTAGAAATCGCCGGTGGTTCGCGAAATCCGCAGCCCGTAGATGCCGATCAGCACGGTGCTCAGGGAGACCAGGGCCAGCGCCACGTAGCCGACCACAGGATTCAGTTCGGCGTTCATAGCGGCCTAGTCCTCATCGACCAAGTCCCTGAAACGCAGCTCGTTGCGGGAAGCGCTCCGCACGTAGAGTGCGGCGCAGCTGATTACCAGCGGGTAGACGCCGACCCCCAGGAGGAGCCAGGGTACCGGGATGGTGAAGACGGAGAGATTCCCGATCTGAGGGTAGACCGCCAACAGCACCGGGATGCCGATGAGGATCACCAGGAAGCCTGCCGCGACCACGACGGCGAGCCGGAGCTGGGACCGGATCAGAGAGCGGACAAATAATTCGCCCACCTCCGATTGCTCCGCCATCTCCCGGGTGACCGGGTAGGAGCCCGCAGCGGGCCGCGCGGCGCTGCGCGGCGCAGTGACCCGCACCCGCTGGGGTGGGCCGTCCGGCGTCGTCATTGAGGGCACCTCACGGCTGTCGGGGCCGCAGACGGGTCGCCTCAAGCTTGTCCCGCACCACCGGCAGGTGGCGGCGGCTGACCGGGAGCTCGGCGTCACCCACGAGGAGCGACGCGCGGCCCGCACCGATCTTGACCTGCCGGACCTGGTTCATCGCCACGAGGTAGGACCGGTGGATGCGCAGGAAGCCGGCGTCGGCCCACTGCCGCTCAAGGTCGTTGAGGGGGATCCGGATCAGGTAACTCGATTCGGCGGTGTGGAGGCGGGCATAGTCGCCCTGGGCCTGGACATAGCGGATATCGTCGCGCCGGATCATCCTGCTGATGCCACCCTGATCGACGGTGATCACTTCGGGTGCGGCCGCGGTGCCGTCCTTGCCCGCCTCAATCAGTTCGCAGATGCGCCGCACCGATTCGGACAGGCGTTCCATCCGCACCGGTTTGAGGAGGTAATCAACGGCCCGCAGATCGAACGCCTCCAGGGCGCGGTCCTCGTCAGCGGTGACGAAGACGACGGCGGGAGGCCGGCTGAACCGGGAAATGACCCGGGCGATATCCAAGCCCGACAGGGCCGGCATATGGATGTCGAGGAACAGTGCATCGACGTCATGGGTCTCAAGCGCGCGCAGTGCCTCGGCTCCGCTGGAGGCACGGTGGATGGTGTCGATCCGCGCATCCTTGGCGAGGAGGAAAGCCAGTTCCTCAACTGCGGGGAGCTCATCGTCGGCGATGACAACATTGACCATGTGCTCCAGATTACGCGTACCGGGGCGTTGCCGTGTGATGTGGACTCAGGTCTGGTGGTCGGGCTGCGACTTGGGGATCCGCAGGGTGATCATGGTGCCGGCGCCCACAGCGGTGTCGATGGCGAGACCGTGATCCTCGCCGTACACCTGCCGGAGCCGCTGATCGACGTTGCGGAGGCCAACATGTACCCCGTCGGTGTGGCCGGCGAGGACCGACCGCAGGTAGTCGGGGTCCATGCCGACGCCGTCGTCCTCGATCGTGACCTCGGCGAACGCGCCGGCGTCGTGGGCAGTGATGGTGATGTGCCCCGATCCGTCGGTGGACTCCAGGCCGTGCCGGACCGCGTTCTCCACCAGGGGCTGAAGGCTGAGGAAGGGAATGACCGTGCTGAGGACTTCCGGGCCGATCTCCAGGCTGACCTTCAGCCGGTCCCCGAACCGGGCCCGCTCAAGCAGCAGGTAGCGGTCGATTGACCGGAGTTCCTCGGCAACCGTGGTGAAGTCACCATGCCGGCGGAAGGAATACCGGGTGAAATCAGCGAACTCCACCACCAGCTCGCGGGCCCGGACCGGGTCGGTGTTGATGAAGGACGCGATGGCGTTGAGCGAGTTGTAGATGAAGTGGGGGCTGATCTGGGCGCGAAGGGCGCGCACCTCAGCCTCCATCAGCAGGGTCCTGGAGGAGTCCAGTTCGGCGAGTTCCACCTGGGTGGATACCCAGCCGGCCACCTCGTTGGCGGCCCGCACCAGTCCGGCGCTGACGTGCGGGGCGAACGCGCCCACCGTGCCGACCACCCGCTTGTCGACCCGGATCGGGGAGATCACCACCTGCCCGTCACCGGGGACAGCGGCCGGGCCCAGCTGGGCTTCCCTGAAAATCTGGGTCCGCCCGCTGGCCAGCACCTGATGCACCAGGTCCATTACCTGCTCCGGCATCTCACGCCCGCCGTCCCAGGCGAGGACAGCGCTTTCGTCGGTGATCAGGAGAGTGTCACACCGCAGCAGACCGCGCAGATGCTTGCTGGCTTTCGACGCACCCGTCGGTGTGAGCCCGGCACGCAGGTGCTCCGACGCGAGCGCCGCGGTGTGCAGGGTGGCATAGGTGGCCCGGTCGGCGTCGGACCCCAGATCCCGGTAGGAGCGGGATAGTTTGAACCCCAGGGCCGCGACCACCGCGATCGTCAGGACGACGATGGCGCCTACCAGTGCGGTGTCGACGGCGGTGCTGAACATTGCTCAACAGTAGCCGTCAACGGTTCACCGGTGTTCCCACTCGCCGCAGGAGGGGGCCGCTCACCGCAGCTGGGCGTCCACTGGGCGATACACCACGCTGCGGTACTGGAGAACCGCGCGCGCAGCGCGCAAGGTGATGGGAGTCACACCTTCACGCGCCTGTCGCTGCTCCCGACCGAACGGAGCCAGCGCGGCGTGGAAGACGTTCTCAACGAGGAGGAATCATGGCTACCGAGCAATCGCCGCCGGAAGCTGGCACCACAGCGCCCGTCGACTTCACCGCATACCAGCAGAATCCGCAGTTCAAGGAACTGCGCAAACGCCATCGCAGCTTCGTTTTTCCCATGGCAGTCTTCTTTCTGCTCTGGTACTTCCTGTACGTGCTGCTGGCGTCCTACGCAACAGACTTCATGTCCACCCCGGTCTGGGGAAACATCAACATCGGGCTCATCATGGGTCTGCTGCAGTTCGTCACCACCTTCGCCATCACGATGGGGTACGTCACCTACGCCAACCGGAAGCTTGACCCGATCGCCGCGGACATCCGCCACGAGCTTGAGGTCGCCGCTCCTGAGGTCTTCAATGAGCAGTCAGGAGCGAACAAATGATGCCGGTCTCCCTGCCGATGCAGACGGTCGAAAGCACCCAGGTTGGTGAACCGTGGCTGAACATGACCATTTTCGGGTTGTTCGTCGCCGTCACCCTGGTGATTGTGCTCCGTGCAAGCCGCAACACCAAGACCGCCGCTGATTACTATGCGGCCGGGCGATCCTTCAGCGGACCGCAGAACGGCACCGCCATTGCCGGTGACTACCTGTCGGCGGCTTCCTTCCTGGGTATTGTCGGCGCCATCGCGATCAACGGCTACGACGGGTTCCTCTACTCCATCGGCTTCCTGGTGGCCTGGCTGGTAGCCCTGCTGCTGGTGGCTGAGCTGCTCCGCAACACCGGCAAGTTCACCATGGCCGACGTCCTCTCGTTCCGGTTGCGCCAGCGCCCGGTGCGCATCGCCGCAGCCATCACCACCCTGGCCGTCTGCTTCTTCTACCTGCTCGCTCAGATGGCTGGCGCCGGCGGACTGGTTTCCCTCCTGCTGGGCATTGACGACCGGATCGGCCAGTCACTGGTCATCACCGTCGTCGGCGGGTTGATGATCCTTTACGTACTGATCGGCGGAATGAAGGGCACCACCTGGGTGCAGATCATCAAGGCCGTCATGCTCATCACCGGCGCGTTCGTGATGACCATCTGGGTGCTTGCGCTCCACGACTTCAATCTCTCCACCCTGCTGGGTGCAGCGATGGAAACCGCTGGCAACCCGGACATCATCAACCCCGGCCTGCAGTACGGCGTCAGCAGCACCTCGCAGCTGGACTTCGTGTCGCTTGCCCTGGCGCTTGTTCTCGGTACGGCGGCTCTCCCGCACGTGCTGATGCGCTTCTACACCGTGCCAACTGCCAAGGAAGCCCGCCGTTCAGTGGTGTGGGCCATCTGGCTGATCGGCGGGTTCTACCTGTTCACCCTGGTCCTCGGCTACGGCGCCGGCGCCCTGATCGGTGCGGATCGTATTCAGGCCGCTCCGGGTGGAGTCAACTCGGCAGCACCACTGCTGGCGTTCGAATTGGGTGGGCCCATCCTGCTCGGAGTGATCTCGGCAGTTGCGTTCGCAACGATTCTCGCCGTCGTCGCCGGTCTGACCATCACCGCCGCAGCGTCCTTCGCCCATGACATCTACGCGAACGTCATCCGCAAGGGCAACCTGGATCCCGATGGTGAGGTGAAGGTGGCCCGGCGTACCGTCGTCGTGATCGGTATTCTCTCCATCCTCGGTGGCATCGGCGCACAGGGGCAGAACATCGCCTTCCTGGTTGCGCTGGCCTTCGCGGTTGCCGCCAGCGCCAACCTGCCGACCATCCTCTACTCGCTGTTCTGGAAGCGTTTCAACACCCAGGGCGCCGTTTGGAGCATGTACGGCGGACTCGGTTCGGCAATCCTGCTCATCGCCTTCTCTCCTGTTGTTTCGGGCAAGGAAACCTCGATGATTCAGGGTGTCGACTTCGTTCTGTTCCCGCTGAACAACCCGGGTATCGTCTCCATCCCGCTGGCGTTCTTCCTCGGCTGGTTGGGTAGCGTTCTGGCCAAGACCACTGAGGATCCGCAGAAGCAGGCGGAAATGGAAGTACGGTCCCTCACCGGGGTCGGCGCGGAAAAGGCGACTGACCACTAGGTCGGATTCGCTCACCTCTTTAGACGGCAACAGGCCGGCCCGCATCCGGGCCGGCCTGTTGCCGTTGTAGGGAGTGTGCCAGGGGCAGCCGCCTCCTTCTGGGCCGGCCACCTGTTTCGTGCCTGCCTGCCGGTGGGCAGACCGCCTGCCGCCGACCCGGCTGCCTGTTGACCCGCCTGCCTGTTACTTGCCGGGCTGGCGGGGGCCACGCTCAAGGAGTGGCTCAACCCGGAAGGGGACCAGTTCTCCCATGGCCAGCGAGGTGTCGCATCGCTCCACCCCATCGCAGCCGAGGATTTTCCCGTTGATCCTGAAGAGATCCTCAGCGTCGGCGCAGACCACCCGAACCAGGATGTCTGCCTGACCCGTGAGACCGTACGCCTCGAGCACCTCTGGAATATCGGCCAGCTGTTCAGTAATGGCGGCGAGCTTCTGCTGCTGAACGTGCACGTGAATGAACGCCATCAGCGGGTAGCCCAGGGCTACCGGATTGATCCGGCGCTCGAAGGACAGGAACACCGACTTCTTCTCCAACTGGGCCATCCTGGCCTGCACCGTGTTGCGGGACAGTCCCAGCTTTTGGGCCAACGCCACGACGGTGCGCCGTGGGTCTTTCGCCAGGGCGATCAGGAGGCGGGTGTCGGTGGAATCCAGGGGTTGCATAATGCGCAATGCTAACACGGTGCTGATACCGAATATCTGGCACTATGCTCAACCAAACGGTGATCGGTTGTGCTCGATGGCCGCTGTGAGTAGGGTCACAGTATCTTTGGGTAAAGACGCCCACAGGTCAAGGACAAGGCTCCCGGTCCGTCATAAGCGATCCGGCCGGGTGCCCGACCACACCACTGAAGGTTGTGTAATTGTGCCCCTGAATGACACCGCTTCCGCCGGAGAAGACACGCTGATCCAGCTGCTGACCCCTTCGGGCGTCCGGCGAACAAGCGGAGACTACGACCGGTGGGTTGCCGACGTCGACGGCCCGGCGTTGCAGGCGCTGTACGAGGACATGGTGGTGGTGCGGCGGATTGACGCTGAGGCAACCGCGCTGCAGCGCCAGGGGGAGCTGGCGCTGTGGCCGCCGCTGCTGGGGCAGGAGGCCGCGCAGATCGGTTCAGGGCGCGCGTTGCGTGAGGATGACTTTGTGTTCTCCAGCTACCGCGAGAACGCTGTGGCCTATTGCCGGGGTGTCGGCTTCACCGACATCCTGCGGGTCTGGCGCGGTAACGCGTCGGCGGGATGGGACCCCTTCTCGATCAACATGGCCACCCCCCAGGTGATCATCGGTGCGCAGACCTTGCATGCCACCGGATATGCCATGGGGATCCAGCAGGATGGCGCGGATGCGGTGGCGGTGACCTACTTCGGTGATGGCGCCACGAGCCAGGGCGACGTCAACGAGGCAATGGTTTTCGCTGCGAGCTACCAGGCGCCGGTCATCTTCTTCTGCCAGAACAACCACTGGGCCATCTCGGAACCCGTGGGTCTGCAGGCTCACGTTCCCATTGCCAACCGGGCACCGGGCTTCGGGATTCCTTCGGTACGTGTCGACGGCAACGACGTGTTGGCCTGCCTGGCCGTCACCCGCGAGGCGCTGGACCGGGCACGGACCGGTGGTGGGCCGAGCTTCATCGAGGCCGTCACCTACCGGATGGGCCCGCACACCACAGCCGATGACCCCACCAAATACCGTGACGCGAACGAGCTGGAGGACTGGGCGGCGAAGGACCCGATTTCCCGGCTCTCGGCGCTGCTCGACTCTTTGGGTTTGCTCACCCCCGATTTCATCTCCTCAGTTGGTGCCAAGGCCGACGACGTCGCGGCTAAACTCCGCGCTGGCTGCATCGAGATGCCCGAGCCGGAGCCGATGGACGTGTTCAAGCACGTCTACAGCACCCCCAACTCCTGGCTGGACCGTCAGCAGGAGAACTACGGACGCTACCTGGCGTCTTTCGATTCAGGATCTGGTGACTCTGTACCGGGTGACTCCGGGTCGCAGGATGCCAGCGGATCAGCCACGGAAGGAAGCCACTGATGTCTACGATGACATTTGGCCGGGCCATCAATGCCGGCATGCGCAGGGCCATGGAGAACGATCCGAAGGTGATCCTCATGGGCGAGGACATCGGCAAGCTCGGCGGCGTTTTCCGCATCACCGAGGGGCTGCAGAAGGACTTCGGCGAGCACCGGGTCCTTGATACTCCGCTGGCCGAGTCGGCCATCATGGGCACCGCCGTCGGAATGGCCTACCGGGGGTATCGCCCGGTGGTCGAAATCCAGTTCGACGGTTTCATTTACCCGGCGTTCGACCAGATTGTCTGCCAGGTCGCGAAGCTGCACTACCGGACCCAGGGCGCAGTGAAAATGCCCATCACCATCAGAGTGCCGTTCGGCGGCGGCATTGGGTCGCCCGAGCATCACTCCGAGTCGCCCGAAGCCTACTTCACCCACACCTCCGGGTTGAGGGTGGTCAGTGTTTCCAATCCGCAGGACGCCTACACGATGATCCAACAGGCCATCGCCAGCGACGACCCCGTGCTGTACTTCGAGCCGAAGCGTCGGTACCACGTCAAAGGCGAGGTCGATGAGTCGATCGACCTGTCAGCAACATCAATGGAGGATGCCCACGTGGTCACGGAAGGCGGCGACGTCACCCTCGTCACGTATGGTCCGCTGGTGCCCACCGCACGGGACGCGGCAATTGCAGCATCCGACGACGGCGTCTCTATCGAAGTGATCGATCTGCGCTCCCTCGCACCCATCGACTTCGCCACCATCGAGGCCTCGGTACGGAAGACCGGCCGGCTGGTGATCACCCACGAGGCAGCACAGTCGGGTGGGCTGGGCGCGGAAATTGCTGCCAGCATCACCGAGCGCTGCTTCAATTACCTGGAGCATGCACCGGTTCGGGTCACCGGCTTCGACATTCCTTACCCGTACTCCAAACTCGAATTCCATCACCTGCCCGATCTGGATCGTATTCTCGACGGCGTTGACCGCGTGCTGGGACGAACCAATTCGCTGAGCGGGCTCGAAAGGTAGTGGCGACTGTGATCAAGGAATTCAGGCTCCCGGATCTTGGCGAAGGTCTGACCGAATCGGAGATTGTCAGCTGGCACGTCGCCGAGGGCGACGTCGTCGAACTCAACCAGATCATTGCCGACGTCGAGACCGCCAAAGCGGTCGTCGAGCTGCCGTCGCCCTATGCCGGGGTGGTTGCCAGGCTGCACGAGCAGCCGGGCACAGTGGTCGAGGTCGGTTCACCGATCATCTCGTTCGATGTGCCTGCTGTCGAAGGAGTCAACGGTGGGGGTGCTGGCGCCGGAGGCCCCGCCGCAGCAGCCTCCGGGGGTGCGGGAGCGGTTGCGGGACCGGTCGACGGCGAAGTCCCCGCCAAGCGCGAACCCAACCTTGTCGGGTATGGCGCGGCAGTGGAGAAGGGTGGCCGTCCGGCACGTCGTGCGCGGGGCGGATCGGGTCGTGGTGAGGTGGCTGTAGCCCTGCCAGACTCAGTACCGACAGCTGTGCCTGCAGCGCCAGTTGCCCCATCGGCGCACCTGGTTTCACCTGCAGAGCCGCTGACCACCACCCCGCTGGAACGCCCCCGGTCAACTCCACCCGTGCGGAAGCTGGCACGGGACCTCGGGGTTGAGCTGGCGTCAGTGACCGGATCCGGTCCCGCCGGGCTGATTACCCGTGACGATGTGCTGGGGGCTGCCGGCCAGCGGGAGCAGCCGGCCGCCACGGTTGAGGTGTTATCCGTTCCGGAGCGCTCAACCCAGCGGGAGACCAGGACACCGATCAAGGGGGTCCGCAAGCACACCGCTGCGGCGATGGTGGCGAGCGCGTTCACTGCGCCGCATGTGACCGAGTTCCTGACGATCGATGTCACTCCCACCATGGACCTCATCGCACGACTGAAGGCCAGCCGGGCGTTTTCCGACGTGAAGATCACGCCGCTCACTGTGGTGGCCAAGGCGTTGTGTATTGCGGCGGCCCGCAACCCGACGGTCAATACCCGCTGGGATGGCGCCAGCTCCGAGATCGTGCAGCACCATTACCTGAACCTCGGGATTGCTGCCGCGACGCCGCGGGGGCTGATGGTGCCGAACATCAAGGACGCCGATCAGTTGACGCTCAAGGAGATTGCGCAGGCACTGACCGGACTCACCGAGACGGCACGCGCCGGCAAGACCAGCCCGGCCGATCTCTCCGGCGGCACCATCTCCATCACCAACGTCGGGGTGTTCGGGATCGATGCCGGAACGCCGATCCTCAATCCGGGGGAGGCGGCCATTCTGGCGATGGGAGCCGTCCGCCGGACCCCCTGGGAGTACCAGGGCGGGATCGCGTTGCGTTCGGTGATGACGCTGAGCCTATCCTTCGACCACCGGCTCGTGGATGGGGAGCAGGGGTCACGGTTCCTTGCCGATATCGGAACTATCCTCTCCGACCCCGGCATGGTCCTCACGATGATCTAGCGGGGGAGCTGGGCCGTCGGCTCAGTGCCGAGAACGGTGCGCCAGCGCCAACGATCCGTCGGCGTGAACCGGTGGGCCCTGTTCCCTGAGCTGTACCCGATTCCGGAGAGCGAAGTGGACCAGTCGGGTCAACCCAGGCATCGGTGCCCGGTATGTTGGACACCGATGTCCATTGTGCTCACCGGAGCGGGCTGGAGATGGGTCGCACGGGACCGGGCGTGGTGTGCGCGGGTTTAGCGGAGCTCCAGGACCAGTTCCTTGACGACGGCGCCGCGGGCATTGGCGAATCCCTGGACCTCACCGATGTGTTCGAACCCGTAGCGTTCGAGGATCCGGATGGAGTTGACGTTGTCCACCACGGCGCGGGCACGGATGGGTCGGTCAGTGAATTCCTCGAGGAAAAGCCCTACGGCCGCCGTGGTGATGCCCTGGCCCCAGCGGGACTTGTCGATCCAGTAGCTGATCTCGGGGGTTTCGTCGTTGCGGTAGGCGAGGATGCTGCCCACCACTGCGCCGTCGTTAAGGATGGTGCGCACGGTGATCTGGGGATCGTTGAGGATGTTCTGCCAGTGGTGGTTGAACACCCCACGGTCGGCTGGGTTCTTGGCCGTGAACGCAGCCATGTGGTTGGCGCTGGGATCGAGTTGATGGGTGAAAAACTCGTCCAGGTCGGAGGGTTCAACGGCGCGTAGTGAAGTCACATCGAACTTTCGGTTAGGTGGCGGGTAGGAACAGGTTACTAGGCAATTGGCTACGCATTAAGCGCCGACCATGCCATTTTCTCCAGCAAGAGCCGCAGGTCGGCGATGTCGCTGCTGCTTTTCCGGCGTGGAGTTGTGTGCGGAGTCGAGTTGATCAGCCCAAAGGCTGCATGAGCCTTGCGGCGAAGTTGGGCGGGGTCGTCGTCGGGCAGGAGCTTGGCCATGACATCCACCCACACTTCCACATATTGGCGCTGCAGGAACCGAACGGTGTGCTCATCTTCGGGGGTCAGGCTGTTGAGGTCCCGGTCCTGCACCCTGATCACGTTGGCATTCCGCAACGCAAAGTCCACCTGGAATTCGATCAGTCCGCGGAGCGCCGATGCCGGGTCGGGGGCATCGGCTACCACCGCATTACTGCCGCGGAGCAAGTCCTCGCTGACACCAGCCAGAAGAGCCGCGAGAACTGCCGGTTTGTTGCTGAAGTGGCGGTAGACGGCCGGCCCGCTGACGCCGGCCGCGGCGCCGAGATCCTCGATGGAGACACCGTTGTAGCCTCGATCGGCAAACAGTTGGGCCGCGGCATCCAGCAGGGCGGCGCGGCGCGAGGCCTTCGCCATGCTGCGGCCGGTAATCCGGCTCGGAGCAGAAGCTTCCATTGATGCCCCATCTCGTGCGGTCTCGTGGACCGGTCATCCCATTTTGGTGGACAAGTCGGTTATTAGCTACTAACCTAAACTCAGTTAGTACATACTAACTGAAAGTGCCTCCAAACAGACGGTGCGCTCGCCGACGAGCAACCGGTCAGGGAAAGACCCTCCATGCAGACGCTGACATCCCAGGTAGATCCCACCAGCCCCGGCTTTCTCGAGAACGACACTGCGCAGCGGCAACTGGTCACCGAATTGCGGGACAGGCTCGCTGAGGCGGCCCTCGGTGGCCCTCCGCGATCGCGTGAGCGGCACGTCGCCCGCGGCAAGCTCCTCCCGCGCGAGCGGATCGACCAGCTGCTCGACGACGGTAGCCCCTTCCTGGAGATCGCACCGCTGGCTGCCAACGGACTGTACGACGACGAATGCCCGGGCGCAGGGGTCATCGCCGGCGTCGGGCTCGTCCACGGCCGCCACGTACTGGTGATTTCCAACGACGCGACCGTCAAGGGTGGCACCTACTACCCCCTCACGGTCAAGAAACACCTGCGGGCCCAGGAAATCGCGTTGGAGAACAACCTGCCGTGTGTCTACCTGGTGGACTCCGGCGGAGCGTTCCTGCCCAAACAGGACGAGGTGTTCCCGGACAAGGAGCACTTCGGCCGTATCTTCTTCAACCAGGCCACCATGTCGTCCCGGAAAATCCCGCAGATCGCCGCCGTCATGGGGTCGTGTACCGCCGGTGGAGCGTATGTCCCCGCCATGAGTGACGAGACTGTCATTGTTCGCAACCAGGGCACCATCTTCCTGGGTGGCCCGCCCCTGGTGAAGGCAGCCATCGGCGAGATAGTGACCGCCGAGGAGCTGGGCGGGGGAGACGTCCACTCGAAAATCTCCGGGGTTACCGATCATCTGGCGGAAAACGACACCCACGCACTGGAGATAGTCCGTGACATCATCTCCACCCTGCCGCGAAACGCGCCGGCCTGGGAGATCACTGCTTCCACCGCCCCGGCTGTCGATCCCGACGAGGTCTACGGCGCGGTCCCCACCGACGTCAACGCCTCCTACGATGCCCGTGAAGTCATCGCCCGGCTCGTCGACGGCAGCCAGTTCCATGAGTTCAAGAAAGAGTACGGGGTTACGCTGGTCACCGGCTTCGCTACGCTGCACGGCCATCAGGTGGGCATCGTGGCCAACAACGGCGTGCTATTCAGCGAATCGGCGCTCAAGGGAGCCCACTTCATCGAACTGTGCGACCAGCGGGGAATCCCGCTGATCTTCCTGCAGAACCTGTCCGGCTTCATGGTCGGCCGCGACTACGAGGCAGGCGGTATCGCCAAAAACGGCGCCAAGATGGTCACCGCTGTCGCCACTTGCCGTGTCCCCAAACTGACCGTCGTCGTCGGCGGCTCCTTTGGTGCAGGCAACTACTCGATGTGCGGGCGTGCCTACTCGCCGCGATTCCTGTGGATGTGGCCCTCCAGCAGGATTTCGGTCATGGGCGGCAACCAGGCCTCGTCGGTGCTCGGAACCGTCAAACGGGACCAGCTGGAGGGACGCGGAGAGGACTGGAGCGCCGAGGACGAAGAGGCGTTCAAGGAACCCATCCGTGAGCAGTACGAGGCGCAGGGTAGCCCCTACTACTCGACAGCCCGTCTCTGGGATGACGGCATTATTGACCCCGCGGATACCCGCACGGTGCTCGGCCTCGCCTTGGACATTTGTGCCAACGCGCCGGTCCGGGACACCTCCTTCGGCCTTTTCCGGATGTGAGCGAGATGTTACCCATCGAACCAATGACCGACCCTGCCCTGTCCGACGCCGCCCTCTTCGATACCGTGCTGGTCGCCAACCGGGGCGAGATCGCGTGCCGGGTGATCCGATCCCTCCGCACGCTGGGCATCCGGTCGGTGGCCGTCTACAGCGACGCCGACGCCGGTGCCCTCCATGTCCGGGAAGCCGACGTGGCGGTGCGGATCGGACCGGCGTCCCCAGCGCTGAGCTACCTGTCCATCGACGCGATCCTCGATGCTTGCCAGCGCACCGGCGCCCAGGCGGTCCACCCCGGGTACGGATTCCTCAGCGAGAACCAGGCCTTCGCCCAGGCTCTGAGCGATGCAGACATAGCATTCATCGGCCCCTCGGTGCATGCGCTGAATGTCATGGGCGACAAGATCCGGTCCAAGAATCACGTGATGGACCACGGGGTGCCGGTGGTGCCGGGTATTGCCCAGCCGGGGCTGACCGACCAGCAGCTACTGGAGGCTGCGGCCGACGTCGGGTTCCCCCTGCTGATCAAGCCCTCGGCCGGGGGCGGCGGCAAGGGAATGCACGTGGTCGAACGGCAGGAGGACCTGGCCGGGACCCTGCCAACCGCGCGGCGCGTTGCCGCGTCGGCTTTCGGCGACGACACCCTGTTCATGGAGCGGCTGATCCTCACGCCGCGGCACATCGAAGTTCAGATCCTCGCCGACAACCACGGCAACGTCATTCATTTGGGGGAGCGGGAATGCTCGCTGCAGCGCCGTCATCAGAAGGTCATCGAGGAGGCCCCGTCGCCGCTGCTCGATGAGGCAACCCGTGCCCGCATCGGCGAAGCGGCCTGCAATGCGGCCCGCAGCGTCGAGTACAGCGGAGCGGGGACCGTCGAGTTCCTGGTGTCAGCAGACGCACCTGATGAGTTCTTCTTCATGGAGATGAACACCCGGCTCCAGGTGGAGCACCCCGTCACCGAACTGGTCACCGGCATCGATCTGGTGCAGTGGCAGGTGCGCATCGCCGCGGGTGAGAAGCTCACCCTGTCCCAGGACGACGTCGTGCTCACCGGGCACGCGGTCGAGGCACGGGTCTATGCCGAAGATCCCGAGTCCGGGTTCCTGCCGTCTACCGGCACGGTGATCCACCTCGCGGAACCGGTCGGCGAGGGCATCCGGGTGGACAGCTCGCTACTCGACGGGCTCGACATCTCCGCCAGCTACGATCCGATGCTCTCCAAGGTGATTACGTGGGGTCGCCACCGCACCGAGGCTCTCGACCGGCTGGACCAGGCGCTCGCCGACACAGTGGTGTTGGGCGTCAACACCAACACCGAGTACCTCAGGCTCTTGATCAACGACGACGACGTCCGCGCGGGACGCCTCGACACCACCATGATCGAACGCAAACTGCCCGGGTTGACGTTCCGTCGTATCTCCGACGAGGAGGTGTCAATCCTTGCAGCCGTCGGGGCGGGCAATTCCGTGTCCGAGCCTGCCAGTTTCCATCCGGCCGGATCGCCCTGGGCCCGCCGGGACGGGTGGCGGATTGGAACACGACGGCCCCGGACGGTGCATCTCACCGTCGCTCCAGGCGATGTCCGGGAGGTGCTCGTGCAGCCGACGGCTGCGGGCTACGACGTCCATCTCGGCGACGGCCCACCACGGACCGTGACCCACCATCCGGGCCAGGGCACTGTGACCGTGGACGGCATCCGTCGTCGGGCGGCTATCGGCCAGGACGGCGCGACCCTCTGGTATTCCGACGCCGGGTGGTCGACGTCGGTACGGATGCTCGACCGGGCCGAACGGCTCGAAACCCAGCTTTCGCAGATCGCCCGGGCCGAAGGGACCGCCGACCCCGAGGTGCGCTCCACGATGCCGGGAACTGTCACGTCAGTGTCAGTGGCCGACGGCGACACTGTCCTCGCGGGTCAGACGCTGCTCAGCGTCGAGGCCATGAAGATGGAACACCAGCTGACGGCCACCGTCGCCGGCACGGTGGCCATCCACCTCAAAGCCGGCGACCTCGTCAAGGCCAACCAGATCGTCGCACGAATTCATACGACCGAAACCCTGTCCGACGTAGCAGGACCGACCCCCACGAAAGAAGAAGCGTAAGTCATGAACTTTGAACTCAGCGAGGAATACCAGGACCTGGTCGACACAGTCCGCGATTTCGCCGACGAGGTTGTCGCGCCAGTGTCAGCCAAGCATGACGAGGAGCACAGCTTCCCTTACGCCGTCGTGGACCAGATGGCTGACATGGGGTTGTTCGGCCTGCCCTTCCCCGAGCAATACGGCGGCATGGGTGGAGACTACTTTGCCCTCTGCCTCGCGCTGGAACAGCTGGCCCGGGTGGACCAGTCGGTCGCCATCACCCTCGAGGCTGGCGTGTCGCTGGGCGCGATGCCGGTCTACCGGTTCGGCACCGAGGAACAGAAACAGGAATGGCTTCCGCTGCTGGCCAGCGGCAAAGCGCTTGGTGGCTTCGGCCTGACAGAGTCGGAGGCCGGCTCGGATGCGTCGGGAACCAAGACGACGGCGAAACTTGTGAACGGCGAATGGGTCATCAACGGCACCAAGGAGTTCATCACCAACTCCGGCACCGACATCACCCGCCTGGTGACGGTCACCGCGGTCACCGACACCATCACGCGCGGCGACGGGTCGGTGAAAAAGGAAATCTCGACCATCCTGGTGCCGTCCAACACCCCGGGTTTCAAGGCCGAAAAGGCGTACAACAAGGTGGGCTGGAACGCCTCCGACACCCACCCGCTCACGCTCACCGATGTGCACGTTCCCGAAGCGAACCTGCTGGGTACCCGTGGCCGCGGTTACGCCAACTTCCTCCAGATCCTCGACGAGGGCCGCATCGCCATCGCCGCGCTGGCCACCGGCGCCGCTCAGGGCTGTGTCGAAGAGTCGATCAAGTACGCCAAGGAACGTCAGGCGTTCGGCACCAACATCGGGTCGTTCCAGTCGATCCAGTTCAAGATTGCGCGGATGCAGGCCCGGGCGCACACCGCGCGGCTGGCGTACTACGACGCCGCGTCCCGCATGCTCGCCGGTAAGCCATTCAAGACACAGGCTTCGATCGCTAAGCTGGTGGCGGGTGAAGCTGCAATGGACAACGCCCGGGACGCCACCCAGATCTTCGGCGGCTACGGCTTTATCAATGAGTTCACCGTCTCACGCCACTACCGGGACTCGAAGATTCTCGAAGTGGGCGAGGGAACTACCGAGGTTCAGCTGATGCTGATCGCCCGGGAACTGGGACTCTAGCAACCCGTCATACGTCAGTACTGAAGGAGTTATAGTGATCGACAAAGTTGTTGCGACGGCCGCCGAGGCAGTGTCCGATATCCCCGATGGTGCCTCGCTGGCCGTCGGCGGGTTTGGGCTCTGCGGAATTCCCGTGGCCCTGATCGACGCGCTGCATCAGCAGGGCACAACCGACCTCGAAACCATCAGCAACAACTGCGGCGTCGACAACTGGGGGCTGGGTGTCCTCCTGTTTGACGGTCGGATCCGCCGCACCATCAGCTCATATGTGGGCGAGAATAAGGAATTTGCACGTCAGTACCTGTCGGGTGAACTCGAGGTGGAGCTGACGCCGCAGGGGACCCTCGCCGAGAAGCTGCGCGCCGGTGGCGCCGGTATTCCCGCCTTCTATACCCCGGCAGGGGTCGGCACGCAGGTGAGCGAGGGAGGATTGCCGCAGAAGTACGACGACGCCGGTAACGTCACCGTCGCATCGGCAGCGAAAGAAGTGCGTACCTTTGGCGGGCAGGACTATGTGCTTGAGGAGTCGGTCAACCCCGACTTCGCACTGGTCCACGCCTGGAAGGGGGACCGGCACGGCAACCTTGTTTTCCATGCCACCGCCATGAACTTCAACCCGCTCTGTGCGCAGGCGGGAAAAATCACTATCGCTGAGGTGGAGGAGCTGGTGGAGCCGGGCGAGCTCGATCCCGAGCATGTCCATATTCCCGGCATCTTTGTTCAGCGCGTGGTGCTCACGCCAAACCCGGAGAAGCGGATCGAGAAGCGGACCGTGTCGCTCGCTTCTGATCAGGCGTCGCAGCCGTCTGACCAGGCTGGTTCGGCACCGTCCACCGAGCAGCCACTATTTTCCGAAGCATCCGATATTTCCAACCCGGCGAAGGCGGTCTGACCATGGCACTGACACGTAACGAGCTGGCGGCCCGCGTTGCCCAGGAACTGGAAAACGGACAGTACGTCAATTTGGGGATCGGCATGCCCACACTGATTCCCAACTACATCCCCGAGGGTGTCGAGGTGGTGCTGCACTCCGAGAATGGGATTCTCGGAGTCGGGCCATACCCCACCGAGGAGCAGCTGGACGCTGACCTGATCAATGCGGGCAAGGAGACGGTGACCGTTAATTCCGGTGCGGCGTTCTTCGACTCGGCGGCCTCCTTTGGCATGATCCGTGGTGGCCATGTTGATGTGGCGGTTCTGGGTGCCATGGAGGTCGCCGAGAATGGCGACCTCGCGAACTGGATGATTCCCGGCAAGATGGTCAAGGGCATGGGCGGTGCCATGGACCTGGTGTTTGGTGCGAAACGGGTCATTGTGATGATGGAGCACGTTGACCGCAGCGGTAAGCCAAAAATCGTTGAGTCCTGCTCGCTGCCGTTGACCGGCAAGGGGTGCGTCAACCGGATCATCACCGATCTTGCCGTGATCGATGTCGACCACGGTCGTAACGGCGGCACCCTGGTGTTGCGCGAAACGGCGCCCGGCGTAAGCGTTGACGAGGTGATCGCCGCCACCGGCGCCCACCTTGAGGTTGACCTCCATGGCTGAGTCGTCGTCGTCGGGATCGGATCGGACCGTCGTTGAGCAGCGGGGACTGTACTTCGATGAGCTCGACACCGAGGTGATCTACTCGCACAAGCCTGGTCGCACACTGACCGAGGCGGATAACGTGCTGTTCACCACCATGACCATGAACACCCAGGCGTTGCACCTTGACGCGGCGTGGAGCGAGTCGCAGCCGTTTGGGCAGCGGCTGATGAACTCGATGCTGACGTTGGCGACCGTGGTGGGGCAATCAGTCCCGCAGTTGACTCAGGGCACCATCGTGGCTCAGTTGGGTATGACCAACGTGCGTTTCCCGCACCCGCTATTTCACGGAGACACCCTCTATACGGAGACTGTGGTGACCGAGAAGCGGCTGTCGGCGTCGCGTCCCGGGCAGGGAATTGTCACCATGGATCACACCGGTCGCAATCAGGACGGGACCGTTGTCGCTACGCTCACCCGGAGCGTGCTGATGTGGACCCAGGAGGGGCACCAGAATTCATGAGTACTTTCATCATGGGACCGGCGTTGTTGTTTTGTCCGGCGGATCGGCCTGAACGGTTCGGCAAGGCGGCCGAGCGGGCGGATGCGGTCATTCTGGATCTTGAGGATGCTGTTGCGCCAGCGGGTAAGGCTGCGGCACGCGATGCTGTGGCGGCCAGCCGGCTCGATCCTTCGCGGACCATAGTGAGAATCAACCCTGCATCGACGCCCGAATTCGCTCTTGATGTGGAGATGCTGAAGCACACGGGATACCGCACGGTCATGCTGGCCAAGACCGAGTCGGCCGCCGATCTGTGGGGTTTGAACCCCTTCTCGGTTATTGCTCTTTGTGAAACCGCTACGGGGATCCTCAACGCGCAGGCGATCGCTGCTGAGCTCAATGTTGTGGCCCTGATGTGGGGCGCGGAGGATCTGGTGGCTTCGTTGGGCGGCTCGTCGAGCCGTACCGATAACGGGTCGTACCGCCAGGTCGCCTCGCATGCACGGGCGCATGTGTTGCTGTCGGCGGCGGCAGCGGGCAAGGCGGCAATGGACTCAGTGTTTATCAATATCGCTGATCTTGACGGGTTGGCTGCCGAGTCTCGAGATGCTGTGGCATCCGGTTTCGGCTCAAAGGCCTGCATCCATCCCAGCCAGGTAGCGGTGATTCGAGAAGCGTATCGGCCTTCCGCGGAGGAGGTCGACTACGCTCGGGCGATTCTGGCCGAGGCCACCCAGAGCGGTGGTGTGTTCCAGTTTCGGGGGCGGATGATCGACGGTCCGATTCTTCGTCAAGCCCAGCAAACTCTGGCGAGGGCCGGCGAGGGCTAGCCGGTGTGATCGCTGATGATTTGCCCGAGGGAATTTGATGGACCCCCTCAACCGTTACCCCACTATGAAAACAGTGATAGCAGGAGCCCACGGAAAAATTGCCCGCGAACTCACCCGCCACCTTGTTCACCAGGGTCACGAGGTTGTCGGACTTATCCGCAACCCCGAGCACAACAAAGACATAGAGAGCGACGGAGGTACCCCGGAGGTCGTCGACCTTGAGTCGAGCTCGGCCGACGAACTCGCCAAAGTGCTGACAGGTGCTGACGCAGTCGTCTTCGCAGCCGGTGCCGGGCCAGGCAGCAGCGCCGAGCGCAAAGACACCGTCGACCGCGGTGCGTCTGTGCTGTTGGCAGACGCAGCCGAAATAGCCGGCGTGAAACGATTTGTGCAGATCTCGTCCATGGGTGCTGACTCGGTCCGCGACGGCCAGCGCCCCGACGGACTTGACGACATCTTCTACGCCTACCTCCAGGCCAAGCTCGCTGCCGAAGAAGACCTGGTAGCCCGGTCCTCCTTCAGCTGGACCATCGTCCGGCCTGGTGGATTGACTGACGATCCTGCCACCGGTCGCGTGCGTCTGACCTCGAAGACCGGCCAGGGATCGGTACCGCGGAAGGACGTCGCAGCGGTGATCGCCGCACTTCTCGAGACCAAGCTGGGGGACCGGCAGGTACTTGAGCTGATTTCCGGCGAGGAAGCCATCCCCGACGCGCTCGCCTCCATCAACCGCTAAGCGGCGTCCGCGCACTCGGCGCGGCGATCGTAAGAACGGCCCTTGGGCTCAGGTGCTGCCAATCCAATCGGCGGGCGTGAGCTGAGGGGCCGTTTTTCGCGTATCCGAACCTGCCGGTGCGCGATACTTGAATCATGGTATTCACCGCCCCAGACACAGGACGCCGCCGGGTCGTCATCCTCGGATCCACTGGCTCGATCGGCACCCAGGCCATCGACGTCATCCGGCAGGCTCCGGATCGGTTTATCGTCACAGCGCTGGCGGCCGGCGGCGGAAACCTCACGCTACTGGCGGAACAGGCCGTGGCCACCACCGCCCAGGCGGTCGCATCAGCCACCGGCACCGAAGCGGAACTCAGTGCAGCCATCCGTGCGGCAGCCGCCAGGACAGCGTCAGGCAAGAACTACTCACCGACACTGTTTACCGGTCCCGATGCCTCGGCCCACCTCGCCGCCTGGCCTGACGCCGACGTCGTCCTCAATGGCATTACCGGATCCATTGGGCTCGCCCCGACCCTCGCAGCTCTCAAAGCCGGACATCTGCTCGCCCTTGCCAACAAGGAATCCCTCATTGTCGGTGGTCAGCTGGTCCACGACGAAGCAGCCGAAGGCCAGATTGTCCCAGTGGATTCCGAGCACTCGGCCATCGCCCAGTGCCTGCGCTCCGGCACCGCCGATGAGGTGGACCGGCTGATCCTCACCGCATCGGGCGGTCCTTTCCGCGGCAAAGCGAGGAAGGACCTCCAAAACGTCACCCCCCAGCAGGCCCTCGCCCACCCCACCTGGGATATGGGCAAAATGGTCACGACCAATTCCGCGACCATGGTCAACAAGGCGCTTGAGGTCATCGAGGCGCACCTGCTCTTCGGCATCCCGCTGGAGCGGATCGACGTCGTCGTCCACCCCCAGTCGATCATCCACTCGATGGTGCAGTTCACTGACGGGTCCACCATCGCCCAGGCGTCGCCGCCCGACATGCGCCTCCCCATCGCCCTCGGCATCGGCTGGCCACACCGGATCCCCGGCGCGGCAACCCCCTGCGACTGGACGACGGCGGCCACCTGGACCTTCGAACCCCTCGACGAGGAGGCGTTCCCGGCTGTCCGGCTCGCCAAAGCGGCAGCAGCCTGCGGCGGAACGGCGATGGCCGTCTACAACGCCGCCAATGAAGAAGCGGTCGAGGCCTTTCACAGCGGAGCAATAGGTTTCACTGACATTGTGGATACGGTGGAGGCCGTCACCGCCGAGTACGACAGCACCGGGCCACTCACTCTCAGCAGCGTGCTCGACGCCGAAAAACGGGCACGCACACTCGCCCGAATTCGTTGTGGTGTGCAGGATCAGTTCAGCTAAGCCAAAGGAAACGCGTTGTCCATTCTGCTCTTCGTTCTGGGAGTGCTCTTCGTTGCAATAGGTATTGCCGCGTCCATCGCTCTGCACGAAGTGGGGCACCTTGTCCCCGCCAAGCTCTTCAAAGTCCGCGTTACCCAGTACATGATCGGGTTTGGGCCCACCCTCTTCTCCCGCCGCCGCGGTGACACCGAATATGGATTCAAGGCCATTCCCCTCGGCGGCTACGTCTCCATGGTGGGGATGTTCCCGCCAGCCAAGGTCGACGACGGCGTCAGCACCGGGACGGCAGTCCGCCCATCGAGCACCGGGATGTTTCAGCAACTGACCTCCGACGCGCGGCAGGCCGCCGCCGAGCAGCTACAACCTGGCGACGAAAACCGGGTCTTCTACAAGCTGCCCATCTGGAAGCGCATCATCATCATGCTCGGCGGGCCGGTGATGAACTTGATCATCGGCGTCATCATGTTCGCCATCCTGATTATGGGCTTCGGATCGCCGCAGGCGACCACCACCGTCTCCGAGGTCTACGAATGCGTGGTGCCAGCCAGCCAGCAGGCCTCCACGGGGCAGACTGCCTGTTCCGACGAGGATCCTCCCGCCCCAGCCTTCGACGCCGGGCTGCAGCCCGGCGACCGGGTGGTGAGCTACGACGGTCAGGAAGTCACCGACTGGATCCAGCTGTCCGCCTGGATCAGGGACACCGCTGGCGAAGAAACAGACATCTCTTATGTGCGCGACGGTGACACCGTCAACGCCACCATCACGCCGCTGCTCACCGAACGCCCCGTGCCGGACATCGACGGGCGCCCCAAGCTCGACGACGACGGAACTCCGGTACTCGAAGCGGTAGGGTTTATCGGCGTCGGCTCCCAGCAGGAACTCGTTCCCGGCCCGGCAAGCGACGTGTTGCCCGCAGTGGGCGAGAATGTCGTCGCAGTGACCGGCGTGGTGATCAATCTTCCGCAGCGGGTCGTCGAGGTGGGGCAGGCAGCGTTTTCGGACGCGCCGCGTGATCCCGAAGGTCCGATCAGCGTGGTCGGCGTCGGCCGTATTGCCGGCGAAGTCTCCGCCATGGATGAAATCCCCATCGAATCCCGGGTAGCGACCCTGGTCGGCCTGGTGGGCGGCGTCAATATTGCCTTGTTTGTCTTCAACCTCATCCCGTTGCTGCCCCTCGACGGCGGACACATCGCGGGTGCGCTATGGGAAGGAGTCCGTCGGACCTTCGCACGGTTGTTCAAGCGCCCCGACCCTGGCCCCTTCGACATGGCCAGGCTCCTCCCGCTCACCTACGTGGTGGCAGTTCTCCTCATGGGCATGGGCGCCCTGCTGATTTACGCGGACATCGTGAAGCCGGTCAATCTGTTCGGCTAGGTATGTCAAATCAGCCATCGAGGTTCAACACAAGATGGTTGTAAATTAAATTGAGTGCTAAATAGGTTGTTATTGCTTTCTCAACCGCTTAGGGTTGAAATATGTTTGTCATGACGATCGATCAGAAGGGTAGTTCCCAGGCCGACGACGGGGTCCCCGGCCTCCTCGACCTCCTCCGGCAGGTGCCAGCAGCCGTGCCCTTCGACCGCTCGGTCGGTGATGAGGCGCAGGGGGTCCTTGACTCGCCGGAGGCAGTGGTCGACGCAGCTCTGCTCTGCCTTCGAGCGGGCGGTTGGTATGTCGGGATCGGGGTGGGGGGCGTGGAACTGCCCCTGCCGTCGAGCGCGCGCGAGGGAAGAGGTTCTGCCTTTGTCGCTGCCCGAGCGGCAGTCGAACGAGCGAAGAAGGCCGGGGACCGGGCGGCAGTCGCCGTAGACGGTGGGGTGGGGTCTTCCGAAGCAGAGGGGGTGCTGATGCTGATTGGGTTGCACGTCATGAAGCGGACGGCGGCCGAATGGCGTGTCCTCGATCTGCTGGAACCAGGCAAATGGGGGAGTCAGACTGCCGTGGCGAGACAGCTCGGCATCACCTCCCAGGCCGTCAGTAAGGCGGTTGGCCGATCGGCGTGGGTTGAGGAATGGGCCGCCCGGCCGGCCGCCGCAGTGTTGTTGCAGCGAGCCGACGAGGCCTCCCGGGACTAGTCCGGCGAACAAAGAATAGCCCCGCGAACAAAGCGTCAGACCCAGACTGTAGAGTCCCGGTGTAACGACAGGAAGATGAGGCCTGCATGGAAGCACTGTGGATCATACTGGCGCTGCTGGTGGCGGCAGGTGTTGGTTGGCCAGTAACCACCGGCGTGCTCAAGCTTGCGCGAACGGTCGATGAGCACGAGAAGACGGCAGAGCATCACCAGGCGGCGCAGGACTGGGCCGAGCAGGACAACGCTCCGCAGGACAGGGCCGAGCACCAGAGCAGGCGCGAACCCGCGGAGACTTCCGGGCTGCCCGCGGACGACGCCCGCCCGCGGATAGTGATCCCCGATCCGCCAACACATGACCCCACAACTTCTGCGAAGCCTGCATCCCGCCCCGGAGTTTTGCGTGGTGGTCTGGTGATCGGCGTCCTCGAGCGGCTCGCAGTGGCTGGCGCCATCCTCGCCAACGAACCGGTGGCGATCGCCTACGTCGTGGCAATCAAGGGCCTTGGCAGGTACGCGGAGTTGAAAGACACACCAGCGGTTGCCGAACGCTTCATCATCGGAACCCTGACATCCATGTTGTGGGCGGCCGCCGTCGCCGGCTTCACTGCGGCATACCTCCTGTAATCACGTATAAGGTGGATCCATGAGTGTTTTCGCAGTGGAATATGTGTATGGCCCTGATACCTCCGACCTACGCGATGAGCACCGGCCGGCTCACCGCGAGTGGCTCAGCAGCCTCGTAACCGATGGGCGGGTCCTCGCCTCCGGCGCCTTCGCCGATGGTGCTGGTGCACTGCTGATCTTCACCGCCGATGACGAGCTGGGGCTCAACGATCTCCTGCGCCAGGATCCTTTCGCCCTCCAGGGTGCTATCGCTGCGGTCAAGGCCACCGAGTGGAAGCCCGGCATCGGCCTGTTGTCGCAGTACGCATAAACCCACCACATTTGATGTACCGATGAACTACACATGGAGGATCCTTTGACCTCGGTCAGTTTAGGAATGCCAGCCGCCCCACCGCCCGTCCTTGCTCCCCGCCGCAAAACCCGGCAGATCAAGGTCGGCTCCGTGGGCGTCGGATCGGATTCGCCCATCAGCATCCAATCCATGACCACCACCCCCACCACCGATATCAATGCGACCCTGCAGCAGATCGCTGAGCTGACAGCCACCGGCTGTGACATTGTGCGCGTTGCATGCCCGTCCGCCGACGACGCCGCAGCTCTGCCGATCATCGCCCGGAAGTCACAGATCCCGGTCATCGCTGATATCCACTTCCAGCCGAAGTACGTCTTCGCGGCCATCGACGCGGGCTGCGCAGCCGTCCGCGTCAACCCCGGAAATATCCGCAAGTTTGATGACCAGATCAAAGAGATCGCGGCCGCAGCCAAGGCTGCCGGAACCTCGATCCGCATTGGCGTCAACGCTGGCTCCCTCGACCCGCGGCTGATGGAAAAATACGGCAAGGCAACGCCGGAAGCGCTCGTCGAGTCGGCCGTCTGGGAAGCATCCCTCTTCGAGGAACACGACTTCCACGACTTCAAGATCTCCGTGAAGCACAACGATCCGGTGATCATGGTCCGCGCCTACGAGCTGCTGGCCGAACGGGGTGACTGGCCCCTGCACCTCGGTGTGACCGAGGCGGGACCCGCCTTCCAGGGAACCATCAAATCAGCGACAGCCTTCGGCGCGCTGCTGTCCAAGGGAATCGGTGACACCATCCGCGTGTCCCTTTCGGCCCCACCGGTTGAAGAAATCAAGGTGGGAAACCAGATTCTGCAGTCGCTGAACCTGCGGCCGCGAAAACTGGAGATTGTGTCCTGCCCGTCCTGTGGACGCGCCCAGGTAGACGTCTACACCCTCGCCGAGCAGGTGACCGCCGGCCTCGAAGGCATGGAGATCCCGCTCCGCGTCGCGGTGATGGGGTGTGTGGTGAATGGTCCAGGCGAAGCCCGTGAAGCTGACCTTGGGGTGGCCTCCGGCAACGGCAAAGGCCAGATTTTCGTGAAGGGGCAGGTCATCAAGACTGTTCCCGAAGACCAGATTGTTGAGACACTCATTGAAGAAGCCATGAGAATAGCTGAGGAGATGGGGGAAGCCGATGGCGAGACTGCTGGCCAGGGTGGCCCCATGGTTACCGTCAGTTAGGTCCCACGCCGTACAACCAGGTCCGGCCAGACCGGCCGGGCCGGCCGGGCCAGCGGATCCCGTCGTGTCCGATGGATTCGCGACGCTCGGCAAGGAGCACAACGAAGCTCTCGGACGGCTGGTTGACCGGGATCCGACGGCCAACGTCTTCATCGCGTCGCACCTCGAAGCGTCCCGCGGCCTGTCGCCGTCCTACGCGGGCGGCGAGGTAATCGGCATCTTCCGTGCCGGGGAGCTGGTTTCGGCGTGTTGGGCCGGCGTCAACCTGGTGCCTATCGGGGTCTCGGCTGCCGACGGTGCGGCCCTCGGCACCTACCTGGGGCAGTCCAAACGAAAGTTCTCCTCGATCTTTGGGCCCTCCGACGCAGTGCTGGCCATCTGGTCCACGTTGCTGGAGTACAGCCCCGAACCATTCGACGTCCGTCCCGCCCAGCCGCTGTTGGCCATCACGGGGCAACCCCACGTTGAGCCTGCGGCCGGGCTGCGATTCACCCGCGAGGACGAACTGGACGTCATCGTGCCGGCGTGTGCCGCCATGTTCGAGGAAGAGGTGGGCTACTCACCCTTCACCGGCGGAGGCGACCATTACCGTCGCCGGGTGGCCTCCCTGGTCCGGCGACACGCCTCCCTGGCAGATTTCGACGACGATGGTCAGGTCATCTTCAAAGCCGAACTCGGCACAGTCTCGAGCACTACGGTTCAGATCCAGGGTGTCTGGATGAATCCGGCCTACCGCGGGCAGGGCCTCAGCGCGAGCTACCTCGCCGCCGTCGTCCTCGTGGCTCAGCAACGCGCCCCCGTCGTGAGCCTCTACGTCAACTCCTTTAACACGCGGGCGCTGGCTGCCTACCGGACGGTGGGATTTAGCCAAGTGGGGACCTTCGCCACGGTCCTGCTATGAGCGGGCGGGACGGCCGCTGGTTGGCCGCTCTCACAGGTGCCGTTCTGCTTGTCGGCACCGGGTGCAGCGCAGGCGAGGGCACCGATGACCTCCCACCCCCCGCCACGCTGGCGGCCGAACCGACCACCGACCCAACCGACAGCGCCACCGACCCAACCGCCGGCGCCGACGCCGGCGGCACCCCGGCAGCCAGCTTGGACGCCGAGTTCACGCCCGACGAGCTGGCGGCAGCACTGGAAACACTGAATGCTGAAGAGTCGCTCGAAGGGGTCATCCTGACCGACTCGGACATCCGGGAGCTCGTCGCGGAATCCGGCAGCGGGAACCCTGGCGGTCTGACCGTCTCGCCCGAGGAATGCAACGTCTTCGCCGACCCGGATCTTACCGAACAGGCCCTGAACGCCGCCCTCGCCACCATGACCTTCGCCGGAGCATCGTCATTGCAGCCGGATTCCGTCAGCCTGACCAGCCACGCATCGGATGAGGTGATCGAGGAGCAGCTCGACGCCAACCGGGACCAGCTCGCTGCCTGCTCCGAGTTCGAGATGGACATCGCGGGGGAGACGGTGATGGTGCGCGTGAGCGAGTTGGCTGTCGCTACGATCGCCGACGAGGCGTTCGCGGTCCAGACCGTGGTCCAGGTGCCGGGGACTATCCAGCAGACCGTCTCGCTGACCGCCGTCGTCGGGACCACCACTATCAACGTGACAGTCGGCAGCTCGGGGGACAGCGCGCTGGATCTGGCCCGGGGACGGGACCTCGTGGACACGACGGTTACCGCACTGCGCGGCCTCTAGCGGATCACGGCGCGGGCCGGGTGTCACCGGGGTCTGCCGGAAACGGTTAGATTGGTATCTGATTAAGCTGCCGAGGCAGTCAGTGCTGAAGAAACGGATTCAAACGCGTGGTCCTTCGACTTTCCACTCTTTTCCTGCGCACCCTGCGCGAGGACCCCTCCGACGCCGAGGTAGCCAGCCACCGGCTCCTCGTCCGGGCCGGCTATATCCGCAGGGCAGCGCCCGGGATATACACCTGGCTGCCGCTGGGGCTGCGGGTGCTCGGCAAGGTGGAGACCATCATCCGCGAGGAAATGGCAGCCATCGGTGCTCAGGAAGTCCACTTCCCCGCGCTGCTCCCCAAAGAGCCCTACGAGGCAACCAACCGGTGGACTGAGTACGGCGATGGGATCTTCCGGTTGCAGGACCGCAAGGGCGCGGACTACTTGCTCGCACCCACCCACGAGGAAATGTTCACCCTCCTGGTGAAGGACCTGTACAACTCGTACAAGGACCTCCCGCTGAGCCTGTTCCAGATCCAGTCGAAGTACCGCGATGAGGCACGCCCCCGCGCTGGCCTGCTGCGCGGCCGCGAGTTCATTATGAAGGACTCGTACTCTTTCGACATTGACGACGCCGGCCTGGAGCGCAGCTACCAGCTGCACCGCGGTGCCTACCTGCGGATCTTTGAGCGCCTCGGCCTGACCGTGGTCCCCGTTGCCGCCACAGCTGGCGCGATGGGCGGATCCAAGAGCGAAGAGTTCCTGCACCCGTCAGAAATCGGCGAAGACACGTTTGTTGCCTCCGAGGGTGGCTACACCGCCAACGTCGAGGCAGTCACCACGGTCGTGCCAGCGGAGATCGACTTCACCGGCGCTGCACCGGCAGCGATCAAGGACACCCCTGACACCCCGACCATCGACACCCTGGTCAGCCACGCAAACGAGGTCCTCGCACGCGACGATCGTCAGTGGACCGCCGCTGACACCCTCAAGAACGTGGTGCTCGCCGCGGTCCTGCCCACCGGTGAACGCCGCCTGGTGATCATCGGGCTGCCGGGCGACCGGACCGTCGACCTGAAACGTATCGAAGCCAACCTGGCACCCCACCTTGAGGTCGGCGGCGAAGTGATGGTGGAGCCCGCCTCCGAAGAGGACCTCAGGAAGCACCCCGGCCTGGTCAAGGGGTACATCGGTCCGGGACTGAGCCTCGACGCTCCGGTGCTCCGCGCCGACGGGTCAACCGGGATTCCCTATCTGGTGGACCCGCGGGTCGTCTCGGGGACCGCCTGGATCACCGGAGCCAACGTCTCCGGCAAACACGTCTTCGGCCTGGTGGCCTCCCGCGACTTCGCCTGGGACGGGGTCATCGAATCGGTCGAGGTGCGCGACGGCGACGAGGCACCCGACGGGTCCGGTCCCCTGAAGGCGGCCCGCGGCATCGAGATGGGCCACATCTTCCAGCTTGGCAGGAAATACGCTGAAGCGTTGGGGCTGAAAGTCCTCGACCAGAACGGCAAACTCGCAACCGTCACCATGGGCTCCTACGGCGTAGGGGTAACCCGCGCCATCGCAGCCCTCGCCGAATCCAACCGGGACGACAAGGGCATCATCTGGCCACGGAACGTGGCTCCAGCCGATATCCATCTGGTCGCCACCGGCAAGGGCGAGGAAATCTTCGCCGCAGCCAACCAGCTCGCCGAGGACCTCACTGCGGCCGGACTGGAAGTCATCTATGACGACCGGCCGAAGGTGTCACCGGGGGTAAAGTTCGGCGACGCCGAGCTGATCGGTGTCCCGACCGTCGTCGTCGTCGGGCGTGGCCTGGTCGACGGCGTGGTGGAGGTCAAGGATCGCCGCAGTGGCGATGCCGAGAACGTTGCAGTGGCCGAGGTTGTTGAACACCTCCGCCTGCTCGTCACCCAGTAGCGGAACGGGATGTACTCCGGGCTGGAGGAGATCCAGCTCGCCACCCTCATCCTGGTGGTGGTCGCGGGATTCGCTGCGGGCTGGGTGGATGCAGTAGTGGGCGGTGGCGGGCTGCTTCAGCTGCCCGCCCTGCTTCTGGTCCCCGGGATCACCCCGGTACAGGCGCTGGCGACCAACAAGATGGGGTCCCTTTTTGGGACCACCACCAGCGCCATCACGTATTACCGACGGGCGAAACCGGATCTGAAGACCGCGTTGCCGATGGCGGGTATCGCCCTCGTGGGTGGGTTCGGTGGTGCCATCATCGCCACCTCCCTCCCGTCGTCGGTGTTCAAGCCCATCATCGTGGTGGCGTTGATCGCTGTGGCCGTGTTCACCGCGTTCCGCCCTACCGTGGGGACGCTGACGAAGCTGCGCCACACCGGCAGGAGGCACTACGGAACGGCCGCGGCAATCGGCCTGGTGATCGGGTTCTACGACGGGCTGATCGGGCCCGGTACCGGGTCCTTCCTGATCATCGCCATGGTGACGCTGCTCGGCTACAGCTTCCTGGACGCCAGCGCGAAATCGAAAATCGTGAACCTGGCCACCAATTTCGGGGCGCTGATGTTCTTCCTCCCCAATGGTTCGCTGCTGTGGGGGCTGGGCCTGGTGCTCGGCCTGGCCAACATGGCCGGTGGGTATCTCGGCTCACGGATGGCCATCACCCAGGGCAGCAAGTTCATCAGGATTGTCTTCCTGGTGGTGCTGTCAGCGCTGGTCGCCAAGCTCGGGTATGACGTGTGGGCCGAGAACATTCAGCCTCTCCTGTGATCCCGGTCCGGGAGATCGCTAGGGCATGACCAGGTCGGCTGGCGCCGGCAGCTCGGGCAGGGTGCGCCGCAGCAGGGTGCTGGCCACCCACAGCGAGCGCTGCGCATCGTCCCGATCGCCTGATTCGACTGCCGCGAGCGCGTTCTGCACCTCCCTGACCACTGACCAGTCGCGCGCCAGCAGTGGGTCAAGGTCAGCGGCGAGCGCCAGATCGGAGCATCTTTCCCGAAGGTGGCCGGCCGGGTCCCCGGGAAACAGGTCGCCGATCCGGTTCCAGAGCATGGGTGCGACGGCGAACTCGGCATCTCCGATGACCGGTTTCGGGTCGATCGCCACGAAACGGTGAGCCGCTGGTCCAGCCACTCCGGACTCCTGCCGGGGGAGAATGTTGGAGTAGTGAAGGTCGGAATGGACCAGCACATCCTGTTCCGCCCGGCGCCCCACCGCGCCACGCACCTGGCAGACCTCAAGGGCGCACTCGAGCAGCCACCGGTCGAACGGCCTGCCCAGCCGGTCCCAATCGGCGGGCATCGTGTCAGTCCACATTTCGGCCTGGGCAGCAACCGATGGGATGTCCCGCCACAGATCGCCGGTGGCCGGGCGTAAGGACAGGGACCGCACCAGGGTGCCCCAGACGGGGGCCGTCTCATCCAGCGGTATCCCGCACAGGGACCGATCGCCGTCCAACCGTTCCAGCAAGAGCGCATAGTCGTCCCGGGCCGCCGCAAGCAGGCGCACGGCACCCCAACCGGCCCACAGCGCCAGCGCATCGGGTTCGGGGAGTGCTTCGTCGTGGGGGACGGAAATTTTGAGCACGGCGGGGCTGCCGTCGTCGCGCCGTACGGGAAGGACCACCGCTGCGCTGCCGAACCAGGGGCCAGCCGCGCCGGGGAGGTCAAGGGTCAGATCCCACTCTCTTAGCCGGGTCTGAGCCAGGTCCTGCCACCGGGTGAGCCAACCGCGCCCGCCCGGAAGGCGCAGCGCATTGCCGATCAACACGGCGGGGAGCTCGATTCCGGGGACGTCCACGAATCCAAGTCTAGGCTTCACCGGCCCGCCCCACCGATCCCGCCGAACCAGAGCTCACTCCTCGGCGGTTGGTGGGTCTGGTTCAGGAACACTGTCTGACAGGGTGACTACCGCTCGGGACCCTATTCGGTGATGCCGGGGAACGCCTCAACGACGTCGGTGGTCGAATGCCGGTGATCAGTGACCGCGGCGAATCGTTGGATCGCCCACTGCCGTGCTGTACCGTCGGTCAGTCCCACCAGATCGGCATACATCCCGACCAGGCTCGTCTCGAGGCCGGCAAGCGTCGCAGCCGGGTCAGCTACGAATCCGGGGTCAAGGGCAAACGCCGGGATGCGTGGGGGACTAGCGGTGCAGACAACGGTGTCGAGCAGTGCCTCGCCTTCCGCTGCCGCGGCCGTGTGCTGGCCGGCCAGCGTCAGCAGGGATGCAGGGTCGGGTGCGCGCGCTGCAGTGACCTCATACGCATAGGCCGACTGGTACTCGGCTGCCACCGCTTCAGCCAGCCAATCGGTCTCTGCACTGTCCACGGGGGTAGCAGCGCAGTCGGGCGGCGATTCCACCGGGGCAGCCGGTAGCTCAGCGGGCGGCAATACTTCGAGGTCCTGCAGCCTGGCCAGTATGCGGGCCTGATGACGTTGACTGGTCCCCACCGACGCGAGGAGCCGCGCAATCCCCGGCTCGACGGTGACCGCGGCGTCGAGGTTCTGTTGGGCTGAGCTGAACAGGTCGGCCACAAACCCCGACGGTGTGGGAGCTGGCTCCGCAGGGAGGGAGGCCCCGGCGGAAGACCCGTCGGATGGTTCGCTGGAGGGCAGGCCATCCGCCCCGCCAGCGGGTGGATCGGTGTGCACTGGAGCGGAGAGGATCGGGTGTCTGAGGGCGTCGGCCTGGGTCTGCAGCAGGCCAGCAGCCTCGGTGTAGGCGGGTCCCAGATCGGACCCGGGGGCAGCCGACGGCGCAATGTCGGCAAGCACCGTTGCCGCGGCGGCAAGGTCCGACGCCCTGGCCTCGGCGGCCAGTTGGGCCTCCTCGGTCAGCGTCAGGACTGGTGGTCCCTCGGGCGGGGGGCCGTCAAGGTTCAATCCGAGGGCAATCACGAGGGTGAAGGCAAGGAGAAGTGCAAGCGTCCTGATGGTCCGTCGGGCGACGGTACGCACGGCGCCGGGGGAGCCGGAACGCCGGGGGGCAGCAGAGTCCTTCACAACTCCTGATGATGTCACGATCCCCGACTGTTCGGCGTCCGATACACCGCCCACGCCGGAAAGTCGGTACCCTAGAGCTACAACATCATCGAGTGGGAGGCAGCAATGGCGGTTCGGCCGGGCAATGACAGTCCGCCTGCGGCAAGCAAGCTGCAGCAACAGGCACGCGAGGCCGAGGACCTGGGCGAATCGGCCAGGCTCACAGCACTGCTGCTGCCCACTGTCGAGCGGCATGGACTCTTTCTGGAGGCCGTCGAGATCAAGTCCGCCGGATCCGAGCGGGTAGTCAACGTGGTAGTCGACCTTCCCGAGGATCAGAGCGGTTCAGTCAATCTGGACCTGATCTCCGATGTGGCCCACGATGTCTCGCTTGCCATGGACGCCGATCCCCACGACCATGGGCGTCCCTACAGCCTCGAGGTCTCCTCCCCGGGAGTATCCCGTCCCCTCACCCAGCCCCGCCACTGGCGGCGCAACGTGGGCCGGCTCGTTACGGTTCGCCCGTCGAAGGGCGACGACGTGACCGGCCGGCTCCTGGAAGTCACCGACGACGGCGTCCGGCTGACCCCCCACCTACCCGTAAAAAAGGGGATGAAGCCCAAAACGGGTGACCCCCTGACTCTGCTATTCGCTGACATCCGCAAGGGCACAGTGCAGGTCGAGTTTGCGCATCTTGATGACACCGGGGACGAAGGCATCCAGGACGATGCCCGCCCCACCACGACACACCCAGCTTCGGAGGCCTAAATGGATATTGATATGAGTGCGCTAAGGCTGCTTGAACGTGAACGGGAAATTCCGCTGGAGCTCCTGATCCCCACTATTGAGCAGGCGCTCCTGGTGGCCTATCACAAGACTGCCGGGTCGCAGGACACCGCGCGTGCCGAACTGGATCGCAAGAGCGGCCACGTCACCATCTGGGCCACCGAGACCGACGACGACGGCGCCCCGGTCGGCGAGTTCGATGACACCCCCACCGGGTTCGGCAGGATCGCGGCCAGCACCGCCCGCCAGATCATCCTGCAGCGTCTGCGTGACGCCGAGGACGACAACATCCTGGGGGAGTTCCGCGGAAAAGAGGGCGAACTCGTTGCCGGAATGATCCAGCAGGGCACCAACCCGCACATGATTCAGGTCAACCTTGGATCGGTCGAAGCGCTGTTGCCACCACCCGAACAGGTTCCCGGCGAAAAGTACCTGCACGGAACACGGCTGCGGGCATTCGTCGTCGACGTCCACCGCGGCATGAAGGGCCCATCCATCACGCTGTCGCGGTCCCACCCGGGCCTCGTCAGGAAACTGTTCGAACTGGAAGTACCCGAGATCGCCGACCACACAGTCGAGATCGTTGCGCTCGCCCGCGAAGCAGGACACCGCACCAAGATTGCCGTCAAGGCTCAGGTACCCGGTGTCAATGCCAAAGGTGCGTGCATCGGCGAAATGGGGTCACGCGTGCGGGCGGTCATGACCGAGCTCAATGACGAGAAAATCGACATCGTCGACTACAGCGACGACCCCGCCACCTTCATCGCCAGTTCGCTGTCGCCATCACGGGTGTCATCGGTCACGATCACTGACGAGAGCACCAGGTCAGCCCGCGTCGTTGTCCCTGACTACCAGTTGTCGCTGGCCATCGGCAAGGAAGGCCAAAACGCCCGCCTCGCAGCAAAGCTGACCGGCTGGCGGATCGACATTGTGTCCGACGCAGTCAAGGCCTGAACACCCGCGAGGACCGCGGATGCGGTCTTGCCTGCTGATAAGCGCTAGAATGGAAGAGGCTTAGGTCATTGCCATCCCAACAAACCGCCATAAGAACGTGCGTGGGTTGCCGGAAGCGCGATGGCCAGGCTGTTTTGCTGCGGTTGGTGAAAGACAAGATGGACGGCTCCAACGCCGTCGTGATTGACGATCGCCGCCGGCTCTCCGGTAGAGGTGCGTGGTTGCACCCCCAGCCGGCGTGCATGGAACAGGCCCTCAAACGCGGTGCATTCAATCGTGCCTTTCGGGGTCAGGTTGATCCTCGTGATGTTGAGGATCGGCTCCAGGCACTCAAGGAAGCTTCGCTACGAAGCCACCCTAAACAAACCGTCCTCCCTGAAAGCGGGTCAGAAAACTGATGGATTCCCGATGAGTACCCAGCGATGAGTGCCCAACGATGAAAAATCTGTTGAGCTTTGCAAATGGCTTTTCAGTTGCCCCGGCAGCTGTGGTCTGCAGTAGGAATTAGACGGTTCGTGCCTGACTCGGTGCGGACCGAGACAGGAGAAATGTGGCTAAGGTCCGCGTACACGAGCTCGCCAAAGAGCTCGGAATTACTTCAAAAGATGCAGTAGCCAAACTGCAGGAGCTGGGCGAATTTGTCCGCTCCGCCTCATCAACCATTGAGGCACCCGTCGTGAAGAAACTTCGCGGCGCTTTTCCGGATGCACCAGTTGCAGCCAAACCAGCCGCTGAACCAGCGCCGGCCAAGGCAGCACCAGCACCGGCAGCAACCCCAGCGTCCACCCCCAACGCTCCCACTCCAGCGTCACCGAAGGCTGCTACCCCGGCCGCCCCCGCGCCGAAGGCACCTGAAAAGGAACGCCAGGAAACCCCGGCTTCGGTTCCCGAACCGGCAGCCGCGGCACCTCAGGCTCCCGCAGCGGAACCAGCAGTGCAGGGAGAATCGTCGGCAGCCAAGCCCGGCGCCCGGCCGGCACCAAAGCCAGCCGAGGCACAGACACCAGCCGCACGCCCCGGTGCAGCCCGCCCCGGCGCTCCGCGACCAGGCAACAACCCGTTCGCACCATCACAGGGGATGCCTCGTTCGGGACGCGGCGAAGGTGACCGCTCAGGCGGACCCCGTCCAGGCAACAACCCGTTCGCACCATCACAGGGGATGCCTCGCCCAGGACGTCGCGACGACGAGCGTGGGCAGCGCCCCGCTGCCGGCGCAGGCGGACCACGTCCCGCAGCCGGTGCTGGCGGACCACGTCCCGCAGCGGGATCAGCCCGCCCGGGCGGTCCCCGTCCAGCATCCGGTGCGGCAGGTTCACGCCCTACACCGGGGATGATGCCTAACCGCACCGAGCGCCCAGCGGCCCCGGGCCGCGGAGGAGCGGCCCGGCCAGGTGGCGGACCAGGCCGTGGTGCCCCAGGTGGCGCTCCCGGCGCAGGTGGCGGAGCTCCAGCAGGCGGCGGCTTCGGCAAGGGCGGTCGCGGGCGCGGCGGCACTGCCGGTGCTTTCGGGAAGGGTGGAGCAGGACGCGGCAAGCAACGCAAGTCCAAGCGCGCCAAGCGTCAGGAACTGGAGCAGATGTCAGCTCCGTCCCTGGGCGGCGTCAGCGTACCCCGCGGCGACGGTAACACCGTCGTCCGGCTGCGTCGCGGCTCCTCACTCGCCGAGTTCGCCGAGAAGATAGATGCGAACCCGGCGGCACTGGTCACTGTCCTGTTCCACCTCGGTGAAATGGCGACAGCAACCCAGTCACTCGACGAAGGCACCTTCGACGTGCTCGGCACCGAACTTGGCTACAAGATTCAGGTCGTGTCCCCGGAGGACGAGGAGCGCGAGCTGCTCGAGAACTTCGACATCGACCTCGACGCCGAGCTTGAAGCCGAAGGCGACACCGAGCTTGAGGCCCGTCCTCCAGTGGTCACCGTCATGGGTCACGTCGACCATGGTAAGACCCGCCTGCTGGATGCGATCCGCAAGTCCAACGTCGTCGAAGGCGAAGCGGGCGGCATCACCCAGCACATCGGTGCCTACCAGATCGACCACGATCACGAGGGCACCGAACGGGCCATCACCTTCATCGATACTCCCGGTCACGAGGCGTTCACCGCCATGCGTGCCCGTGGTGCGAAGGTCACCGACATCGCGGTCCTGGTTGTCGCAGCCGACGACGGCGTCATGCCGCAGACGGTTGAAGCGCTGAACCACGCGCAGGCCGCCAACGTGCCGATCGTCGTCGCAGTGAACAAGATCGACAAGGAAGGCGCCAACCCTGACAAGGTCAAGGGTCAGCTCACCGAGTACGGTCTGGTTCCCGAGGAATATGGTGGCGACACCATGTTCGTCCACGTATCGGCGCTCAAGGGCGAAGGAATCGACGAACTCCTCGAAGCTGTGCTGTTGACCGCTGATGCGGCACTCGACATGCGAGCCAACCCGAACAAGGACGCCCGCGGTATCGCCATCGAAGCGAACCTCGATAAGGGCCGCGGTGCGGTTGCCACGGTTCTGGTCCAGTCGGGAACGCTGCGCGTCGGCGACACGATTGTCGCCGGTGTGGCCCACGGACGCGTCCGTGCCATGTTCAACGAAGACGGCGACAACGTCATGATCGCCGGACCGTCCCGCCCCGTCCAGGTCCTCGGACTCTCGACGGTGCCTCGCGCCGGTGACACCTTCCTGGTGACGCCTGACGAGCGGACCGGCCGCCAGATCGCTGAGAAGCGTGAGGCAGCCGACCGTAACGCCGCCCTGGCGAAGCGCCGCAAGCGCATCAGCCTCGAGGACTTCGATCAGGCAGTCGCAGCAGGCAAGGTTGACACCCTCAACCTCATCCTCAAGGGTGACGTCTCCGGTGCTGTTGAAGCGCTCGAAGACTCGCTGCTCAAGATCGATGTGGGCGACGGCGTCGCGCTGCGGGTTATTCACCGCGGTGTGGGTGCCATCACCCAGAACGACGTCAACCTGGCGACCGTGGACTCCGCGATCATCATCGGGTTCAACGTCCGGCCGGCCGAACGGGTGGCAGACCTTGCCGACCGCGAAGGCGTCGACCTGCGCTTCTACTCGGTCATCTACGCAGCAATCGATGACATTGAAGCAGCGCTCAAGGGCATGCTCAAGCCAGAGTACGAAGAGGCACAGCTCGGCACCGCAGAGATCCGGGAAGTCTTCCGGTCCTCCAAGTTCGGCAACATCGCCGGTTCGATTGTCCGTTCCGGTGTTATCCGCAGGAACTCCAAGGCACGCCTGGTCCGCGACGGGACGGTTGTCGGCGACAACCTCACCGTCGAGTCCCTGCGTCGCTTCAAGGACGACGCCACCGAGGTCCGCACGGACTTCGAATGTGGTATCGGCCTCGGGTCCTTCAATGACGTCAAGGAAGGCGACATTGTCGAGACCTACGAGATGCGCGAGAAGCCGCGCGTCTAGGTAGTGACAGGGCGGGTGTCGTCGTTTTCCGGCGGCCCCGCCCTTGGTGCGGGCGCGGGTGCCGCCGTTATCGGCGGCCCCGCCCTTGGTGCGGGCGCGGGTGCCGCCGTTACCGGCGGCCCCGCCCCTTCGCCTCGCCGGCGTCCTTGAAGTCCCCGATTCTTATTGATAAATGTTTAGGCAAGAGGAGTTAGCTATGGCAGATCCGGCACGGGCCTCACGGCTTGCACAACGGATTAAGGTAATTGTCGCCGAGGCGTTGCGTCGCCGGGTCAAGGATCCACGGCTTGAGGCAGTGACCATCACCGATGCGCGGGTGACGAACGACCTCCAGCACGCCACTCTGTACTACACCGTGTTCGGTGACGCAGACGAACAGGCCGCCACCCGCACGGCACTCGAATCAGCACGCGGGGTGCTGCGGTCCGAGGTCGGCCGGAACATCACCGCGCGGCTCACGCCCACCCTGGAATTTGTCCCTGACGAGATCCCGGTCAACGCGAGCCACCTCGAAGAGCTGCTGCGGACCGCGCGTGAACGTGACGCCGAGGTAGCGGCAATCGCCCAGGGTGCCACGTTCGCCGGCGACGCGGATCCGTACCGCAAACCGGAAGAGGACGACGCCGAGAACGACGGCGACGCCTCAAAGTAGGCACCATCTGACGCCAGGAGGGCGGGCCCGCATTTGCGGGCCCGCCCTCCTGCTTTCTGTTGCTAGTCCTGATTCGCATCGGCCTTGTCGCCCGTGGGGTCGACCCCCGACTGGTACCAGCCATGGCCGCCCTTCAGCTTCACCCTGATGATCTTCCCGTCCGGAGGGGTACCCTCGCCGGGAAGCACATCGGTGGTGGCGTACAGGGTTGACCCACGGAGCTCGACGTCACCCGGCAGGGTCGCCTCAAGAAGCAGCTGGGCCTGTGATGAACCGTGGGGGACCACCGAGATCCGGTTGGCGAACAACTCGGCGACATAGAGGTTGCCCCGTTTGTCCAGTGCCACGCCGGTGGGCGTTGTCAGACCAGTGGCTACCTGCCGTGTTGTCCCGTTCCACGCGTTGACGGCGAACACTGAGCCTCGTGCACCCAGGGATGGATCCTCGGGACCGCCCGGCAGCGACGTCACATACAGTTTGCCGTTCCACCCCACCTCGAGGTCGGTTGGCACCGGCTCAAGATAGTAGGTGGAGCCCACCGCGCAGGGGTCGATTCCGAGCGCCGCAGCAATCTCTGCGGTGACCTCCAGCGGAATCGCGGGGAGTACAGCGACGGTCGACACGTTCCCCTTCTGGTCCACCTTGAAGATAGCGTTGGCCCCAGCATCAGCCACCAGGACATGGCGGCCGAACGCCACAGTGGCATAAGGGTTGGAGTCCTGGGCGCCGGAATATCTGGCGAAGGGGCCCAGATCGACTTGAGCGGCCAGACATTCCTCGTCCAGGTCGCGGAACCCGTAGATGGTGTCGCCATCGGGGTTCGCAACGCGTTCGTAGGCGGCGATATCGGTAATGGTCCTGATGTTGCCTTTCCGGTCGATGGACTTCAGGAGGGACTCGTTGGCTTCCGGTACGCCCTCACCAGCACCGACAGTCATCGTGTAGTAGGTGGTTCCGCCGAATCGAGACACCGAACCGGCAAAATATCCCGGCATTGAATCGAGCTGTTCGATGGACCCTTTCGACTTCACCCGGTCAACCGTGCCGCCAAACGACTGGGCGACATCAACCGATTTCCCGTGCCCCAGGGCAATCCTCAACGGCGACAGCAGGCCATCGGCCAGGGTAGTGGTTTTGCCCGGTGTGGGGAGGGGCCTTGAGTAATCCCCTGCGTGAGCTGGGCCGGCTCCGAGGCCCAGGGTCGCGGCCAGCGAAAGTGTTGCGAGCGCGGCGGGGGTAGCTTTTTTCACTGTGTATCTCCTCGACATTGACGAAATGGACAACGCGAGACCCATATTTTTCCGGCGAGTACGCCGCGCGCCCCATGCCACTTCTTCAGTCAGTGAGCGTAGCCCTAGGAGGGTAAACCACCGGAAACAGTCACAGGATAGACCCAGCGTAAATCTATGTAAACAGTTGACCGCATGAAAAAGACCCCTCCCGAAATCCCCTGTCTGGTCCGAGGGAAGCACGTCATACCGGAATGCCAACGCCAATAACGACGCGGTAACGGGGTGGCAACTCTACTTAACATCGTGGCTAACGACAGCCGCCCTGAACGGAAGGATGAACGCAATGTCCACCCACGATGAATCCAGCAATGATGTGGTCATAATCCAGACCGGGGACAATGCGCCGGAAGTCCACGAAGGTCTCGCGGCGGGAGATGCGATCGAAGTCGTCGCTCGTGCCGACGAGGGTATCGGTGATCGTCTCAGGGCTGCGGAGAAACGGATAAGCGCGGTGCGTTCCGAGGTCACGGGCGATCCCGACCTGACCGTGGAGTACTTCCTTATGCAGCGGGCACAGAGCCGGGTCGGTGAACTGCTCAGCCATGACCTTGAGCACCTGGACCCCAAAGAACACCGGGGGCGAGTGGACCAGTATCACCGGTATGCCGAGGTCGGATCAGCGCTGCTTTACCGCGATCGCAATTTCAGTGGCGGGTCGAAATTCTTTACCGTCACCTGGCCGAACTTCAAATGGTGGCCGTACAAGTTCAACGACTCAGCGTCCTCAGCGAAGGCGTGGGGCGGAAACATCCTGTTCCAACACACCTGGTACGGGGGACGTCGTCTCTACCTTGTCGGGCTGCCGTATGTGGAGTTTCCCGATTTTGGGAGGTTCGATTTCAACGATGCGGCCAGCTCGTTTGTGTCCCTTCCCTGACCCGGTCAGCCAGCGTCGATCTCGCGGTCCGGTGAACCCGCAGTATGAGGACGTGACGGAAGGCGCGAGAGACCCTCGATCAGTTCGGCTGAATCGCCGCAGAGCGAGATGCGGATCCAGCCCTCGCCGATCGAGCCGAACGCCGTGCCGGGCGCCACAGCAACGCCGCGCTCCCGGAGCAGGCGATGGACCCAGCTGCGCACGTCCCCGTCGGTGGCGTGGGACAGATCGGCCCACAGGTAGAAGGCCCCCTGCGCGTCGAGGAAGTCGATGCCGAGGTTCCTCAGCACCGCCGACGCCGCGTCCCGGTTGCCCCGGTAATGGGCCAGCGCCGTGGAAACATAGTCCTGCGGGCCGGTCAGTGCCGCCAGCGCCGAATACTGCGAGGACGCTGCCACACAGGAGACGATGGACTCCATGACATTGTCGAGCCGCTGCTGCATCCCGGGCGGGGTGATCAGGGCGCCTACCCGGATCCCGGTCAGACCGTAGGTCTTCGACAGGGTCACCGACGTGAACACGCGTGCGGCGTGCCCGTCCGGTCCATCGGACGCCCCAGTCCCGTCAAACCGTGCCGGGCTGACGTGCTGCACGTCGTAGGTGAACGATTCGTAGCACTCGTCCGAGAGGACCCACAGATCGTGGGCACGGGCGAACTCCATCAACGACCGGGTCAGGGCTTCACTGAACACCGCGCCGAGCGGGTTCGACGGCGAGTTGAGCACCAGCACCCTGGTCCGGGGACTCAGCAGTTCCTCAAGATCCTCCACCCGCGGCTGGAACCCGTGTGCCGCATGTAACGGGTACTCCACCGGGACCGCATGCAACAGTTGCGCTGTCATACCGAAGGTCGGGTAGCCGGGATTGGGGATCAGCACCTCATCCCCGACGTCGAGCAGCAGGCTCATCGCCAGGTGCAGACCCTGCTGGGCACCAGCCGTCACATACACCCGCCCGGGGTCCACCTCTACCGACTGCTGGTCCCCAAACCGTGCGGCGAACGCCTCCCGCAACGGTGCAATCCCTGCGTTGGGTGTGTAGTTGGTCTCGTCCCGGTCAAGGGCTGCGATGCCGGCGTCCAACACGTGGCGCGCCACCGGGAAGCCCGGCTCGCCGATGCTCAACACGATTGCACCGGGGGTGGCCCAGGCGGCCTGGGTGATTTCGCGGATCTGATTGGCCGGTAGTCCGTCGGCGTGGGTCGAAATCTTAGGCATAGGGCAAGCGTATCCCCGCCCGACGGCTACCCCGGCAGCCGACGCGGCAACTGTTGGGCACCGGATACGGGACAGGATGCCCACCGCATCGCGCCTATACTGAGAGGCGTGAATTCCGGGCAGGTCCACTCAGGACTGATTATCGTGGACAAGCCTCAGGGCTGGACCAGTCATGACGTGGTGAGCAAAATGCGCGGGCTGGCAGGAACCCGGAAGGTGGGTCATGCCGGCACCCTCGATCCGATGGCCACCGGAGTGCTGGTGGTTGGCATCAACCGGGCGACCAGGCTACTCACCTATGTGGTGGGGACCTCCAAGACCTACACCGCGACCATCAGGTTGGGTCAGTCAACCATCACCGACGACGCCGAGGGTGACGTCGTTGCCACCGCCACCGCCGCTGGGGTGACCCCCGAGGCCATTCGCGCGGGGGCGGCGGTCCTGACCGGGGACATCGAGCAGGTCCCCAGCAGCGTCAGCGCCATCAAGGTGAACGGGCAACGCGCCTACACCAGGGTCCGCTCCGGGGAGGACGTGGTGCTTGCGGCACGCCCTGTCACCATTCACCGGTTCGACATCCATGACATCCGGCCCGTGGCCGAGGGAACCCTGCAGGACGTCGATGTCACGGTCGAGTGCAGTTCGGGGACGTACATCCGGGCGCTGGCCCGCGACCTGGGCTCCTCGCTGGGGGTTGGCGGGCACCTGACGGCCCTGCGCCGCACCCAGGTGGGCCCCTACTCCCTGGACCAGGCGGCCACACTCGATGAACTCGCCGTCGATCTCCGGCTGCTGCCCCTCAACGATGCGGCGCGGGTCCTCTTCACCCCCCGCGAACTCTCCGCTGCCGAAGCGCTCGATCTATCCCATGGCCGTTTCATCCCGGCTGGGAACGATGACGGTCCAGTGGCCGCCTTCGCCCCCGACGGCACCCTGGTTGCCCTCCTCAAGAACTCTTCCCACCGGGCCCGCCCCCTGCTGGTCTTCGCACCCGGAAACGGTTCCGCCCAGTGATCATCGATGGCTTCTTTATTGCTGGAGTAATTGTCTGCCTGGCCTCGGCAGCAATCTGCATCGGGGCGGCGGCGATCCGCCAGCCTCCCAATGACATCACCATCCTTTCGGTCGCCGCAGTGGAACTGTTCCTCCTCGTCTATGGGGTATCCGCCATCATCAGGCAGGCCGGGGGAGAGCCGCTCAACGGGGAGGCGTGGGAGTTCTGGGGCTACCTCCTGACCGCCCTGTGTATTCCTCTGGCAGGGTTCTGGTGGTCCATCCTTGAGCGCAGCCGGTGGAGCAACCTGGTGCTCGGCGCCGTCGGAATCACCGTCTTCGTTATGCTGTACCGGATGGAACAAATCTGGGATCGGGTGCCCCTGTGAGCACGCCCCCGGCCGGGCAGAGCCCGGACGTGCCGACCCGGCACCGCAACAGCGGGCCAGGCCGCCTGCTCATCGCCGTCTACGGTGTCTTCGCCCTCGCGGCCACCGCGCGGGCGGCCTTCCAGATTGGTACCAAATTTGCCGAAGCGCCGCTGGCCTATCTCCTGACCGCCCTCGCCGCACTCGTCTACGTGCTGGCCACCGTGTCCCTCGCAATGCCGGGTAAACGCTGGTACTGGATCTCCGTGGGTGCGGTGGGCCTGGAACTGGTCGGGGTGCTGACCGTCGGGCTGTTCAGCCTCCTTGACCCTCAGGCGTTCCCCAGTGACACCGTGTGGTCGCTCTTTGGCCGGGGATACGGCTTTGTCCCGCTGTTGCTCCCGGTGCTGGGACTCTGGTGGTTGTCGCTCAACCGGCCCAGTGCCGCCGGACAATCAGCCTCCGAGCGGTCCGGCCCCCCTGCGTGAGAGTATGACACCAGGAACACCTTTCCACCGCCGATCAACAGTGCCACATCAAGGGAGCATCATGTCCAGCCCAGAGAATCACCCCGCCGGCAACCCTCAGGACAGCACCCGCCCGGCCTCCGGCACCACGCCGGGTAACCCCGGCGCCGGTCAGTCCCGCCCAGCAGGAGCCCAGCCACCTGCTTCCACCGCGGCTCAGACGAAGGCGGGTGCGCCAACCTCGTCGGCCAAAACTTCGCCGAAAGCAGGGAAGAAAGCAGACAAGCCCAAGTCACCCAAGGGGGAGTGGGGTGTCTTCCGCACCGTCGTCGTCCTCGTGGGCCTCGTCCTTGCTGGATTCGGCGCGTACTACCTGATCACCGGAACCTCGGGCCTGCCCGACACCGACATTGGAACCCCCAGCCCCACCCTCGAAAGCCAGTTCCGGTTCTTCGCCGCGATGATGGTGGGTGTGGGCGCCGCGTTTATCACTATCGGTGTGAAGTTCCAGTGGGCCAACATGCTGTGGATGGTCTGCCTGATGGTCTTCATCGGCGGTATCGGCCGCGTCCTGTCCTGGGCTTTTTCCGGCACCCCGCACTACCTGATGATCATCCTGATGGTCATCGAACTCGCCTTCCCGGCAGCACTGCTCGTGTGGCACCGGTACATTGCCAAGACCACCGAAATCCGCAACGAATACGCGGCCCGCGGCTAGTAGCGGCTGCCTGCAACGAACCGTCACACCCCCAGCGACGATTCACAACGAAAGAGGAGATGCGTGTACTACTGGACTGACCTGACCAGTGTTCCGAAGGGTTTTGGTCCATCGGTGGTTACCATCGGCAATTTCGACGGCGTCCACTGCGGACACCAGCGCGTGCTGCAGCAACTGGTCGCCGCAGCCGAAGCTCACCACGCGGCCGCGGTAGTCATATCGTTTGAGCCGCATCCGGCGAAGGTGCACCGGCCCGAGCAGGCACCCGAACTCATCATGGGGCTCGAGGACCGCGTCGAGACGCTGGCCACCACCGGTATCCAGGCGTTGCTGATGATGCACTACACGCTGGAGTTGGCAGCAAACACGCCGGAGGAATTTGTTCAGAAAGTCTTCGTCGATACGCTCAACGTGCGCGCGGTGGTGATCGGGCATGACGTCCGGTTTGGCCGCGACAACAGCGGCGATCTCGGCACCATGCGTGAACTCGGTCAGAAGCTTGGGTTCGAGGTGATCGTCATCGACGACTTCGGAGCCAGCCCCACCGCCCCCACGGAAGCCGACGGCGACCGGCGGTGTTCCTCCACCTGGGTGCGGGAGGCGCTGGAAGACGGCGACGTCGCCACTGCTGCACGGATCCTCGGACGGCCGCACCGGATGCGCGGCGAAGTGGTTCACGGAGCTGCCCGCGGACGCGAGCTGGGCTACCCGACCGCCAATTTGTCCCCGGCGGCCGGCGGATACATCCCCGCCGATGGGATTTATGCCGGCTGGCTCGTTGACGAAGCAGGCACCCGGTGGCCTGCGGCCATCTCCGTGGGATCGAATCCCACCTTCGAAGGCGTCAGCCGTCAGGTGGAGGCCCACGTGATCGACCGGCCGCAGGAAGAGGTCTCCGACTTTGACCTGTACGGGCAGACCGTCATCGTGGAGTTTACGGCACGGCTCCGCGGGATGGTGGCCTACACCGGGGCGGATGCCCTCATCGCGCAGATGCGGCTCGACGTGGATCAGACCCGCACGGTCCTTTCGACAGAACAACAGGTCAGCAGGTAAACTAGACCGTGGATCCGGCTGCAGTCCGTGGTGGCTGGATCTTTCTGTGTCTGTGGTTCGGCAGGTGACTGCCGGCAGGACCAGGGAACTTGTTCACGGTACAACTCTAGGAGTTATTGTGGCCCTTGACGCCGCTATCAAGCAGGAAATCATTAAGGAATATGCAACCGGGGAAGCCGACACCGGCTCACCTGAGGTGCAGATTGCCATGCTGTCCCGCCGTATTCTCGACCTCACCGAACACCTCAAGATGCACAAGCACGACCACCACACGCGTCGTGGCCTGCTCTTGATGGTTGGACGCCGTCGTCGTCTGCTGGACTACCTGCGCAAGACCGACATCACGCGCTACCGTACGCTCATCGAGCGTCTCGGCCTGCGCCGCTAGTAACACACGTGGGGCGGCGCCTTCCTTCAGGGAAGGAGCCGCTTTCCACATGTGGCCACCGGCCACACGAATAACTAAAAACACATTGGAGCCAGGCAGGTACCGCGCATTCGCGGTCCTCGGTAGTGGTCTCCGGGAGCAGACGGCCGTGCAGCACCAAACGGTGCAGGGCACGCGTGAGTCCCCGTGGATCTCGATCGAAGACCGGGTGCGAGAATCACCGCAATGAACGGTGATCAGGTTCCGGCAGGGCACCAGCCCCAACAGAAACGGAGGTGACTCTCTATGGAGGGTCCCGAAATTCAATTCGCCGAAGCCGTGATTGACAACGGCCGGTTCGGCAAGCGCACCGTACGGTTCGAGACTGGCCGCCTTGCACAGCAGGCAGCCGGCGCCGCCATGGTGTACATCGATGAAGACACAGCTCTGCTGTCAGCAACGACCGCTGGCAAGCACCCCCGCGAAGGCTTCGACTTCTTCCCCCTGACCGTAGACGTTGAAGAGCGTATGTACGCCGCAGGGCGTATCCCAGGCTCCTTCTTCCGCCGTGAAGGCCGTCCCTCCACCGAGGCGATCCTCGCCTGCCGGCTGATGGACCGCCCGCTGCGCCCGGCCTTCGTAAAGGGCCTCCGCAACGAGGTCCAGATCGTGGTCACCGTCCTGGCGATCAACCCCGACGTGCGGTACGACGTCGTCGCGATCAACGCCGCGTCGATGTCCACCCAGCTCTCCGGTCTTCCCTTCTCCGGTCCCATCGGCGGTGTCCGCGTGGCACTCGTCTCCGATGGCAGCGGCCAGGACCAGTGGATCGCCTTCCCGAAGCACTCCGAACTGGAGAACTCGGTCTTCGACATGGTCGTCGCCGGCCGTGTAGTCAGCGGACCAGAGGGCGACGACGTCGCCATCATGATGGTGGAAGCCGAAGCTACCGACAACTCGTGGAAGCTCATCAAGGAAGACGGTGCCACCGCACCGACCGAAGAGATCGTCGCCGACGGCCTGGAAGCGGCAAAGCCGTACATTCGCGCCCTCTGTGACGCCCAGGCTGACCTTGCCGGCCGCGCCGCCAAGCCAACCGTCGATTTCCCGGTCTTCCTCGACTACCAGGACGACGTGTACGCAGCAGTCGAGTCGGCAGCAGCAGCCAAGCTGACCGAAGTTTTCCAGATCGCTGACAAGAAGGAGCGCGACCTCGCCTCCGACGCCCTCAAGGACAGCGTCACCGCTGACCTCGCCGGGCAGTTCGAAGGCCGCGAGAAAGAGCTCTCAGCTGCTTTCCGGTCGGTCACCAAGAGCGTTGTCCGCCAGCGCATCCTCAAGGACCAGATCCGTATTGACGGCCGCGGCCTGAGTGACATCCGTCAGCTCACCGCCGAGGTCGAGGTGCTGCCCCGCGTCCACGGTTCGGCAATCTTCGAGCGGGGCGAAACCCAGATCATGGGTATCACCACGCTGAACATGCTCAAGATGGAGCAGCAGATCGACTCGTTGTCGCCGGTAACGCGCAAGCGCTACATGCACAACTACAATTTCCCGCCCTACTCCACCGGTGAGACCGGCCGCGTCGGTTCGCCGAAACGCCGCGAAATCGGTCACGGTGCCCTCGCAGAGCGTGCCCTCATGCCGGTTCTGCCGAGCCGTGAGGAATTCCCGTACGCCATCCGCCAGGTCTCCGAGGCGCTGAGCTCCAACGGCTCGACGTCGATGGGCTCGGTCTGCGCCTCAACACTGTCGCTGCTCAACGCCGGTGTGCCCCTGAAGGCACCCGTCGCTGGTATCGCCATGGGCCTGGTGTCCGACGTCGTCGACGGTCAGACCCGCTACGCGGCCCTGACCGACATCCTCGGCGCTGAAGATGCTTTCGGCGACATGGACTTCAAGGTTGCCGGTACCGCCGAGTTCGTCACAGCCATCCAGCTGGACACCAAGCTCGACGGCATCCCCGCCTCGGTGCTCGCCGCAGCGCTGAAGCAGGCCCGCGAAGCCCGCCTGCACATCCTGGGTGTCCTCGAGGCAGCCATCGACGTGCCGGACGAGCTCTCCGAGTTCGCGCCACGCATCATCTCGGTGAAGATCCCGGTTGACAAGATCGGTGAGGTCATTGGCCCCAAGGGCAAGATGATCAACCAGATCCAGGAAGACACCGGCGCTGACATCTCCATCGAAGATGACGGCACCGTCCTGATCGGCGCCACCAACGGTAGTGCGGCTGAGGCTGCACGCGCCGCGGTGAACGCCATCGCCAACCCTCAGGTTCCTGAGATTGGCGAGCGGTACCTGGGTACGGTCGTCAAGACCACCACCTTCGGTGCCTTCGTCTCCCTGACCCCGGGCAAGGATGGGCTCCTGCACATCTCCGAGCTGCGGAAGCTGGCCAACGGCAAGCGCGTCGACAACGTCGACGACATTGTCTCGGTGGGCCAGAAGGTCCAGGTTGAAATCACCAAGATCGACGACCGCGGAAAGCTTTCGCTCTCCCCAGTGGTTGCCGACGACGCCGCCGCCGACGACGCTTCGGCAGTCTCGGTTGGCTCAGCAGAGGGCGACGACAACTAACGAATGGCTGTCCTAGCTAACAACGCCTCCGGCTCCGTTCCTGACACTTCGTCGGGAACGGGGCCGTTGGCCGTTTCACACGAGAATCGTACCGGCCCTTCCTCGATCCTGTTGCCGCTGGTGCCCACCCCGGCGCCCTCGGCCGACGGCACCGATGCCGGCCAGGATCCAACGCTCGTCGCGGGGACGCTGGGCGGCGCCGTCGTGCGCCGGTCCGTTCTCCCCGGTGGCGTGCGCGTCCTGACCGAGGCGATGCCCGGCCAGCGGTCGGCGACCATCGGTTTCTGGGTGGGCGTCGGTTCACGGGACGAGGCGGAGGGCCAGCACGGTTCCACCCACTTCCTTGAGCACCTGCTTTTCAAGGGCACCACCCGGCGCACCGCGCTGGAGATCGCCGAGGCCTTCGACCAGGTGGGCGGCGAATCCAACGCCGCCACCGCGAAAGAGCACACCTGCTATTTCGCCCGGGTCCTTGACGCCGATCTGCCGATGGCAATCGACGTCATCGCCGACATGGTCACGTCGGCTGTGATCGACGCCGACGAGCTGGAGCAGGAACGCGACGTCATTCTCGAGGAAATCGCCATGGACAGTGACGACCCCGCCGACGTCGCCCACGAAGAGTTTGTCGAGGCGGTGCTCGGGTCACATCCGCTGGGCCGCCCCATCGGTGGTACCCCCGACGCCATCAAGGCGGTGCCCCGTGACTCGGTACTGGCGCATTACCGCCAGTACTATCGGCCGTCGGAACTGGTCGTCACCGCGGCCGGAGGGCTGGACCACGAAGTGGTCTGCGGGCTTGTGCTCGACGCACTGCGGACCGCTGGCTGGACGCTCGAGGATGAAGCGCTTCCCGTTGCCCGCCGGTCGGATACGCCGGTGTTGATTGAAAGCACCGGGGGAATCCGCGTCATTCGGCGCGCTGTGGAGCAGGCGAACATTCTGGTGGGCTGCCCGTCCATCACCGCGACTGATGACCGCCGCTTCGTGATGAGTGTCCTGAACGCTGTTCTGGGCGGCGGCATGTCGTCGCGGCTGTTCCAGGAGATCCGCGAGAAGCGCGGGCTGGTCTATTCGACCTACTCGTTCTCAGCCTCCTACGCGGATGCGGGCTACTTCGCCATGTACGCCGGGTGCTCGCCGGCGAAGACCGGTCAGGTAATCGAGTTGCTCGGTGCTGAGCTGGACCGGCTCGCCGCTGACGGCATCTCGGCCGACGAGCTGCGCCGCGCCGTCGGGCAGCTTTCCGGTGGCATGGTGCTGGCGCTGGAGGACAGCGGGTCTCGGATGTCACGGCTGGGCAGGGCCGAACTGGTGTCGGGGGAGTTCCTGGGCCTCGATGAGGTGCTGGCCCGGGTGAACGCGGTCACCGAAGAGCAGGTGCGGGAACTGGCTGCCGAGCTGGCTGCTGCGCCGCGCACCATCACCGTCGTCGGACCGTTCGACACGCCGGCGGACTTCGGCCACTAGCAGGGACTGAAGGCACCTTTCGGCCGGAGATCTAGCAGGTTGCGTGAACTGCTCCAACCATTACGCTTCCCTTACAGCGGTTCATCCAGTGGACCGAGCCGCTTCTGGGAGTGTTAGATTTCCGGCATGAAAACGACTCGACGCAGACGAATATGGATCACCGTTGCAGGAGCTGCAGCCCTTGTCGTACTGATCGCTGGCCTGATTCTCTTCAAGCCCTGGCTGCTGTTCGTCGACGTCAGAGTGGATGAACAACTCCCCGTCGTTGCAGCGTCCCCATCTGCAGCGTCCCCATCTGCTGCCGAAACTCCATCTGCTGCCGAAACTTCATCAGCTGCCGAAACTCCATCAGCTGCCGAAACCCCATCCGCTGCCGAAACGGGTCCGCCCAGCACTCCCGCGGCCGACCAGGAGACGCCGGCAGCGGTGCAACTCGCCGCTGGTTCCTTGATCAGCCACGAACACGCGACAACCGGAACGGTGAGGATCATCGAACAAGCCGACGGGACACGGGTGCTGACGTTGGAGAACCTGGATACCTCCAACGGACCCGACGTGCATGTCTGGTTGAGCGCCGCGGATGTGGTCGAGGGAACGGATGGGTGGTATACGGCGGGCACCGCCGCCTTCTACGACCTCGGCCTGATCAAGGGAAACCAAGGTAATCAGGTGTACACCATCCCGGACGACGTTGACCTGTCCGCTTACCGTTCAATAGATCTATGGTGCGTCCAGTTCGGAGTTTCATTCGGGGCCGCGCAGCTCATCCCCTGATATCGCCCCGTGAAGTGTACAGGCGGCGGGCCTTTAGCTACCCTTCGGGTACTCGTACCAGCCCTTCCCAGTCTTCCGCCCGTAGTGCCCGGCCTCGTAGAGCTCGGTGAGGGCCGGATGCGGCAGGTCGTCGGGATCGCCTGTCTCCTGATAGTGCGCCTGCCTGATCAGGTAGGCAACATCGAGGCCCACCAGGTCCATCAACTCGAAGGGGCCCATGGGGTGGCCCAGCGCAGTCTTGGCCGCAGTATCAATGTCCTCGAAGCTGGCGATGCCGCCGTCGTAGAGTCTAAGTGCCTCGGTCCGCACCGCGCCCAGCAGGCGGTTCGCCACAAACCCGGGGATTTCGCGGTTGATCAGGATTGGCGCCTTTCCCATCCGCCTGGCGAGGGCCATCGTGGTGTCCACAGTCTGTTGGGAGGTGCTCTCGTGGCGCACCACCTCAACGCATTTCATCACCAGCGCCGGGTTGAAGAAGTGCATATTACAGACCCTGTCCGGGCGCCCGGTGGCGTCCGCCACTCTCGATGAGCCCAGCGTGGAGGAATTGGTAGCCAGCACTGCATGGGCAGGCGCGTACCGATCCAGCTCCCGGAAGATCTCCCGCTTGATGTCAAGTCTCTCCACCGCAGCTTCGATGACGAAGTCGGCGGTGGAGGCGGCATCCCTGAGGCTGGTAGTGAAGCTCATCCGGTCCAGCACGGCGTCCGCTTCGCCGCGGTCGAGGCGGCCTTTGGCGACGTTGCGGTCCAGTCGCCGGGAGAGGTCTTCCCTGGCCGAAACCAGCATGCCCTCTGAGATGTCCTGGACGGTGATCTGATACTCGGCCAGCGCACCGACCAATCCGATCTGGGAGCCCATGGCGCCCGCGCCCACCACGAGGATGCGGTGTATTTTCTCAAGATCAGGTGTAGTTTCCATTGCTACTTTCCGACGTATCTGGCTGGACGCTTTTCAAGGAAGGCGGCCGTGCCTTCGGCCTTATCCTGACTGGTGTAGAGGAGCGACTGCGCAAGCCGCTCCAGGAGGAGTCCAGTCTTCTGGTCGGTTTCAAAGCCGTGCCTCACCACCATTTTGGCCAGGCGGACTGCCAACGGGCCTTTGGCCAGGATGACATCGGCAGTCTTTCTCACGGTATCCATCAGCTCCGGCAGTGGCACGACAGTGGACACCAGGCCCACGTTCAGAGCCTCGGGCGCCTCGATCAGCCGTCCGGTCAGGATGAGTTCGACGGCGCGGCCCTTGCCCACGAGCCGCGACAACCGCTGGGTGCCGCCTGCGCCGGGAATGATGCCAAGATTGGTCTCTGGCAGGGCAAACCGGCTGCCCTCGGCCGCGACGCGGATGTCGCACGCCATGGCAAGTTCAAGGCCCCCACCCAGTGCATACCCGTTGATGGCGGCGATGGTCGGGAGCTCATAGTCCTCGATGATGTCGTAGAGACGTTGCATCCTGGCTGATAGGCCATCGACCAAGGTGTAGTTCACGAGCTGGTTGATGTCTGCGCCGGCGATGAAGGCCTTGTCGCCGGCACCGGTAAAGACCACCGCACCTACAGCTTCATCTGTCAGGAAGAGGTCGAGAGCGACGGTGATCTCGTCCAGGACAACCCGGTTGAGGGCGTTGCGGCTCTCGGGGCGGTCGATGGTGATGACGCCCAGTCCGTTGCTGGACTCGGTGCGGATCAGACTGAATTCCATGAGCTGGCCCCTACCTGAAGGCCGGAATGCCGGTGATGTGGCTACCCAGGATCAGCGTGTGCACTTCATCAGTACCCTCATAGGTGCGCACACTTTCAAGATTGTTGGCATGGCGCAACGGCGAATAGTCGAGTGTGACGCCGTTGCCGCCCAGAACGGTCCTCGCTTCGCGTGCGATGGCGATGGCCTCCCGCACGTTGTTCAGCTTGCCCACTGAAATCTGTTCAGGTCGCAGGGTGCCCGCGTCCTTCAACCGACCGATGTGAATAGCGAGCAGGATGCCTTTCTGGATTTCCAGCAGCATGTTGACCAGCTTCTCCTGGGTGAGTTGATAGGAGGCAAGTGGCTTGTCGAACTGCAGACGTTCCTGCGAGTAGTCCAGTGCAGCCTGGTAGCTGTCACGAGCCGCACCCATGGCACCCCAGATGATCCCGTACCTCGCCTCGTTCAGGCAGGAGAACGGGCCGCGCAGCCCTGTTGCCCCGGGTAGCAGTGCGGTGTCAGGTAACCGGATATCCGTCATCACAATGTCGCATTGAATTGAGGCACGCATGGAGAGCTTTGAGGTGATGGGTGTTGCCACGAAGCCGGGGGAGTCGGTGGGCACCAGGAACCCTCGGGCGCCGTCGTCGGTCATTGCCCAGATCACAGCCACCTGGGCAATGGACGCCAGTCCGATCCAACGCTTCTCCCCACTGAGAATCCAGGACGCACCGTCCTTGCGGGCAAACGTTTTCATGGCGGACGGGTCGCTACCGGCAGTCGGCTCCGTGAGCCCGAAGCAACCGATGGTGCGGCCGGTGGCCATGGATGGCAGCCAGTGATTCTTTTGCTCCTCGGAACCCCACTTGTGGATGGCGCTCATGGCCAATGAACCCTGCACACTGACGAGGGTCCGGATGCCGGAATCACCGGCTTCCAGTTCCATGGCGGCCACGCCGTACTCGACGGCAGTGCGCCCGGGGCAGCCGTATCCGTGGAGATGCATGCCCAACACGCCCAGGTCACCCAGCTCGTGCATGATTTCAGTGGGGAAGAAGGCGCCCTCGTACCATTGGGCGATGTTTGGCTTGATCCTGGTGTCGACAAACGCCCGGACCGTCGCCTGGACGGCCAGCTCACGGCTACTGAGCAATCCGTCGAGCTGCAGAATATCGGAGGTGTCCGTGACATCCGGGACTGCCGGTACAACTGGGGAAGCGGTGAGTGCTGCCGTCATGGTGGTCTCCTTCGAAGAGTAGTGACTCCCCTCACTCTCTCAGGAGTATTACAGCTAATCCAATACCAAACACGGGTCTCATTGATACCCGGAAGGGCTCCAATGGGGCGGGCGCACTCTCCGGTCTACAGTTCACTCCGGGTATGAATCCCCTACGAATTAGGTATTGGATGTATAGGTCGCCTTTCTGGGAGAGTGACGTGGATAACATTTTCAGGCAACTGATCCATTGCACTAACGGCATCACGCCGGCAGCCGGATCTCATAGGGGCTTTCAATGAAGAAAATCTTGACCTGTACCGTGCTGGCCGGAGTACTCGTTGCCGGCATCGTCACCAGCAGTTCACTCGACAGACGTGCTGACCCGAACTCCCAGCTGGTGATGACCACCTACGGCGTGGGAACCGGAACCTACAATGACCTTGCGGCGGTGTCCGACAGCCTGACCCGGGTACAGGGCACCCAGGTCCGTATCCTCACCTCCGACACGTCGATTGGGCGGGTGGCTCCGCTGAAAGCCGGCAGTGCCCAGTTCAGCCGGATGGGCGACGAGTACTACTTCGGATTCGAGGGGATCCAGGACTTCGCCAGCGAGAATTGGGGCCCCCAGGATCTCCGCGTGGTCTGGGCGCCCATGGGAAACTATGGGCTGATGGCGCGCACCGACGCGGGCATAGAAAGCTTCGAAGATCTCAAAGGTAAAAAGTTCCCCCGCGTCACCGCCAATACCTCGATCAACATCAAGCTGGAGGCCTACCTCGCCTACGGCGGTCTGACCTGGGATGATGTGGAGCCGGTCGACGTAAGCTACAGCGACCAGACCGAAGCGTTGGAGACCGGCAGGCTGGATGTCTTGTTTAGTAGCGCCTATGGCTCCAATCTGGAAGAGCTCGCCAGCACCGTCGACGTCGACTGGATGAGCATGGACGACGATTCCCCCGAAAAGATGGCGGCTGTCAATGAGCTCGCGCCGATGGTGACTATCGGCGAGTTCTCCGGAGCCCCCGGGATGGAAGAAGGGGAGTCTGCCCGGAACTTCGCCTACACAGTGCCGCTGTCCACTTATGCGGACACCGACGAGCAGCAGGTTTATGACCTGGTGAAAGCCATGGATGAAAACTTTGCCCGCTACGAAAACACCACACCATCCGCAGGGGAGTTCGCCCTCGATAAGGTGCTGACCGAACCGCTGGTGGTCCCTTTCCATCCCGGAACCGTGAGGTATCTCGAGGAGCAGGGCATATGGACCGACGAGGCCGAACAGCGAAATAACGATCTTGTTGAACGGCAAGCTGCGTTGAAGGCAGGTTGGGATGCGTTTATCGGACCGGCCGATAAGGACAATCTGGCCCAGGAGTGGACCGCATGGAGGGAAGACAACCTTGAAGACTGAAACTGCACAGCCGGCCGGGCCTGTGGCCATAGCGCCACCACGGCTTAATGGTGCATGGCGGACCGTAGTGGTGACTTTCACCATTCTGGGCGTCCTGCTCTCCATGAACCAGGTGTTCTTTTGGGGTCTCTTCGGTGTCACACTGCTTACGCACGCCTACCTCTACTACATGTTGACCTGCTTCCTGGCGATCGCTTTTATCATCTTTCCGGCGTCAAAATCCGTGACGTTGCCAGCCGATGGTGATGAGGTTGGCCCTAGGCCAAAGCCCGCCGCGCTGGCCTGGTACGACGTCGTTCTGTTCGCCGCGACACTGGTGGTCACTGTCTATTTCGGCGCGAATGCGGAGACCATTCTGAACCTGGGCTGGGACTATGCTGCGCCACCGCTGGCAGCCGTCTTCAGCGTGGTGCTCTGGGGGCTGGCGATCGAGGCACTTCGGCGCACAGCCGGGTCAGCGGTTGCGGTGATCGCATTCCTGTTCTCGGTCTACCCGATGTTCTCTTCCCGGATGCCCTTCGGTTTTCTGCAGGGCATCTCCCATGACTTCCGGACCACGGCTCAGATCCATGCGGTGGGCGTCGAGGGCATCATGGGCTTACCGCTACAGACCGCGGCGAGCATTCTCATCGGTTTTCTCCTCTTCGGAGTGATCCTTCGGCACACCGGCGGATCGACGTTCTTCCACAACTTGGCCCAATCTCTGTTTGGTGGTGCGCGCGGCGGCGCCGCCAAGGTTTCGGTGGCCAGCAGCGCCTCCATGGGCATGATGAGCGGAAGTGCGGTCTCGAATGTGCTGACCACCGGGCCCATGACCATCCCGGCCATGATCAGGTCCGGGTTTACGCCAAGGTACGCCGGGGCGGTGGAGGCCACGGCCTCCTCTGGCGGGTCGATTACCCCACCGGTGATGGGTACGGCCGCCTTCCTGATGATCTCTTTTGTCGGTGTCCCGTACAAGGAAATACTGATCGCTGCGACAATCCCCGCGATCCTCTACTACGTCGGCATCTACCTTCAAATTGACGCCTATTCGTCAAGGAAGGGCCTGGTGGGGCAGCCGAAGTCGGAGTTGCCCAGGTTTGGTCCGGTCTTAGCCGCCGGCTGGCCCTACCTCGCGTCCCTTGTTCTGCTGACCGGGCTGCTGGTCGTCACCTCCGAGACGCAGGCGCCATTCTGGGTTGCAGGCGCACTGGTGATCTACGGGATGGCCAAGCGTGATGGAAGGCTCACCCCACGACGGCTGGTGGACATGGTCTTTGACTGCGGAAAGACAATCAGTGAAATCCTGGGCATCATCGCGGGGGTGGGCCTCATTGTGGGTGGGCTCAACATGTCCGGGGTGACTCTCTCACTGGCCAGGGAGCTGCTGGTCCTGGTTGGGGACAACGTGGTGCTGATGCTCATTGCCGGCGCTGTGACCTGCTTCATCCTTGGAATGGGTATGACGGTTTCCGCCGCATACGTCTTCCTCGCAATTGTCATGGTCCCCGCCGTCGTCGAACTCGGTATTGATCCGATCGCCGCCCACCTGTTCGTGATCTACTGGGCCGCAGTCTCCTACATCACGCCGCCGGTGGCGCTCGCGTCCTTTGCAGCCGCCGGGATCGCCGGGTCCAACCCGATGAGAACCAGCGTCTCGGCAATGAAGCTGGGGGCGGTGAAGTACATTGTGCCGTTCGGGTTTGCGCTCAATCCGGCGCTGGTCGCCCAGGCCCCGTTGCCGGAGATTGTGATGGCGTTCAGTCTCAGCTTGATCGGTGTCTACGCGCTGGCCTGTGCCTTCGAAGGGTGGCTCCTGGGCATGGGTCGGAGGTTGCCGATGCTGCTGCGCATCGTCTCCGCTGTCGCCGGTGTCAGCCTGATGATGCCGGGAGTAGCAGCCGCGGCCCTGGGCGGGGCCCTGTTGGGGATGGTCCTTCTGCTGACCTTCCTCGCACTCCGCAGGAACGGGCGAACGGCGACGACGTCAGAACCCTCCGCAGCAGAAGGCCGGTTGCACTCGCTCTCAGAGTGACAGCCGGGTTGCGGCCTGGGCGGGATGCGGTCCGCTCAGGCCGGTGACGGCTCCGGCGAGGGCATCGGGGCCTCAGACAGGCGAAGCACCTCGCGCAGCGCCGGGCTGCTGTCATCACTACGCCAGATCAGGCGCAGCAGGATGGGATCGGCCGGATCCTCAAGGTGGACAAACACCACCCCGGGGTAGGACACGTTATCGGGAACAGAGGACACGGTCAGAGCGCAGCCAATGTCTGCGGCTACCAAGGAGAGCAGGGTTGACGTATCAGGCGCAGCCTGCACTATCGAGGGCACAAAGCCAGCACGGTGGGAAAGTCGATCGAGGTGTTCCCTGAGGACTGCCCCCGGGTCCGGCGGCAAGGCAACGAAATCCTCGGTGACAAGATCTGCCATCCGGACCGATGCCCGGCGCGCCAGCCGGTGGTTCGACGGCAGCGCAATTACCAGGGTCTCCCGGGCTACGGTCCGCGAGTCGATGCCAGAGGGTAGGAAGTTCCACCGGCCCAGGCCGATATCCATGGTGCCCGCAATGACCTCGTTTAAGGCCGGTACGGCGTAATAGGAGCTGTACAGCTCAATATCGATTCCGGGGTGGGTCTGCCGGACCAGCTTGGCCAGTTTGCCGACCATGACGTGCGAGGACACGCCAGCGAAGGCTACGCGGACCCTCCCGGTCTCACCCTTGCCCGCCGACGTCACTGCTGATCGGGCCCTGCGACAGGCTGACATGATGTCCTCTGCCGGCACCAGTAGCGCCTGGCCCGCAGTGGTGAGTTTCACGCTTCGGGTACTGCGCTCAAAAAGGGTTGCACCCAGTTCGCGCTCAAGATTTTTGATGGTGCGGCTGAGCGGTGGCTGGGCGATGTGCAGACGCTCGGCGGCACGGCCGAAGTGCAGCTCCTTGGCGACGGCGAGGAAGGCTCGGATTTGCTGGATTTCCATAGCACCGAATTATTGCCGCTTTGCCACCTAAGAGTCAATGATTGGAGCTAGGAAGGATATGAATTGTGGGGAGACTGAGGTGAAGGCTAAAGAGGAATGATCAGTGATTATTCCTGAAAGCGTAAAAATCGCCGACACAATTTGTATTGGACGCGGGCTTAGGCCTCTGGGAGGGTGGTGATACACGACACATGTGATGGAGGAACAACTATGGCGGAATCTGCGGCGGACACGCTGAACGAAATCTTTGGACGCACCGGGAGTGGTCCGCTCAGCGGGGTAGTCGTTGCGGATTTCAGCAGGGTGCTGGCAGGGCCGTACTGCACCATGCTGCTCGCTGATATGGGTGCCACAGTGATCAAGGTCGAGTCCCCGGAGGGAGACGACGCCCGGACCTGGAAGCCTCCAGTGCGCGACGAGGAGAGCACTTTCTTCCTCTCCGTCAACCGGAACAAGCACTCGATCACCCTGGACTTCAACGATTCCTCCGACCTTGCCCTCGCTCAGCAACTGGCAGCGCGCGCCGACATAGTCGTTGAGAACTTCAAGCCCCAGGGCCTGGAGCGCTACGGTCTTGACTACGCAGCAATTGCCGATCTCAATCCGACGGTCATTTATGCCTCGATTACGGGCTTCGGAACCGGGGCCGGCGCTGCGCTACCCGGCTACGACCTCCTGGTTCAGGCAGCCTCCGGGATGATGAGCCTCACCGGCGGGCAGGAGACTGAGCCCTACCGCGCCGGGCTCGCAATGTTCGACGTCATCACCGGGTTGCATGCCAGTACTGGAATTCTCGGCGCGCTCCATCACCGCACCACCACCGGGGAGGGGCAGCACGTAGAGCTGAACCTTCTCTCTTCGGCCCTTTCGGGGATGGTCAACCAGTCTGCCGCATATGTCACTGGCGGTGTCATTCCCACCCGGATGGGCAATGAACACCCCAGCCTCTACCCCTACGAACCCATGCTGACCGGTGACGGCCGGCTGGTCATCGCTGCAGCCAACAACGGTCAGTTCGCGCGGCTCTGTGCGGCGCTTGACGTACCCCACCTGGCGCGGGACCATCGATTCTCCTCCGCCGAGCAACGCAACGCGCACCGGTCGGAACTGCGCAACCTCCTCGAAGCTCAACTGGCGGCGCGATCGGCCAAGGAATGGTTCCCGATTCTCTCCGGTGCAGGCCTACCGTGTGCGCCCATCCAGGATGTGAAGGGCGGGGTGGACCTTGCCGACCGGTTGGGCCTTGACCCGGTGGTGTTGCCAGGCAGGAGCGAACGCCAGATTCCTACGGTTCGACACCCGGTGAGCTTCTCCCGGACGCCTGCCACCTACGATCTTGCGCCGCCGATGCTGGGCTCCAGCTCGGAACTGGTGCGCGGCTGGCTTGCACAACAGCTTGCTGCAGCCCGCTAACCCCTTGATAGACCCGACGACGACAGCTGAGGACCTCCGTGAGCACTCCTGCCCAGAACACTGACCCCGTAAATATCGACTATTACCTTCTCGATGAGCTCCTTTCCGAAGAGGAGGTTCTGACCCGGAAGAAGGTCCGCGCTTTCGTCGATACGTCGGTCCTGCCGGTGATCAACGACTACTGGGAGGCCGCGCAATTCCCTTTCGAACTGGTCCCCGGAATCGCCCAGCTGGGCATCATCGGATCCACCATCGAGGGTTACGGCTGCCCGGGGCTGAGCAGGCTGGCAGCGGGAATGGTCTCCCTCGAGATGTCGCGCGGGGACGGTAGCCTCAATACGTTCATCGGAGTGCAGTCCGGGCTGTCCATGGGCACCATCAACATGCTCGGCAACGAGGAACAGAAGCAGCGGTGGTTGCCTGGCATGGCAACGCTGGACAAGATCGGTGCGTTCGGCCTGACTGAGCCGGACCATGGATCCGACTCGGTGGCGCTGGAAACCACGGCACGTCGGGAAGGCGGGCACTACATCCTGAACGGCCGCAAACGGTGGATCGGGAACGCCAACATTGCCGACGTCGTCATCATCTGGGCGCGCGACGAAGCTGACAACAAGGTCAAGGGCTTCATTCTGGAGAAGAATGACGACGGGACCTACCCCGAGGGGTACACCACTGAACTCATCACCGGGAAAATCGGTAAGCGGGCCATCTGGCAGCCCGATGTGATGATCGACAACGTCCGTATTCCGGCTGAGAACAAGCTCGCCGAGGCACACTCTTTCAGGGACGTGACCCGGGTGCTGACGGCGACCCGCAGCGGAGCATCATGGGAATCGGTGGGCCACGGCATCGCTGCCTACGAAGCAGCAGTTTCCTATGCCACGCAGCGGGTGCAGTTCGGCAGGCCAATCGCTGGCTTCCAGCTAGTGCAGAACAAGCTGGCCAACATGCTCTCCGAACTGACAGCGATGCAGCTGATCTGTTTCCGTCTTGCCACCCTCGCCGATCAGGGAAAAATGACCAGCCCCATGGCCTCCCTCGCGAAGATGCATACCGCACAGAAGGCTCGCTGGATCTGCCTGCAGGCCCGCGACATTCTGGGTGGGAATGGGTTGCTGCTGGAGAACCATGTAGCCCGCCACATGACAGACATGGAGGTGGTGCACACCTATGAGGGAACCGACTCCATCCAGTCGCTGCTGATCGGGCGCGACATCACCGGCATCTCCGCGTTCGCTTGACCCCGCGGTTCGCTTGACCCCGCGGTTCGCTTGACCCCGCGTTTCGCCATCACCTCGATCAAGGGATAGTCAATGAATGAAGCTTTTCTTGTCGGAGGAGTGAGAACTCCTGTCGGCCGTTATGGTGGCGCCCTGTCATCAATGCGACCGGATGACCTCGCGGCTCTGGTGGTCCGGGAGTCGATCCAACGTGTGGGCGTGGACCCGGAGGCCGTCGATGAGGTGATTCTGGGCTGCGTCAACCAGTCCGGGGAAGACAACCGGAACGTGGCACGGATGGCAACGTTGCTGGCCGGGCTGCCGGACACTGTTCCAGGCATGACCGTCAACCGGCTGTGCGCGTCAGGGCTGAGCGCCATTCTGATCGCCTCGCAGATGATCAAGTCGGGTGCCGCTGATGTTGTCATTGCAGGTGGGGTGGAGTCCATGACCCGCGCGCCCTGGGTAATGGAAAAACCGGGGAAGGCCTTCGCCCGGCCCGGCGAGATTGCTGATACCTCCCTCGGCTGGAGGTTCACCAACCCACGCTTCACTGACCGGCAAAAGCTGTCGATGCCGGAAACCGCTGAAGAAGTGGCGTCGATGGATGGCATTACCCGGGAAGATGCTGACGCGTTCGCGATGACGTCCCATCGGAATGCGCTGGCGGCCATGGCTGCGGGGCGGTTCACCCAGGAGATCCTGCCCGTCGAAACGAAGTCCGGCGTCGTAGATCAGGACGAGGGTCCCCGGCCGGGTACGTCGCTGGAAAGTTTGGCCTCACTTCGTTCGGTCGTGAGGCCGGGCGGGATAGTCACGGCAGGAAATTCGAGTTCACTCAACGACGGCGCGTCAGCCGTCGTCGTTGCCAGTGAAAGAGCGGTGAAGCGGTTCGGTCTGGTTCCCCGGGCACGTGTGGTGGACGGAGCATCAGCAGGGGTGCAGCCGGAAATCATGGGCATCGGTCCAGTTCCCGCGACGGAGAAGGTTCTAGCCCGCGCCGGCTGGGGAATCAGCGACGTCGGTGCAGTGGAGCTCAACGAGGCGTTCGCAACCCAGTCGCTGGCCTGCATCCGCAGGCTTGGTCTCGACCCGGAGATGGTCAACAGCGACGGCGGCGCCATCGCCCTTGGGCATGCGCTGGGTTCCTCGGGCGCCCGGATCGTTATTACTCTTCTGGGGCGGATGGAGCGTGAGCGGGCGGACCGGGGGCTGGCGACCATGTGCGTCGGCGTTGGCCAAGGGACGGCAATGCTGTTGGAACGCGTCTAGCCTGTGACCGGGAGGTGAGGGGCGCGCGTGAAACTAGCCGCCCGCGAAGGGCGGCAGGATGTCCAGGACGTCGTCGGCGCCGAGCACGCGACTGCGGTCACGCGCAGCCACCTCGTTGAGGAGGAAACTGCTCCGGGCGATGACCTCGGGCATCGCCGGCCCGCCGACCCGCACCGGTAGCGGGTAACGGGCCGAGACGTGCTCCAGCACCGCGTCGAGCGACGCCGAGCCGAGGTCGAGGCGCTCTTCCGCCACACCGGCTGCAGCTTGCGCGGCGCCGAAATACCGAACCAGCATCTAGCCGCCAATCGCGCTCATGCTGCGGTCCGGCTGCACAAAGTCGGCCGACCCGAGACCCACATGGCCCATTCCGTGCGCCTTGGGCTTGGCCCACATGGCGTCCTGCCAGCGGGCGGCGATGGCGTCGTCGTCGGCGTCCGAACGCAGCAGGTCCCGCAGATCTGTCTCTTCACGGGAAAACAGGCAGCTCATGATCTTGCCCTCGGCGGTGACCCGGGTCCGCCGGCAGTCGGCGCAGAACGGCTCGGTCACCGAAGCGATGATGCCGACGGTCCCGACGACGATGTCGGGGGCAGCGATCCGCCGCACCTCCCAGCGTTCGGCGGGGGCGCCGTCGCGGTTCCGCGGATCTGGCGTCAACACGAACTGGCGCTCCAGGAGGGTGCGCATCTCCAGGGCGGTGATCATTCCGTCGCGGGTCCACCCATGGTCGGCGTCCAGGGGCATCTGTTCGATGAAGCGCAGTTCAAAGCCCTTGGACACTGCCCACTCGAGGAGGTCGGGTGCCTCCTGGTCGTTGATGCCACGCATCAGGACGGCGTTGATCTTGACCAGGCCCAGCCCCACCTCCGCCGCAGCCTCGATGCCGCGCAGGACCCGGTCGAGGAACGGGCGGCGGGTCAGCTGGGCGAACGTGTCGGGGTGCAGTGAGTCCATTGACACGTTGATTCGGCTCAGACCAGCATCCTTGAGCGCCTGAGCCTTCTTGTCCAGGCCCAGACCATTGGTCGTCATGGAGATAGGCAGGTCGGCGTGGTTGGCGCGGATATCCCCGATGATTTGCAGCAGGTCGGCGCGGACCAGAGGTTCACCACCCGTCAGGCGCAATTCACGCACGCCGAGGGTATCAACGCCGATCCGCACCAGCCGGACAATTTCCTCGCGGGACAGCACGGCCGATTTCTGTAACCAGTCCAATCCTTCGGCAGGCATGCAGTAGGTACAGCGCAGATTGCATTTGTCGGTCAACGACAGGCGCATGTCAGTGGCCTTCCGGCCAAAGCTGTCCATGAGCCCCGGACCGGCATCGGTGGGACGCTGGACCCCGAGATGCGGCATTCCCAGTTCAATTCCCATGCTTCGAGATTACGCCCTTTCGGTGGTTGTCACTATTTCAGCATGAACAGGAGAGTCTGCTGAATGGTCCATTCCTTACAGAACGCGGACAAATCGAGGGTTGGCCGGTAAACGGGAGGGCAATTCAGCCCACGAAATCTAGGATGGGATGGTGTCCACCCACTCTAAGTTGCCGCGAAGAGCCAATCCTGGCGGCGTTCTGCCCGGGCAACGACGGATCCTGCTGGTTGAAGACGAACCAGTACTCCGCCGGGTGGTCCGCGATTATTTACTCAACGAGGGTTTTGCTGTGGACACTGCTACTGATGGGGTCACGGCATTGCAGCTCGCCCAGACCAGCAGGCCGGACCTCATGATCCTTGACCGGATGCTGCCCGGCCTGGATGGGATGGAGGTCTGCCGGCAGATTCGTTCCGCTCCGGCCTACCCGTCGGGACGTGCCCTTCCGATCATCATGCTTACCGCTCTCGGAACCGAGGACGACCGCGTCCACGGCCTGGAAGCCGGGGCGGATGACTATGTCACCAAGCCATTCTCGCCCCGGGAACTCGTGCTGCGGGTGCATTCAGTCCTTCGCCGTATAGTCCCTGACCCGGTCGCCGAGGAGACCGTCGTCATTGCAGGATTTCGCCTGGACCCGTTGGCCCGGACGGTTGAGCACCGTGGAGTTGAGCTAAGCCTGACCGTCCGGGAGTACGAACTACTGGCCTGGTTCCTGCGTCATCCCCAGCAGGTGTTCACCCGGGATGAGCTGATCAGATCCGTCTGGGGTTGGGACTTCGGTGACCTGTCAACGGTCACCGTTCATGTCAGGCGTGTCCGGGAGAAAATCGAGGAAGATCCCACCCGCCCCCGTGTGCTTCAAACCGTCTGGGGGGTCGGTTACCGCTTCAACGCGGCCGGGGGAGTCAGCCAACCCGGCCCGGCAGAATCCGGGGGAATCAGAGATGACCGCTGAACAGCTTCTAGCAATCGTCTCGCTTGCCCTCCTGTGGGCGGTGGTGATCGGGGCAGCGACGTTCGGGCTACTGCGGCTGGTGCGTCGGTCGTCTCTGGTGGTCCAGTTCTGCCTGGTGTTATTCGCCACCATCGGGGTCCTCGTGGCAGGCATGATCAGCGCGGTCAACGCCATGGTGATCACCGCCATGGACCTGCAGATCATGTGGTACATCATCGGTATTGCTTCACTTGTTGCCCTAGGTCTCTCGCTGCTGCTGGGGACGCGGGTGGCACGGAACGCAGTGCAACTGGCGGCAGCGGCGCGCAGCATCGGAGCGGGTGAGGCCATCCAGTTCAGCTCAGAATCCATGAGCTCGGAGTTGGCATCCCTGGCCCAGGAGTTGGAAAAGACCAGCGCCAGGCTGGAACAATCTCGACGTCGGGAAGCAGCAATCGAGGATTCACGGCGGGAAATGGTCACCTGGATCTCCCACGATCTCCGGACACCGCTGGCGAGCATGAGGGCCATGGCGGAAGCCCTCGAAGACGGGCTTGCCACCGACGCTTCCAGCTACCACGCCCAGATCATCTCCCAGGCGGATCAGATGGCGGTGATGATCAACGGACTGCTTGAGCTGTCGAAAATCCAGGAGGGGAGCCTGCACCTGTCGTCCGAGCCGCTCCATTTATACGACGTGGTAAGCGATGCCATCGCGGACCTGATGCCCTTGGCTGCGCAGAGGGGTGTTGCCATGGACGGCGCCGGAGGGGATAACCCTGTAGTACTCGGCGACGGGCCGCTGATGTCCAGGGCGGTTCGCAACCTGATCCTCAACGCCGTCCTTTACACCGGCGAAAAGACCAGTGTCCAGATCAGCCTCGCCAGGATGGGCGGCAACGCTGTGCTCAAGGTGGCTGACGAGTGCGGAGGGATCGCGGCAGAGGACCTGGAGCGGGTCTTCATCGAGGGGTGGCAGAAGAGCCCCCGACTGGAAGAGAGCGGTTACACGGGAACCGGTGTGGGACTCAGCGTGGCCGCCGGAGTCATCAACGCGCACCGGGGAAGCCTGGCCGTCGAGAATACTCCCGACGGCTGCTGCTTTACGGCTGTGCTGCCGCTGGCCGAGCATGATGACGACGGCGAAAGCCTCACCCACACCCTGGATATCGCAAGCACCCCCGGTAGTTCGGGCAACGCAAGGAAGGAACGCTGACATGGCACGGACGAATGGCTGGGCTGCGCTGTCCGGGTTGATCGCGGTCTCCATCGCGGTGATCGCGGCTGAGCTGACAGCGGCGGTGGTGAGCCCCTCCCTGTCCCCGGTGACAGCGATCGGCTCCACGGTCATCGATGTGCTGCCGCCGGGCGTCAAGGACTGGGCTATTGAGACGTTCGGCACAGCCGACAAACTGGCATTCCTCGTCGTGATGTTTCTTGTCATGGCGGTTGCCGCAGCCGGCGCCGGGGTCCTTGAGTACCGGTGGCGCCGTGTCGGTGCCGCAGTGGTGCTCACCTTCGGGCTCGCGGGCATCGCCGCGGTGGCCGCCCGGCCGCAGGCCTCGACGGCGTCGTTCGCAGCCCCGGTGGTCGCGCTGGTGCTTGGCGTCATGCTGATCAGCGTCCTCACGGACCGGCTGCTTGCGTGGCAGCCCCGCAGGGCGGCCGACGTCGGTGTTCCAGCCCCGGTGGCGCGCCGCCGGTTCCTCGTCGGGGTGGGGGCGGGCGGTGTCGTTGCCGCGGCGTCGGGCGCCGCAGCGGCCGGCCTGCGCAACAGCCAATCCCGGGTGACCAACGCCAGGGAGCGGATCGCCCTGCCACGCCCGACGGCGAGCGCGACCCCGACCAGGGCGGCGGTTGTGGTACCCGCAGGGGCGGATCTCGGCGTCGACGGTATGGCACCGCTCGTCACCCCTAACGACGACTATTACCGGATTGACACGGCGCTCGTGGTGCCCGTGGTCGACCCGAACACCTGGCGGCTGCGGGTCACTGGCATGGTGGAACGGGAGGTTGAGCTCACCTTCGACGAGCTGCTCGCCATGCCCCTGGTGGAAAGCTACATCACCCTCGCCTGCGTATCGAACGCGGTGGGCGGGGACCTGATCGGCAACGCCAAGTGGCTCGGCTGGCCGGTCCGTGAACTGCTCGCCAGGGCGGGGGTCAAGGATGGCGCCGACATGGTGCTCTCCCGCAGCATCGACGGGTTTACCGCCAGCACCCCGCTGGCAGCGATGACCGATGACCGGGACGCGCTGATCGCCGTCGGGATGAATGACGAAACCCTCCCCATCGAGCACGGCTTCCCGGTGCGACTGGTGGTGCCCGGCCTGTACGGGTTCGTGTCGGCCACCAAATGGGTGACTGAACTGAGAGTGACCCGCTACGACGACGACGTCGCCTACTGGTCCACCCGCGGGTGGTCCGAGCGGGGGCCCGTGAAGACGTCGTCGAGGATTGACGTGCCGCAGGGCAATTCGACGGTCCCGGCGGGAACCGTGACGATCGCCGGCTACGCCTGGGCCCAGCACCGGGGAATCGAGGCGGTCGACGTGCGGGTGGACGACGGGCCCTGGCTGCCCGCCAGGTTGGGGACCGACATCTCCCGGGACACCTGGCGACAGTTCTCCGCCGACGTCGATCTGGAACCGGGGTCCCACTCGGTGCAGGTACGCGCCGTCGACAGCACCGGGGCAGTCCAGGTGGACAGCCCCGCACCGGTGGCACCCGACGGTGCCACGGGCCTTCACACCGTGTCATTCACCGTTTCCTGATCATCCCGGCGCGACCGCCCACCGGGCACTAGGGTGGAGAACCAGAGGCAACCGTGACGGCAGGTAGGGACCCCATGATCAGAAGCGTCGAGGAACATCAACAGGCCGTCCTGGGGTTGCTCCGCTACAGCAGCAGCTACCCGAGCGGCCACCGGTCCGACGACGACGGCGCGGTCCCCGAGAAGGTGCCGCTGGCCGACGCCCGCGGACGGGTCCTGGCCTCGGACCTGTCGGCGCCCGTGAGCCTGCCCCCGTTCGACAACTCCCAGATGGACGGCTACGCCGTCCACGAGGCCGATCTCGGTTCGACGGGCGGCCCGGCCGGGTGCACCCTGCGCGTCGTCGCCCCCATCCCCGCCGGGATCGAACCGCCGGAACTGGTGCAGGGCACGGCAGCGCCGATCATGACCGGTGCCATGATCCCGCGGCACACGGGCGCCGTCGTTCCCATCGAACGGGTGACTCCAGCCCAGTTCTACTCGCTCGAGGATTACGACTCGGGGGTGGAGCTGACCATCGACCTGACCGGGGTGGTCCAGCCCGGAGCCTATGTCCGCCGGACCGGCAGCGACATCGCGGCCGGCACCACCGCCCTTGCCGCCGGCACACTGCTGGGCCCCGCCCAGCTGGGGCTCCTCGCGGCCTGCGGGGTGGCCACCGTCCCGGTCCGCCGCCGGTTCACCGTCCTGCTGCTGACCACCGGTGACGAGGTCCAGGAGCCCGGCACGTCGCCGCAGCCCGGAAAGATCTTCGACGCCAACACCACCCTCCTGGAAACCGCGCTCCTCGACGCGGGCGCCGCCGTCGTCCGGCACCGGCTGATGGACGACAACCCGACGCTGCTGCGTGAGGCGTTCGCCGCTGTGGCAACCAGCGGGATCAATCTGATCCTCACCACCGGTGGGATCAGCCAGGGTGCCTACGAGGTGGTGAAACAGGCGCTGGCCGATAGCAGCGTCGAGTTCCTCTCGGTCGCCATGCAACCCGGCGGGCCGCAGGCGCTCGGGACGATTGGCGGGGTACCGTTCCTGGGTTTCCCCGGCAACCCGGTCAGCGCTCTCGTGTCCTTCGAAATGTTCCTCCGGCCGGCACTCACCGCCGTCGCAGGCGTCCCGCGCCCACGGGTGTCGCTCACGGCCGCCCTGGAAGACGACGTCACCTCGCCGGAGGCGAAACACCAGGTCCGGCGTGGCTGGTACACCCCCCGGGCGGCAGCCGGGGAGCCGGTCGGAACGGTTAGGCTGGTAGGCGGCCCCGGGTCGCACCTGATTCACGCCCTGGCGGAATCGAATGTGCTGGTGCACCTGCCCGCCGGTACCGGACAGCGTTCAGCAGGGGACCTGGTGTCCGTCTGGCTGGTGGATGGGGTGCAGGGCAGCCCCGCGTTCGGGATCCCGGCCAGCAGTAGTCCGATCCAGCAGCAGTACTGAAAGTAAGGACAGCATGACCGAGAACAGCAGCGCTGCGTCGCTCAGCCATGTCCGCGAGGACGGCAGCGCCCACATGGTTGACGTGTCAGCCAAGGCCGAAACGGCACGCGAGGCCACCGCGCAAGCCGTCCTTCGCACCACCGCCGAGGTGGTCGGACTGATCACCGCCGGCGGGCTCCCCAAGGGTGACGCGTTGGCCGTCGCCCGGGTGGCAGGGATCATGGCCGCCAAGCAGACCTCTTCGCTGATCCCGCTGTGCCACCCGCTGCCGCTGAGCAAGATCACCGTCGACTTCAGCGCCGACCACGACACGGTCACCATCACCTGCCTGGTCAAGACGACGGCGGTCACCGGCGTCGAAATGGAAGCACTCACCGGCGCGTCGCTGGCAGCGCTGGCCCTCTACGACATGATCAAGGCGGTGGACAAGCGCGCCGTCATCACCGACACGCGGGTGCTCGCGAAGTCCGGCGGCAAAAGCGGGGACTGGACGGCATGACCGGGCAGCGCACCGCAGCAGTGATCATCGCCTCCACCCGCGCCGCCGCCGGGATCTACCAGGACGAGTGCGGCCCGTTGATCCTCGACTGGCTGCAGGAGAACGGGTTCGCGGTGGACCAGGCCCGCGTGGTGCCCGACGGCGATCAGGTGGGCCGGTCCATCGGTGAAGCCCTCGCCGGGTCACCATCGGTGCTCATCACCAGCGGCGGCACCGGGCTCAGCCCCGATGACGTCACCCCCGAACAAACTGAACCGTACCTTCAGCGGTATCTGCCGGGCATCATGGAATCCGTCCGCCGCGTCGGTACCGCGAAGGTGCCGACGGCGGCGCTGAGCCGCGGCCACGCCGGTACGGCGGGCGCCACCTTCGTCATCAACCTGCCCGGTTCGCCCGGCGGGGTCAAGGACGGCCTGGCCGTTCTCAAACCGCTGCTGGGACACATTTGCTCCCAGCTGGAAGGAAAAAATGAACACTAGCCGTGTGGTGCATGTGTCCCTCGCGCAGCACAGCATCAGCCTTGATGAGGCCCTCACCCAGGTCGACGCTGCGGACTGTGGTGCCGTGGTCGGGTTCGGCGGTGTGGTCAGGAATCACGACGGCGGCCGCGACGTCACCTCGCTGACCTACACAGCGCATCCCAGCGCCGAGCGGATCATCGCCGGGATCGCCGATGAGATCGCTGCCCGGTATGACGGCGTCCGGATCTGGGTGGCACACCGCATCGGCCCGCTGGCGATTGGCGACCCGGCCCTGGTGGCGGCAGTCGCCTCCGCGCACCGCGGTGAGGCTTTCGCTGCCTGCTCGGAACTGGTGGACACGGTCAAGGAGCGGGTCCCCATCTGGAAGGAACAGTTCTTCACCGACGGCACCGTCGAATGGGTCGGGGCCGGCAGCGCAGGTTCCGTCGGGGGCACCGCAGAATCCGCAGCCACCCAGCCTGACTCCTGACCCAAATGGGCAGGGGAGGGCCCGATCAGTAGGGTTGGGTGTTATGACTGAACAACTTGCCGTCGCCGTGCTGGGAGCCGCCGGGCGGATGGGGTCGGAAGCGGTCAAAGCCATCGACGCCGCGCCGGACCTTGACCTCGTCGCCGCCCTGGGGCGGCACGATTCACTGGACACCCTTGTCGCCGCCGGCGCGCAGTGCATCGTTGACCTGTCGGTGCCCGACGCGACGCTCGCGAACGTGACATTTGCAGTCGAACGCGGCATCCACGCCGTCGTGGGCACCACCGGCTGGGACGATGCCAGCCTCGACCGGCTCCGCGCCCTCCTGACCGATCAGCCAGCCACCGGCGTGCTGATTGCCCCCAACTTCGCACTCGGCTCGGTCCTCGCCACAGCCTTCGCCGCCCGTGCCGCCCGATACTTCGAGTCGGTGGAAATTGTTGAACTGCACCACCCCGACAAGGTCGACGCGCCCTCCGGTACGGCCGTCCGGACGGCAAACCTGATCGCGCAAACACGCCGCGAAGCCGGCCTCCCCGCCAGCCCCGACGCGACCACCAGCGGGCGCGACGGTGCCCGCGGTGCCGACGTCGACGGCATCCGGGTGCACTCGGTGCGGTTGCGCGGTCTGGTGGCGCACCAGGAAGTGCTCCTCGGTGGTGTGGGGGAGCAGCTCACTATTCGTCATGATTCGTATCATCGCGAGTCGTTCATGCCTGGCGTGCTGCTGGGCGTCCGCGGCGTCGCATCCCATCCCGGCCTGACGGTCGGGCTGGACGGTTACCTCGATCTGGAAGCGTGAACCCCCGCATGGCTGAAACTGTTGGATTCCTCGGCACCATAAAGCGCCACCGCGCCAAGGTGGGGGTGGCCCTGGTGAGCCTCTTGCTGGTGTTTTGGCTGATCATCGCCCTGCAGCGCAGCATCATCCTGCTGGCCGATCCGGACCTGGTGGCCAAGGCGCTCGGGCTCGCCTACCTCCTGTTGCCGCTGATCGGCGGCTGGGCCATGATCCGCGAGCTCCTGTTCGGGATGCAGACGTCGAAAATGGCTAACGAACTCGACGCCGAGGGAGGGCTTCCCATCGATGACCTGCCCCGGACCCCCGCTGGACGGATTGTCAGGGCGGCCGCCGACGCCCGGTTCCCCGAATACCAGGCGGAAGTGGAGGCGGCGCCGGAGGACTGGCGGGGCTGGTTCAGGCTCTCCTGCGCCTACGATGCTGCCGGGGACAGGACCCGCGCCCGGCGCTCCATGCGGACGGCCGCGAAGCTGCACCGGAAAGGCCGCTGACCCCCGTACCGGGCGCTTCTGGTTGGCACTCCGGCCGTTGGTCCGTAGAGTCGCCCCATGGGGACTGAAAAAGACGACACGAACCGGGTCATCATCACAGAAGTGGGCGCGCCAGGTGATCGCTATGCATCGCATGATGGCAGGGACACCGGAAACCATGCAGGGCAGCAGAGCGCCGGGGACGGGACCGCCTCGCGACCCGTCGCGGGTCGACGAGTGGTCAACCCGTTCTTTGTTGCCGCCTGGTTGCTTGCCGCTCTGATGACTGCGGTAGGCGTGATGTCGGTGACGTCTTCTCTACAGGGGATGAATCCCTACCTGGTCTACATGCCGGTCCAGGGTGGCCTCGGCGAATCGAGCCCCTACCAGACCTTCATGAGCCTGCTCGTCAGCCCGCTCGGTGCCGGGCCGTTGCTTCTTGTGGCCGGTTGCCTGCTGGCCGGGCTCCTGCTGGCAGTCCACGGCATCAACCACTCCCGCCGGCCCCCGGCCGGGGTGTCAGCTGTTCAGTCCTGACCGCGCCGCCCGGGATGCGCCCGACGTCAACAGTTCCAGCGGGCCGCGGGCATTGATTCTCAGCAAGAGCACCCCCAGGACAACGAACACCACTACCTGGCCCCAGTAGACCAGCGACGGCTCCGGCGCAGGATTCTGTGCGTCGACAATGCTCATGGTCCAGATGTGCAGGGTGTACAGGGTTAGGGTCATTGCGCCCGCCGCCGACAGCGGAAGCAGCGCGGACTCGAACCTGCGGGTCGCAAGCAGGCACAGCCCAATCACCAGGGCAGCGGTCCCGCTGGTGTGCAGCAGATCCAGCGGGGAGCCCGAGTGGGGAGCGCTGACCGCCAACCACCACCACGACCCCGACTGGTCAACACCGGTCAGGCTGACGTCCATCATCGCCTCCAGCGGGTACCGGGCGCCGTCGGGGGTTTGCAGCAGCGCAGCCAGGCCACCGGCCGGGCCCAGCAGATAGCCGCTGACCGCCTTCGCTGCGAGGGCCACCGCGGCACCGGAAACCGCCAGTCCCAGCTGCACCCGCAGGTCCGTCAGCGGCAGCCGGCCGATGGCCATTCCGATCAGGAGGTAGCTCAGCCATTGCAGGGCCGGGTAATAGCCGGTCACCGTGATGTCGGCGAGCAGGGTGGCCGGTTCGAGTAGCGTCTCAAACAGGGGGTTTCCCCCCACCGAGGGCGGAGTGACGGTGTCGGCGATCCACGGCCGCAGCAGGTAGGCGGCGACGGGGGAGAGCAGTACCCACCCGACGGCCCACCACGCGAGGCGCCGCAGGGGCATCGAGACGAACGGCAGGGCGAGCAGGAACAGCACCCCGTAGTGGAACAGGATGATCGCGATGTTGATCTCCAGCCCGCCGAGCGTCAGCCCGATCAGCATGATTACCGCGGCCCGGGCCGCAATACCGCGCCGGTCCATCGCCAACGCGGGGCGGTTGTGGATCCGGTTCCCCCCGGTCAGCAAGGCCAGTCCGAGTCCGGCAACGACGGCGAACAGGGCTGACGCCCGCCCGGAGAACACCAGCGCCACCCAGGTGGCGGCAGCGGTCCCCGGAACGTAGAGAGGAAAAATGTGGGTGCTCATCATCCCAAGGAGGGCGACGCCGCGCGCCGCGTCGACCCCGCTCACGCGACGGGAAACGGTGGGAGATGCCATGACCTGATCGTCTCACAGGCGTCTTGATGCCCGCCGTGATGCTGCGGTGCTGAGGCTAAACGGCGCCGAACCGGGTAACGTTTTACCCATGCCTCACACCGATACCCGTACCCTTCCCTTCGGCACCCTGGCCATCGCGATGGTGACCCCGTTCCACCCTGACGGCAGCGTTGACTTCGATGCCACGGCCCAGCTGGCCAGCCAGCTGGTCGACGACGGCTGCGACGGGCTGGTCATCTCGGGTACCACCGGGGAGACCTCAACGCTGGAGGACCAGGAGAAGGAAGACCTCTTCCGGGTAGTCGTCGAAACGGTGGGCGGGCGTGCCAAGGTGATCGCCGGCACCGGCACCAACCACACCTCCCACTCGATCGAGATGGCACGGCGCGCCGAGCGTGCCGGCGTCGACGGGCAACTGGTGGTCACCCCCTACTACAACAAGCCCACCCAGGCCGGGGTGCTGGCCCACTTCGAAGCGGTTGCCGCTGCCACCGACCTCCCGATCATGATCTATGACATTCCTGGCCGGTCCGGTATCCCGATCCTCACCGAAACCATGATCCGGTTGGCTGACAACCCGAAGATCGTGGCGCTGAAGGACGCGAAAGCCGACTTCGCCGAGATCACCCGGGTACTCGCCAACACCACCCTTGACGTGTACTCCGGTGATGACGGCCTCACGATGCCCTGGATGCTCGCCGGAGGTGTTGGCGTGGTCAGCGTCAGCGCCCACGTCGCCACTGCCCAGTTCAGGGCACTTGTCGACGCCGCCGGCGCGGGGGATCTCGTTACTGCCCGCCGGATCCACTTCGAGCTCGATCCGGTGGTCCGCGCGGTCATGACCCACATCCCGGGCGCCGTGTCGGCGAAGCAGATCCTCAAGATGCAGGGTTTGATCCCCAACGCGGTGGTGAGGCTCCCACTGGTGGGACCCTCGGCCATCGAGATGGAAGCTGTCCTCGCCGATCTGGCCGAAGCGGGGATGAACTTCGACCGCCCGCGCTCCACCCGGACCGCTGACGGAACACGGGCATGACGGTATCGGCCGCCACAGCGCTCATCACCCCACCGGATCTGGCTCCGGGCGTGCTCCGCATCGTCCCGCTGGGCGGTCTGGGGGAGATCGGGCGGAACATGGCGGTCTTCGAGCTCGACGGCAAGCTGCTCATCGTCGACTGTGGTGTGCTGTTCCCTGAGGAAACCCAGCCCGGCGTCGACCTGATCCTCCCCGACTTTTCCTACATCGAGGACCGGCTCGACGACGTCGTCGGCCTGGTCCTGACGCACGGTCATGAGGACCACATCGGCGCAGTCCCGTACCTGCTGCGCCACAAGAAGGACATCCCGCTGATCGGCTCCCAGCTCACGCTGGCCCTGATCGAAGCGAAACTGCAGGAACACCGGATCACCCCCTACACCCTCACCGTCACCGAGGGACAGATTGAACAGTTCGGGCCGTTCGAGTGCGAATTCGTTGCGGTCAACCACTCCATCCCCGACGCGCTGGCCGTCTTTATTCGCACTGTTGCTGGAAACGTCCTGCACACCGGCGACTTCAAAATGGACCAGCTGCCGCTGGACGGGCGGATCACCGACCTCCGCGCGTTTGCCCGGTTGGGTGAGGAGGGCGTCGACCTGTTCATGGTCGACTCCACCAACGCTGACGTGCCCGGCTTCACCACCGCTGAACGGGAGATCGGTCCGGTGCTGAACCGGCTGTTCGGGCAGGTCACCAAAAGGATCATCGTCGCCTCGTTCTCCTCCCACATCCACCGGGTGCAGCAGGTGCTCGACGCCGCCGAAGCCCACGGCCGCTTTGTCTGCTTCGCCGGACGGTCCATGGTGCGGAACATGACCATCGCCGCGAAGCTCGGGTACCTCAAGGTGCCCGAGGGCATCCTCGTGGACATCAAGAACGTCGACAGTCTGCCCGACGACAAGGTGGTGCTGATGTCCACCGGGTCCCAGGGTGAGCCGATGGCGGCCCTGTCCCGGATGGCCAACGGCGACCACCGCATCACCGTCGGGAAGGGCGACACGGTGATCCTCGCGTCCTCTCTGATCCCCGGCAACGAGAACGCAGTGTTCAGGGTGATCAACGGGCTGCTCAAGCTCGGCGCCGACGTCATCCACAAGGGCAACGAGAAGGTCCACGTGTCAGGCCACGCGGCTGCTGGTGAACTGCTCTACTGCTACAACATCCTGAAGCCCCGCAACGTCATGCCGGTGCACGGGGAAACCCGGCACCTCATCGCCAACGCCCGGCTGGCCGAGCAGATCGGGATCCCCACCGAGAACGTGCTGCTCACCGACGACGGTTCGGTGATCGATTTGGTGAACGGGGTGGCCCGGGTCGTGGGTGCAGTGGAATGCGGGTTCGTTTATGTTGACGGGTCGAGTATCGGGGAAATTACCGACGCCGACCTCAAGGACCGCCGCATCCTCGGCGAGGAGGGGTTCATCTCCATCGTCACCGTGGTCAACCGGAGCACCGGGAAGATCGTCTCGGGTCCCGACATCCACGCCCGCGGTTTCGCCGAAGACGATTCAGTGTTCGACGAGATCAAACCCCAGCTCAATGCCGCCCTGGAGGAAGCCGTGAGGAGCAACAAGGACCACACCGTCTACCAGCTCCAGCAGGTGGTCCGCCGGGTGATCGGAACCTGGGTCAATCGCCGCTACCGCCGTCGGCCCATGATCATCCCGGTGGTCCTGGAAGCGTAGCCGCCCGGAGCCCAGGCACCTACCGCGGCGCAGATCCGGCCGCGTATGTCCGGGGAATCAGGGGCTTTGTCCGGTACCGTGGGGACTATGGCGACTCGTACTTCCCCGGGCCCCAGAGGTTCACAGCAGTCGCGCGGTAAGAACACCTCGGCTGCTGCGCGTTCAACTTCGGGCCGTAGCGGCGCAAACAAAAGCGGTGGCACCACCCGGCAACCGACCAAACAGCAGACCGTGCTGCCCGGTGACACCCTTCCCCTGCCCCTGCGCGCCCTGAGGGGACTGTGGATGGGCGGCGCCCACATGGTCGCGTCAGGCGTCCGCAAGTTTGGGCACGACGTGCGCCCGGACAAAGAGTTGCGCCGTGATGGCACCGGCCTGTTCCTGCTGATCCTCAGCGTTGCTGTCGCAGCAGTCGAATGGTGGGCGCTGACCGGCCCCGGCGCCGACGTGGTGCACGCTGTGGCCGCGGGAACGTTCGGCTGGATGGCGCTGCTGGTGCCGTTCATGCTCCTGATCGGCGCGGTCCGCCTCTTCAGGTATCCCGAAAATCACCGCGCCAACAACCGGGTTGGCATTGGCATGACCATCGCCCTGTTCGCGGGATCCGGTATCGCCCACCTCTCCGGTGGGGCACCAGCACTTGTGGACGGCTTCGAACGCCTATGGCAGGCCGGGGGAGTGGTCGGCTTCCTTGTCGCCGGCCCTCTCAGCGGGATCCTGACCGAGTGGCCCGTGGTGATCCTGCTCTCGGTCCTGATTTTCCTCAGCGTGCTCATTGTCACGGCCACCCCCTTCCGGCATATCCCCTCGCGGCTCCGGGCCCTGTACGAGCATCTGATGGGGCAGGACCTCATGGACGAGGACCGGCGGCAGACTAACCAGGTCAATGACGGTGAGGCCGCCACTAGGAAGCACGACCAGAGCTACCTCGACGAACGCCACTCCGCTCCGGTAAAGAAGCCCAAGCGAAAAATGCGTCTCTTCGGACGCGATCGCGCGGCCGACCGGGAACAGGCCGAGCTGGATGGCTATGTGGGCGACGAAGCGTTTGAGCGGGCAGTCGTGGATGACGACGTCGACCACGACGACCAGGACCAGCGGGCGCAGCAGGCGGCAGCTCCTGCCGAGCCCCGGGTTCCACCCGGGGTCCGCCGTCCCACCCAGCAGGAGCGGGCCACCGAGAAAATCAAACAGGATCACGGCATCCCCGCAGATCTCCAGGACTCCGCCCACGGCCAGGGTGCCGCCGAACCGGCCACCGAAGCCATGGCGGTGCTCCCCGCGGCGGCGCCAAGGGTTCCCTCGACCCCGGTGCAGCCGCAGGTTCCACCCACCCCGATGCCGCAGCGGACCGAACAGCTGCAGCTGGCTGGGGACGTCACCTACACCCTGCCGCCGTCGGACTACTTGCCCGCAGGAACCCCGCCCAAGGAACGCTCCGAAGCCAACGACTCGGTGGTCGCCGCCCTGACCCACACCCTCGACCAGTTCCACGTCGACGCGAAGGTCACCGGTTTCTCCCGCGGCCCCACGGTTACACGCTACGAAATTGAGCTGGCGCCCGGCACCAAGGTAGAGCGGGTGACCGCCCTGTCCAAGAACATCTCCTACGCGGTGGCGAGTTCCGACGTGCGCATCCTGTCGCCGATCCCGGGCAAGTCGGCCATTGGCATTGAGATCCCCAACACCGACCGCGAAACCGTGTCGTTGGGCGACGTCCTGCGCTCCGGCAACGCCCGCAAGACCGACCACCCGATGGTGATGGGCGTGGGCAAGGACGTTGAGGGCGGCTTCGTCGTCGCCAACCTGGCCAAGATGCCCCACCTGCTGGTGGCCGGTGCCACCGGTGCCGGCAAGTCGTCGTTCGTGAACTCGATGATCACCTCGATCCTGATGCGCTCCACCCCCGATGAGGTGCGCATGGTCATGGTGGACCCCAAGCGGGTGGAGCTCACCGCCTATGAGGGCGTTCCCCACCTGATCACGCCCATCATCACCAGCCCGAAGAAGGCCGCCGAGGCGCTGCAGTGGGTGGTCCGGGAAATGGACACCCGCTACGACGACCTCGCCAACTACGGCTACAAGCACATCGACGACTTCAACAAGGCGGTCCGGAACGGGAAGGTCATCCCGCCCGAAGGCTCCAAACGCGTGGTCCGCCCCTACCCGTACCTGCTGGTCATCGTCGATGAACTCGCCGACCTGATGATGGTGGCACCCCGCGACGTCGAGGATTCCATTGTGCGCATCACCCAGCTGGCCCGGGCCGCAGGTATCCACCTGGTGCTCGCCACCCAGCGGCCCTCGGTCGACGTCGTCACCGGGCTGATCAAGGCCAACGTGCCGTCGCGGATGGCTTTCGCTACCTCCTCGGTCACCGACTCCCGTGTGGTCCTGGACCAGCCGGGCGCGGAGAAGCTGATCGGGCAGGGCGACGCCCTCTTCCTTCCCATGGGCGCCTCCAAACCGATGCGTGTGCAGGGTGCCTGGGTCACCGAGTCCGAAATCCACCGAGTGGTAGAGCATGTCAAGGGCCAGCTGAAGGCCAACTACCGCGAGGATGTGGCGGTCGAAGCCCCGAAGAAGCAGATCGACGACGACATCGGCGACGATCTCGACGTCCTGCTGCAGGCCACCGAGCTGGTGGTCACCACCCAGTTCGGCTCCACGTCCATGCTGCAGCGCAAGCTGCGGGTCGGATTCGCCAAGGCAGGCCGGCTCATGGACCTGCTGGAATCCCGTGGTGTGGTGGGCCCTTCGGAGGGATCCAAGGCCCGCGACGTGCTCGTCAAGCCTGATGACCTGGCCGCCGTACTCGGCGCGATGCGCGGCGACGGCCCGGTCTCCGTCCCCGACGAACCGGCCGCCAGCGCTGCCGCGCCCATCGACCTGGTGGCCGACGACCTCGAGGCCCGCCGCCAGGCCGGCCAGTATCATGACGGATCCGACGACGACGATGACGGTTCCACTGACGCCTGGTCGCTCACGGGAAGGTAGCCTTGAGCCGTGAGTACTCCTCCGGCCAAACAGGTCCCTACGCTGAACATTGCCAACGTCCTGACGGTGGTGAGGATCCTGCTGGTCCCGTTCTTCATCTGGTTCCTGCTCCTCGACGACTCGGCCGACGACGGCAGTGGGGGATTGTTCCGCTGGCTGGCCGTGGCGGTCTTCGCCGTCGCGATCTACACGGACAAGCTCGACGGTGACCTGGCACGCAGCCGGGGGCTGATTACCGACTTCGGGAAAATCGCTGATCCGATCGCCGACAAGCTGCTGATCGGCTCGGCCCTGATCCTGCTCTCGGTGCTGGGTGAACTCTGGTGGTGGGTGACCCTGGTGATCCTGGTGCGTGAACTGGGCATCACCGTGCTGCGGTTCGCCGTCATCCGGTACGGGGTGATGCCCGCCTCGCGTGGCGGGAAACTCAAGACCGTCATTCAGACGTTCGCGATCTTCCTTTACCTGCTGCCCCTTGCCGGTCTGGTGGGGGACTGGTATTCCTGGCTGGCCATCGCCGTGATGCTCGCAGCCGTTGCCGTCACGGTCATCACCGGGCTGGACTACATTGTGCAGGCGGTCCGGCTCCGACGCGATGCCCGTGCACCGGGCCAGCCCGACTCGACGTCGTAATGGTTGAATCCTCCGACGCGCCGGGGCCCGCCGCCGAGGTGGTGAGCCTTGCCGCCGCCCGAAACCTGACCGTCGCGACAGCCGAATCGGTGACCGCTGGGCTGGTCGCTGCTGCGCTCGGCTCGGTGCCCGGGGCGTCAGCTGTCTTCCAGGGCGGGGCAGTGACCTACCAGAACCGGATCAAGGTGGACGTTCTCGGTGTTGACGCCAGCGGGCTTGCGGCAACCGGGGCCGTTGACGCCGTCGTCGCCCGCCAGATGGCTGACGGGGCCCGCCGGGTGTTCACCGCTGATATTGCCGTGTCGACCACCGGGGCCGCTGGGCCGGAGCCGCACGGGGGCAAAGCCGTGGGGACGGTTTTCGTGGCGGTGGCGTCCGCTGCCGGCACCACCGTCAGTGAGTACCTGTTCGAGGGCGACCGCGAGGAGGTGCGGCGGCGTGCCTGCCGCGCAGCACTGGACCAATTGGGTGCTTTGCTACGCCTGCAGGACGCAGGGAACAAATCCTAGGACCGAACAGTTATTATTACTGTCAGCCATTGAACAGGTTGACAGCTTAGGCTTGAAACTACGAAACCGGTACAGCTCCCTAAGGAGACCCCGGTTCAATTGCAACGAGGGAGCATGGCGATTCAGATGGTAAAGCAACCCGTATCCATAAACGGAGTAGTCCGTTGGCGGGATGTGGGGTTGGCGGAAGACGCACAGCGCAAGCCGAAGGAGCGCAAAATGGTAGTCCTACGCCATGAGATTGGCGATGTCCTGCGGGACGTCCGCCAGCGGCAGGGCCGCACACTGCGCGAGGTTTCACACAGCGCACGAGTCTCCCTGGGTTACCTGAGTGAGGTGGAGCGCGGCCAGAAGGAAGCATCCTCGGAGCTCTTGTCCTCTATCTGCACCGCACTGGACGTTCCGTTGTCCCTCATGCTCCGCGAAGTCAGCGAACGTCTCGCCGAGGCTGAGGGCGTGTCGGTACCCGACACCGTGCCCCAGGAATTCGCCAGGGCCTTTGTTGGCGACATCCCCGATGACCTTGCCACCGATTTCGGCCGCGGGCTGGCGGCGACGAACCGCTAATAGCGGGTTTGCAGCAGCCCTCAAGAACCGCTTCAACAAAACCCGCCGGGATCATGCCGGCGGGTTTTGTTATGGGCTGGTCACCACTTGTCTTTGGTGTACGTCTCATTGAGCTGGGCGATCAGCTGGCCGAGGGTGGTGAGGTCTTTGACGTCCCAGTCATCCATCAGATTGTGGAATGCTTCCTTGCGGGCGTTCTGAGCGGTCACCAACTGCTGCGAACCGGCGGGGGTCAGGGTGATGGACTGGGCCCGGCCGTCGAGCGGGTCGGCCTCCTTCTGCACCAGCCCCAGCTGCTCGAGCATCGCGATCTGGCGGCTGACGGAAGGTTTCCCGACGCCGATGCTCGCGGCTATATCGGTCAACCTCATGGCACCCTCCCTCTGCAGGATGACCAGCAGGCCGTAGGCGGCCGGTTCCATGTCCGGGTGGACACGCCGGGCCACCTTGTAGGAGTTGGATCGTGCCCTCCGCCACAACATGCTCAGTTGTTGCTCCAGCGCCTGAATGGCGGTGTCAACGGTGGGGTCGGCTTCACGATGCTCGGCTGTCATGTGGTTCATTCTATGGTGAGCGACACAATCGTCGGCGAACGGGTTTCGTTGTGGGAGTAAGTCGACTCCACGAGCCCCGGGAAATGAGAGGATTACTCCATGCGAACCAGTGCCTTTTGGCGGCTTATGGATGACGAGTTTGGCGGTGGGTATTCCCGCACCCTGGCCCGCACCGTTGTGTTGGCGGATCTCGGCGGCCGCACGCCGGTTGAGGCGCTCGGGGCAGGGATCAGCCCCCGCGATATCTGGGCGGCTGTGTGCGAGTTACAGGACGTCCCGCCCGAACGCCGGCTGGGCCGGGACATCACGCCCAAATAGCGCCCGTACGGCTCCTGACACGCCGCGCGAGTTATTCGAATATTTGTTCGGGTAGGACTATCATTTCTAACAGACGGTGGTCGTGGTTATCCACATACGCCGTGAAGCTTCTCAATTTGTCAGTGCCCCGGGCTACGGTCGAATTGAACACGAAAACGGCCATCACGGCCACAACAAACCGAGGTGAAGAATGGCCGCACCAGCAGACCGCGAGAAAGCACTCGAAGCAGCACTCGCGCAGATCGACAAGCAGTATGGCAAGGGCTCGGTAATGCGCCTGGGCGATGAGGTACGCGCCCCGATTGAAACCATTTCCACCAGTTCCATTGCGCTGGACGCAGCGCTGGGCATAGGCGGGCTTCCCCGGGGCCGGGTCGTGGAGATCTACGGTCCGGAATCCTCCGGTAAAACCACCCTGGCGCTGCACGCTGTCGCCAACGCGCAGCGCAACGGCGGCATTGCAGCCTTCATCGATGCTGAGCACGCCCTTGACCCCGAGTACGCCAAGCGGCTGGGAGTCGATACCGACGCCCTGCTGGTCTCCCAGCCGGATACCGGCGAGCAGGCGCTGGAGATCATGGACATGCTGATCGGCTCAGGATCGATCGACGTCATCGTCATCGACTCGGTGGCAGCCCTGGTGCCGCGCGCCGAGATCGAGGGCGACATGGGCGACAGCCACGTGGGTCTGCAGGCCCGGCTGATGAGCCAGGCGCTCCGCAAGATTACCGGCCGCCTTGCCCAGAGCAAGACCACAGCGATCTTCATCAACCAGCTTCGCGAGAAAATTGGTGTGTTCTTCGGTAGCCCGGAAACCACCACCGGCGGCAAGGCGCTGAAGTTCTACGCGTCCATCCGTATCGACGTCCGCCGGATCGAGACCCTGAAAGAGGGTGCGGTTCCGGTCGGAAACCGGACCCGCGCCAAGGTGGTCAAGAACAAGATGGCGCCGCCCTTCAAGCAAGCCGAGTTCGACATTCTGTACGGCTACGGAATTTCACGCGAGGGCGGGTTGATCGACGTCGGCGTCGAAAACGGCCTGGTCAAGAAGTCCGGTGCCTGGTTCACCTATGACGGAGACCAGCTGGGACAGGGTAAGGAAAACGCACGCAAGTTCCTGCTCGACAACCCTGACCTGACCGACGAGCTGGAACGCCGCATCCGCGAGAAGCTGGGTGTGGGAGTGGCGGCCGAGGACGCAACGGTCGAACCAAAGGCAAAGGCCGAGCCCAAGTTGAAGGCGGTTAGTGGAGAGAACCGCTAGGCAGTCATGGGGTTCGGGCAGAATGGTGGCTCTAGGGGCGGGCAGAACGCCAAGCGTCAGTCCGCTGCCGGTGCCGCCGGGAAATCCGTTGGAGGATCCTCCGGGTGGTCGTCGGATGGCGGGACAGCGGGAAACACAGAACGGAAACCGCGCCGCCAACGTTCGGGCGCCGGCGGAGAAGGCCCGGAACCCGACACAGACCCGTACGCCACAGCCCGGTCGATCGTGCTGCGCCAATTGACGCTTGCACCAAAGAGCCGCCACCAGCTTGCCTCCAAACTAGCGGAGCGGGAGGTGCCGGACGAGGTGGCAACTTCAGTGCTGGACCGGTTCGAAGAGGTCCAGCTCGTTGACGACGCCGAGTTCGCGATGATGTGGGTGCGTAGCCGGGCATCGGCTCGTTCGCTCGCCCGCAGCGCTCTGAAACGGGAGCTGGCCGAGAAGGGCATTCACGGCGAGCTCGCCGAAGAGGCGCTGGCCCAGGTGAGCGACGAGGAGGAGCGGGAGGCCGCCGAGCAGCTCGTCCGCCGAAAGCACAGGCCCGGTACGGTGTCACTGGATCGGGCAGCCCGCGACAAGGAGACCCGGCGCCTGGTGAGCATGCTCGGGCGCAAGGGATACGCGCCATCGTTGGCCTTCGGTGTGGTGAGATCCATCCTCGATGAGGCAGCCGACGACATGAGCGCTGCTGATGACGAGGGCACCGGCGACGGCCCTGATCCCGACTGACCTGAGCTCAACTGACCTGAGCTCAACTGTTCTGAGGCGCCTAGCGGGCGCGGCCAGTCCGTCATCATGGGTTAAGCCTCCGGTAGCCCGTTATCTATTCGTTCCCTTAATTGACGGGTAAGGGTCTGGCGGACCCCGAACACTGAACTGTAGGCTGAGCAGCGTCATGATCGGGTTGGGGCGGACATTAACTGCTGCACGGATGGGCGCTGGTGCAGCGTTAGCCGTGCTGGTGCTCGGCGCCTCGCTCCTCACTCCCGTTGCTCCCGCCGTCGCCCAGGATTTTCCGACCTGGGACGAAATCCGGGCAGCGAAAGACAACGCCACGGCCAAGCAGGACCACGTCCTGGAGATTGAAGCTCTATTGGAAGGGCTGCGATCGACCTCGGCAGAGCTTGGCGACGCGGCGGTGCAATCCGCAGCCGACCACAGCCGTGCAGCGCAGGAGCTGCAGGTCAGTGAGCGGCTCTCAGACACCCTGGCGGTCCAGTTGGCCAACGCGAAAGCCGAGTCGGCCGACCTCCATGAGGCAGCGGGCGCCGCTGCCGCCCTGTCCTACAAGACGGGAAGCACCAGTACCGGGATGCTGGTGTTGCTGGATCCCGAGGGCGCCATGGATCTCCTCGATCGGATGATGGTGCTGGAAACAGTGACCGACCGTGCCGCCGGTTCCTATACCGACGCCGTCGCCGCGGAGCAGGAAGTGGAATCCCTGCAGGACCGCTACGACGCCGCCACCGACCGACACCGTGAGCTCACGGCCGAAGCGGCCTCCCGCCTCGACGTCGCCCAGGACGACGACGCCGCAGCACGAGCCTCGGTCCAGGAACAGGAAATCCGTGCGGCTGAACTCTTCGAACAGCTCGCCGAGCTCAACGACACCACGGCAACCCTTGAGGCAAACCGTATCCAGGGCCTGCAGGAAGAAGCGGCTTTCCTCGAACAACAGGCAGCAGCGGAGGCCGCTGCGGTGGCCAGGGCCGCAGCCGAAGCCGCTGTTGCGGCAACTACGGCGCCACCGCGTGCTCCCGCGCCGCCGGCCCCTCAGTCTCCGGCCTCTCAGTCTCCAGCGCCTTTACCCATACCCATCCCTGGCCCGGCCCCTGCCCCGCCTCACGCTGAACCGGACCCCGGACCTGCGCCAAAACCACCGGCTCCTGCCCCGGCACCAGCTCCCTCGCCAAAACCGCCAGCACCGGCTCCTGCCCCGGCACCAGCTCCGCCAGCGCCCGCTCCGATCGTCGATGACCCCGCCGGAGCCCAGGCCTACGCTTCCTCCCGGCTCCCGTCGTTCGGGTGGAACGAAGGCGAGTTCCAGTGCCTGGTCAATCTATGGAACAAGGAGTCCCGGTGGCTGACCAGCGCGAACAATCCCTACAGCGGCGCCTACGGCATCCCCCAGTCGCTGCCCGGCAGCAAGATGGGCAGCGCCGGGGCTGACTGGCGCACCAACTACCGCACCCAGATCGAATGGGGGCTGGGCTACATTTCGGGCCGGTATGGATCACCGTGCTCCGCCTGGCAGCATTCCCAGCGGATGAACTGGTACTGACTGATTCACGGGTGCGGCGCAGACCCGGAGGTCCCGCCGATTGTGGGGGTCAGCGCGGCACACGTACCCTTAACGGGTGAGTCTCATTACCCCAACCCTTCCCACAGGTCCCGCCGCAGAACAGGCCGGTGTTCCTGGCGCATCCCCGCCGGAAGCGCAGCGCACCTACGAGGTTCGCACCTACGGTTGCCAGATGAACGTCCACGACTCGGAGCGCATCTCGGGTCTTTTGGAGGCCGCCGGCTATGCGGCGGCGACAGACGCGCAGGCCGACGTCGTCGTGTTCAACACCTGTGCTGTCCGCGAGAATGCCGACAACAAGCTCTACGGCAATCTCGGCATGCTCGCCTCCGTGAAGGAAACCCACCCGGGCATGCAGATCGCCGTCGGGGGTTGCCTCGCCCAGAAGGACCGCGACACCATCCTGAAGAAGGCGCCGTGGGTTGACGCGGTGTTCGGCACCCACAACGTCGGGGCGCTTCCGGCCCTGTTGGAACGTGCCCGCCACAACAACGAGGCGCAGCTGGAGATCCTCGAGTCCCTCGATGTCTTCCCCTCCACCCTGCCCACCAAGCGCGACGCCGTCTACTCGGGCTGGGTGTCCATTTCAGTGGGCTGCAACAACACCTGCACTTTTTGTATTGTGCCCGCCCTCCGGGGCAAGGAACGCGACCGGCGTCCCGGGGAAATTCTCGCCGAGATCGAAGCGCTGGTCGCCGACGGCGCTATCGAAGTGACCCTGCTGGGGCAAAACGTCAACTCCTACGGCGTTGAGTTCGGTGATCGGGGCGCCTTCGCGAAGCTCCTGCGCGCCTGCGGCGCCATCGAAGGACTGGAACGTGTCAGGTTCACCAGCCCCCATCCCGCGGCCTTCACCGACGACGTCATTGATGCGATGGCCGAGACACCCAATGTGATGCCCCAACTACACATGCCACTGCAGTCGGGGTCCGACCAGATCCTCAAATCCATGCGGCGCTCCTACCGGTCATCGAAGTTTCTCGGCATCCTGGACCGGGTGCGGGACAAGATGCCGCACGCCTCGATTTCCACCGACATCATCGTGGGCTTTCCCGGCGAAACCGAGGAAGACTTCCAGGCCACCCTCGACGTTGTCGAGAAGTCCCGCTTCGCTACAGCGTTCACTTTCCAGTACTCCAAGCGGCCCGGCACCCCTGCCGCCGACCTGCCGAACCAGATCCCGAAGGCTGTGGTGCAGGAACGGTTCGAACGCCTCACCGCGCTGCAGGATCGGATCGCGGCTGAAGAGAACTCCCTCCAGCTCGGACGCACCGTCGAACTGATGGTGACCGCCCAACAGGGCCGCAAAGCCAGCGAAACCCACCGCTTGTCGGGCCGGGCACGCGACCAGCGGCTGGTCCACTTCTCGGTACCCGACGGCGTCGACCCACCCCGGCCCGGCGACCTGGTCACCGTTACTGTCACCGAAGCCGCCGCGTTCCACCTGGTCGCCGACCCGACGTCGAGCGCTGACATCCACATCCGCCGGTCCCGGGCCGGCGACGCGTGGGACAGGTCGCAGGCCGACTCCTGCGGAGCGCCTGCACCCGGCGCGACCGGCCCAGACGCCCTCACGCCGGGTGCCGTGTTACTGGGGATGCCCTCGCTCCCGGTCCGCGGCGCCTGACGATGACCGCGGCGGACACGGCAAATCCACCCCTGATCGCCGTCGTCGGGCCCACGGGATCGGGGAAGTCCACCCTGGGCATTGACTTGGCACACCAGTTCGACGGCGAAATCATCAACGCCGACTCGATGCAGTTCTATCGCGGCATGGACATCGGCACCGCCAAGGTCACCGTCCAGGAACGGCAGGGGATACCGCATCACCTGCTGGACACCCTCGACGTGAACGAGGAAGCAAGCGTGGCGGCGTACCAGATGCAGGCGCGCGCCACGATCGCCGCCATCCGGGACCGGGGCAAGCTGCCGATCCTGGTCGGCGGGTCTGGCCTCTACGTGCGGGCGGCCCTCGACGTGCTGGAGTTCCCCGGCACCGACCCCGCCATCAGGGTCCGGCTGGAGGCCGACCTGGACCGCGACGGTGCCGACTCCCTCCGCCAGCGGCTGGCAGAAATCGACCCGGTCTCCGCCGGTCGGGACCTCGACGACCGGCGTCTGATCCGGGCGCTGGAAGTCCACGAGGTGACCGGCCGGCCCTTCAGCTCCTTCATGCCGCAACGCCACTACCACCAGCCGGCACTCCAGCTCGGTCTGCAGGTCGACCGCGCCCTCCTCAGGGAACGCCTGGCCGCGCGGGTCCACACCATGGTGGACGACGGGCTGCTCAACGAGGTGGCCACCCTGGATAACCACGGGCTTCGCACCGGCCGCACCGCGTCCAGAGCACTCGGCTACGCCCAATTCCTCAGGGTGCTCGACGGCGAGCTGACCCAGGACCAGGCGGCCAGCGACACCATCGACGCCACCCGTCGCTTCGCCCGGCGGCAGCTCACCTGGTTCCGCGCCGACCCGCGGATTACCTGGCTCGATTGGGAGGATCCGCACCTCACCTCCCAGGCCGCAGACCACATCCGGCGGACCTTCGGCCTATCCTAGACAGGTGACTACACCACCCGACACACTGGTTTCCCCCGCCCCGATGCCCCTCACCGGAGTGGCCTTCACCAAGGGGCACGGTACCGGCAACGACTTTGTGCTGGTCACCGACCCCGACGGCGAGTTGGAGATCGCACCCGACCATGTCAGGACCATCTGCGATCGGCATCGCGGGATCGGAGCGGACGGGCTGATCCGTGCCATCCGGTCGCATCACCTGCCCGAGGGCAGGGCACTGCTGCAAAGCGATCCGTCGGCCGAATGGTTCATGGACTACCGCAACGCGGACGGCTCCCTGTCGGAGATGTGCGGCAACGGAGTCCGGGTATTTGTTCACCTCCTGGTGTCGGCCGGGCTCCTCAGCCTCGCCGAGGGTGCCACAGCGTCGATCGCTACCCGCGGAGGGATCAAGCTGGTCGAGCGGTCCCCTGACGGCTATTCGGTGGATATGGGGCCCTGGGAGTTCATCTTCCCTGACGTCGCCACCGCGCGCGGCACTGACTGCCTGGTTGAGGCTGACGGGCTAGAGGTTCCCCGACCCGCCCTGTCCATCAGCATGGGCAACCCGCACACCGTGGTGGCACTGGCTGACCCCGCAGAGCTTGAGGCGACGCGTCTCGTTGATGCGCCAGTGGTCCAGCCACCCCCCGCCGATGGCACCAACGTCGAATTCGTGGTGCCCCGCGACCCCTTGGTGCAGGACGGTGTCGGCCAGGTCAGGATGAGGGTGCACGAGCGCGGCGTGGGGGAGACCCTGTCCTGCGGCACCGGGGCCTGCGCCGCCGCCGCAGCCACCCGGTTCTGGGCTGGAGCCGAAGCGCCCCTGGTCTGGAAAGTCGACGTACCCGGCGGCGTCGTCGGCGTCCGCTTCCACGCCGGACCGGACGGGCGTGAACACGTCAGCCTCAGCGGACCGGCAGTACTGGTGGCCACCGGTACGCTCCTGTAGGCGCGTACCACCCCGGACCGGGGCCTGGATCATTGGTTCTAGGCTGTGGGCCGCTCGACCCGGATAATCCTGAACGACTTCGAAGTGGCCGTCCTGGACACCGCGAAACCGTCGCCCAATTGATCGGCGATCCACTTCTGCAGCGAGTCAGCGCCCAGGTTCTTCTGCACCACCAGCCAGGCTGAGCCGGCAGGGGACAGCCGCGGAAGCCACTTCAGCAGCAGTGCGTGCAACTCATCCTTGCCTACCCGGATCGGCGGATTGGACCAGATGGTGTCGAAGGTCGCGTCGGCGTCGACCTCCTCCGGCCGCTGGACCAGGACCTTGCCCAGCCCCAACAGCTTCGCGTTCTCCGCAGTGAGCGCCAGGGCCCGTTCGTTGACGTCGATGGCGATCACTTCGGCGTCGGGCGCCTTGAGGGCCATCGTCAGCGCCAGCGGCCCCCAGCCGCAGCCAATATCCAACATCCGCGCGCCCACCGGATCTGGCGCCTCAGCGAGCAGGATGCGGGTGCCTTTGTCAATCGAATCAGAGCTGAAAATACCCGAGGAGGTCACCAGGGTGCGCTCCAGCCCGGCGAGTACCGTGCGCAGCGGTTTGCGGGTTTCCGGGCCAGACGGCTGGGCGCTGAAGTAGTGGGAATCCATAACAAACCAGCGTAGTCGAGGGGTTGAGGCTTTCCGGAACCCGGGCAGGCGCCGGATTGCGCGCTCAGTGAATCACCTCACCCGATGACTGTGGGGGAGACTACGATTGAGGAACACCACTTTAGGGAGCGTATGTCCACGAGTAACGGGGGACCGGCCACGCCGGAACCGGAGATCGGCCCAGCTGAAATTCAGGCAGTCATCGATAGGATCCTGGCCAAGGATGAGGCGGCGTCCGCGAAGGGTGCCGGAAACCGTTTCGCAGGTCCTTCCTCGGCGAACGACGGCGAACGGTCGTCCTACGATGGCGACCAACAGGATCTCGACGAACGACGCGCGCTGAGGCGCGTCGCAGGCCTGTCCACTGAACTCGAAGATGTCACCGAGGTCGAGTACCGGCAGCTCCGCCTGGAGCGGGTGGTCCTCGCCGGGCTCTGGAGCGAAGGCACCGCCGAAGATGCCGAGAACTCCCTGCGCGAGCTTTCCGCCCTTGCCGCCACCGCCGGCTCCGAGGTGCTCGACGGAATCGTCCAGCGGCGCCTCAAACCTGACCCCGGCACCTTCCTCGGCTCGGGTAAAGCCCAGGAGCTCAAGGACATCGTGGTCGCCACCGGTGCCGACACCGTCATCGTCGACAGCGAGCTCTCACCCTCCCAGCGCCGCGGGCTGGAGGACATCGTCAAGGTCAAGGTCATCGACCGGACCGCACTGATCCTCGATATTTTCGCCCAGCACGCCAAATCCCGTGAAGGCAAGGCGCAGGTTGAGCTAGCCCAACTCGAGTACCTCCTCCCCAGGCTCCGTGGCTGGGGCGACTCGATGTCCCGTCAGGCCGGTGGCCAGGTCGGTGGCGCCGGCGCCGGCATGGGCTCCCGTGGGCCCGGCGAAACGAAGATCGAGCTCGATCGGCGGAAGATCCGCACCCGGATGGCCAAGCTGCGCCGCGAAATCAGCGCCATGAAGCCAGCCCGCGAAACCAAACGCGCCAACCGCCGTCGTAATGAGATCCCCTCGGTAGCGATCGCGGGATACACCAACGCTGGGAAGTCTTCGCTTCTGAACCGGCTGACCGACGCCGGCGTCCTGGTCGAGAATGCGCTGTTTGCCACCCTTGACCCGACGGTGCGCAAGGCCGAGACCGCCGATGGGCTGGGCTATACCCTCGCCGATACCGTGGGGTTCGTCAGGTCGCTGCCGACGCAGCTCGTCGAGGCGTTCCGTTCGACGCTGGAGGAGATTGCCGACTCGGACCTGATCCTGCATGTGGTGGATGTATCCCATCCCGATCCGGAGGGTCAGATCGCCGCGGTGCGGGAGGTCCTTTCCGAGGTGGATGCCCGTAAAGTCCCCGAAATCATTGTCCTGAACAAGGCCGACGCCGCAGATCCCTTTGTGATCGAGCGTCTGCGCCAACGCGAACCACGGCACATTGTGGTCTCGGCCCGCACCGGGCAGGGCATCGCCGAGCTGCTGGAAGCCGTCAGCGCCGCTATCCCGCGCCCCAGCGTCAAACTGACCCTGCTGGTGCCTTACGAGCGGGGCGACGTCGTAAGCCGGCTGCACCAGTCCGACGCCGAAATCCTCACCCTCGAACACGTTGAATCGGGCACCCGCCTCGACGTGATGGTTCGTGAAGGTCTCGCCGCCGATCTGGAGGAATTCCGCCAGCATGCCTGACAGTGGCGCCACTGGGCCGCTGGAACTCCTCGATGCAGCTGTCGAAGCCATGGGCGGCGAGAACCGTGCCGGCCAGCACGAGATGACCCAGCGGGTCGCCGAGGCGTTGACCTCCGGTGACCATCTGCTGGTCCAGGCGGGCACGGGAACCGGGAAGTCCCTTGCCTACCTGATTCCGCTCATCTCCCACGCACTGACTCATGACAAGCCAGCCATCGTCTCCACGGCCACCCTTGCCCTCCAGGCGCAGATTGTTGGACGGGACGTGCCACGGCTGCTGAAAGCGCTCAAGGGGAAACTGCCCCGGCCAGTGGAGGTTGTGCTCCTGAAGGGCCGCGGCAATTACGTGTGCAAACACAAGACGGGCGGCGGTTTCCCCGAGGAAGGCGCACCCGAGGCGCTCTTCAGCATGGGAGAGGACACCGCAGCCCCGCACCCGGCGGCTGGCCCCGCCACACCGCTGGGCCGCGAGGTGGTCCGACTCAGGGAATGGGCTGAGACCACCGAAACCGGTGACCGTGACGAGATAACCCCCGGCGTCAGTGAGCAGGCCTGGCGCCAGGTGTCGGTAACCAGTATGGAATGTCTCGGCGCACAGAAGTGCCCGGTCGCCGCCGAGTGCTTCAGCGAACGGGCCCGGGCCAAAGCCGGGGACGCCGACATTGTCATCACCAACCACGCGATGCTCGCCATCAGCGCCTTCGAGGGGCTGGCTGTGCTCCCCGAGTACGACGTCGTCGTGATTGACGAAGCCCACGAACTGCATGACCGCGTCACCGGGGCGGTGTCCGGGCAGCTCTCCACCGGCATGATCTCCGCCGCGGCGTCAGCCGCGCGCAGACACCTCTCGGTCAGTGCCGAGCCACTGGACGCGGCGAACCGGTTCTTCGAGTCGACAGTGGAAGGGATTCCCTCGGGTCTGATGGCTTCGGGGCTGGATGAAGAGCAGGAATCGGCCATCACCCAGGTCCGGGAGGCCTGCCGTGCCGTCCTGTCCGATGCCAAGGGCGACGGCCCAACCCCCGCCGACGGCGGACGCCAGCTGGCCAAGTCCCATGTGCTGGCGGTGTTCGAACTGTGTGAACGCCTCCTCACGGCCACCCCCGCGGGCGAAGTGCTGTGGGCCTCACGGCCCAGCACCTTCTCGCCTGGCACCGGGTACTCCCAGCCCGACGACGCCGCACCGGCCACGATCAACATTGCTCCACTGTCGGTGGCAGGGAAACTGCGGGAGGGCCTGTTCGCCGATCACACCGTGGTGCTCACGTCGGCAACGCTGGCGATTGGCTCCGAGTTCGGCCCGGTTGCCGGGTCGCTGGGCCTGGCCGGAGCGTCGGCTCCCTCCTGGACGGGCGTCGACGTCGGCAGTCCGTTTGATTACCCGAGACAGGGCGTGCTCTACGTCGCCAAAGACCTGCCGAAGCCTGAACGGGGTACCTCGGCAGAACAGCTTGACGAACTTGAGGTCCTTCTCAAAGCGTCCCGGGGCGGCGCGCTGGGACTCTTCTCTTCCCGCCGGGCCGCCGAGGAAGCTGCCGAGGCGCTGCGTCCGAGGGTGGATTTCGAGATCCTGTGCCAGGGCGAATCCTCGATGTCAGCCCTGGTCAAACAGTTCTCCGATGAACCCGACACGTGTCTCTTCGGCACCATGTCCCTCTGGCAGGGCGTCGACGTCCCGGGCAGGTCCTGTCGACTGGTCACCATCGACCGGATACCTTTCCCCCGACCGGACGATCCCCTGATGACCGCGAGGACCAGGGCGGTGGCCAAAGCCGGCGGCAACGGTTTCATGAGCGTTTCAGCGACCCATGCCGCCGTCCGGTTGGCGCAGGGCGCCGGACGCCTCATCCGGGCGACCGAAGACAGGGGAGTAGTGGCGATCCTCGACTCCCGGCTGGCCAACGCACGCTACGGGTCGTTCCTGCGCGCCGCGCTGCCACCCTTCTGGTCGACAACCGATCGCGCGACCGCGGTGGGCGTGCTCCAGCGCCTGGCCGGAGAGCCTGGCACCTAACGCGGCCAATCGCCGTCCGAACCCCATACCGCCCGGGGTGGGGGTGGTGGGGGTGAGTGGGGAGGTGGTGTGATGCTAGAGAGCGCGCATCACGGAGACAACCTTGCCCATGATCGTGGCCAGATCGCCGAGGATCGGCTCGTACTGGGTGTTCTGCGGGAGGAGCCAGGTGTGGCCGTCGCGTTGCCGGAAAGTCTTCACTGTCGCCTCGTCATCCAACAGAGCCGCCACAATGTCGCCGTTCTGCGCCTCCTGCTGTCGGCGGACTACCACCCAATCGCCGTCGCAGATGGCCGCGTCGATCATCGAGTCGCCGTAGACGCGGAGCATAAACAGATCTCCATGGCCGACGAGTTGACGCGGCAACGGCATCACATCCTCGATGACCTGATCAGCCAGGACTGGCCCGCCTGCTGCGATCCGGCCAACCAGCGGCACCATCGCCGCGTCCACCGCACCGCCGATCCCCGACGGGCCGTGGGAATCTGATCCCTCGGGCGCCCTCTTGTGATCGTGGTCGAGTGTCAGCGGAAGCAGGATCTCCATGGCGCGGGGACGTTTCGGGTCACGGCGGAGATAGCCCATCCGTTCCAGCTGTGACAGTTGATGCGTCACGCTCGACAGGCTGGCAAGCCCCACCGTGTCCCCAATTTCCCGCATCGACGGCGGGTAGCCGTTTGTACCGATGGCCCGCTGGATGGTTTCGAGGATCTTCTTCTGCCGGGCTGTCATGCCCTTGGGCACCTGCCGGCCGCGGGGGCGACCACGCGTAGGAAGCGGAGCGGGGGCCTGATCTGAAGTTTGTTCATCCAGTGGTCCGTCGGACTCTTTCACGGTCTCGGTCCCTTCGATAAGAATCCATGTACCCCGGCTGATCCCTGGATTCAGGGCGCCGAGCTTATTTTGTCAGAGGCGGATGATGTGCTGATTTCTGCTGGAACCGAACGTTCATCCTTGCCCTAACGGTAGGGGAGTTGGGACACGTTTTCAAACATTTGTTCGATCGTGTCTCGACAAAGTTCGTCAATGAGTGCTAAAAATAAGAAAGCAGCAATTCGAAGATAAGTTCGAATGAAACAGGTCAGTCCTGTTTTCGCTCGAACACTACCTTCAACCGTCACGGTTGGTTCGGGTTGAAACCCGGATTCGAATGGACTGATTCGAGAGTACAGAGAGGTCTATCCATGTCTGTCATCACCACACATCAAAACTCCCCCGTCGCCGAGAACGGCGCGGCCAAGCTCCGACTCACCCGTAGGGGCAGGCTCCTGCTGGTCGGGCTGCCAATTGTCCTGCTGGCGTCTGCCGTCCTGATGTTGTCAGGGTTCTTCAACTCGCCCGCCAAGGCCGCAGCCGAGGGTGGAGAGGTCACACAGACCGTCAGCGTCAGCGTCGCCGCGGGCGAAACCATCTGGCAGATTGCCACTGAGTTCGCTCCAGACCGCGATCCGCGCGACGTGGTCTCCGAAATCGTTGAACTGAACAGCCTGGGTACCTCAGTTCTCCAGGCCGGCCAGCAGCTGGACGTCCCGACCAATCGGTAAGACCTTCCAGAGGACTCATACCCCAGAGACTCTTTCGAGTCGCGCCATCCACGGCGGACCGGCCAGCCAGTCTCGGCTGCCGGGAGTCCCTCGGGGCGGGACGTTCGAAGTTTCCCCTGATTCTGCTCTTGCACGGCTCGGCGCATAACCTTGATAGGTGAGTGAACAGTTTGAGCGGTTGAGCCGGTTGCCCCTGCGTGATGATCTGCGGGGTAAGCATCCCTATGGGGCACCCCAGTTGGATGTGCCCATCCTCCTCAACGTCAACGAGAACACCTACGGCGTCCCCGACGACGTCAGGCAGGCAATTGTTGATGCGGTCAGCCGGGAAGTCGGCGGACTCAACCGCTACCCTGACCGGGAGTTCAGTGACCTGCGGTCCAACCTCGCGCGGTACCTGGGCCATGGGTTGACGCCTGATAATTTGTGGGCAGCCAACGGCTCCAACGAGGTGCTGCAGCACCTTCTCCAGGCCTTCGGTGGGCCGGGCCGGTCGGCGATCGGTTTCCCACCGACCTACTCCATGTATCCTCTGCTCGCCAGCAGCACCGGCACGCGCTACATCCCCGGTGAAGGCAATGAATCGTTCACCTTGGGCGCCGAAGACGCCGCGCGTCAGGTGCACGACTCCGGCGCCAACGTAGTCTTCCTCTGCTCGCCCAACAACCCGACGGGGACCGCCCTGGGCCTGGATGTGGTGGAAGCCGTTTACGAGGCGAGCGGTAAGGCCAACGCCATCGTGATTGTTGATGAGGCCTACGCTGAGTTCGCCCACTCAGACACCGTCAGCGCTTTGACGCTGTTGAAGGGACGTGAGCGTCTTGTGGTGTCCCGCACCATGAGTAAGGCCTTTGCCATGGCTGGCGCGCGGCTTGGCTATCTGGCGTCTGCACCAGAGGTCGCTGACGCGCTACGCCTCGTCCGGTTGCCCTACCACCTGTCAGCCATCACCCAGGCGGCTGCCAATGCGGCGTTGACACACTCGACCCAGCTGCTCGCCAACGTGGAAGACATCAAGACCCAGCGCGACCGGATCGTTGAGAGCCTCCGGGCATTGGGCCTGACTCCTGCGCCCTCGGATGCGAACTTTGTCCTGTTCGGTGGGCTTGAGGATCCGCAAGGGATCTGGCAGGGCCTCCTCGAGGCAGGGGTGCTGATTCGCGACGTCGGCATTCCGGGCCATCTGCGGGTCACCGCAGGCACCGAGACGGAGACCACAGTGTTCCTTGACTCCCTTAGCGCCCTGCTGGGGAAAACCGTCTCCTAGACTGGTAGGGGGCCCTCTCGATGCGGCACCCGCATGAGCCATCTACCGTCACCCATCTGCTACGTACCAATCGAAGGATAGCCATGAGCGTGGAAACCACCGTCGGACGCACCGCGAGCCGGGAACGGACCACCAGCGAATCGTCAGTGTTCGTCCAACTGGATCTCGACGGCACGGGTCGCGCAGAGATCAGCACCTCTGTGCCCTTCTATGACCACATGCTGACCGCTCTGGCCAAGCACTCGCTGATCGACCTGACGGTCCGGGCCACCGGTGACACCCACATTGATGCCCACCACACGGTCGAGGATGTCGCCATCACCATCGGTGAAGTGCTCCGCGAAGCGCTTGGCACCAAGGCCGGCATCCGCCGGTTCGGTGAAGCCACTGTGCCCCTGGATGAGGCCCTGGCCAACGCGGTAGTCGACATTTCGGGCCGGCCCTACCTGGTGCACACGGGTGAACCGGCGGGCCAGGAGTACCACCTGATTGGCGGACATTTCACTGGTTCCCTCACCCGCCACGTTTTCGAAGCGATCACCCTGCACGCCCAGATCTGCCTGCACATGACGGTCCTCGGCGGGCGCGATCCGCACCACATTGTCGAAGCCCAGTTCAAGGCGTTTGCCCGTGCGCTCCGGGCCGCAGTGGAGCCGGACCCACGGGTCGACGGTGTCCCTTCCACCAAAGGGGCGCTATGAGCGCGCCGCGCGTCACAGTCCTCGACTATGGCTCAGGCAACATCCGTTCAGCGGTGCGCGCCCTTGAGCACATAGGTGCCGAGGTTACGTTGAGCGCCAAGCCCGACGACGTCCTCAACGCCGACGGGCTGGTGGTGCCCGGCGTCGGCGCTTTTGCCACAGTCATGAAGGGCCTCAAGGACGTCGACGCGCTGCGCATGATCGGCCGACGGGTGGCCGGCGGTCGGCCGGTCCTGGGGATCTGCGTTGGACTCCAGATCCTCTTCGACGAGGGGGTCGAGCACGGCGTCAGGACCGAGGGGATGGGTGAGTGGCCGGGCACCGTTGAGCGGCTCCGGGCCGACGTCGTTCCCCACATGGGCTGGAACACGGTGACAGCACCCGAGGGGTCAACCCTTTTCGACGGCATCGAGGAGGAGCGATTCTACTTCGTTCACTCCTACGGGGTGCAGCAGTGGAAATTCGATGTCACCCAGCCGGCCATGAAACCGCCCATGGTGACCTGGGCCGACCACGGTGGACCGTTCATCGCCGCGGTCGAGAACGGGCCGCTGAGCGCCACCCAGTTCCACCCGGAAAAGTCCGGCGACGCCGGTGCCCGGCTGCTGTCCAACTGGACAGCGGGGTTGCGCTAGCCATGTGGAGCATAGTGCTGATGGGCCTGTCCGGCCTGCTGATCGGCGGGGCCATTTCCTTCCGGCGGCAGGAGTCGCACAAGGCCCTCATCATCAGTTTCTGGGTGTTGGCGGGAATGGCGTTACTGGCCGCCTACCTCCTGACCCTGACCGACCTCTGATTATCGAGACATCCGACAGCTACGAAAGAGTCACTACCCGATGAGCCCCTTTACTGAATCGCCCATTCTTGAACTGCTTCCCGCCGTCGACGTCGTCGACGGTCAGGCCGTGCGCCTGGTCCAGGGCGAGGCCGGCAGCGAAACCGGCTACGGGGACGCCCTCGAGGCGGCCCTGGCCTGGCAGCACGACGGCGCCGAATGGGTACACCTCGTGGACCTCGACGCCGCATTCGGCCGCGGCTCCAACCGGGAACTGCTGAAGCGCGTCGTCAACGAGCTCGACATCAAGGTTGAGCTGTCCGGCGGCATCCGCGACGACGCCTCCCTGGAGGCGGCCCTCGACCTTGGAGCGCACCGGGTGAACCTGGGCACCGCCGCCCTGGAGGACCCAGAGTGGACCGCTGCCGCCATCGCCCGCTACGGCGACAAGATCGCCGTCGGGCTGGACGTCCGCGGCACCACCCTCGCCGCGCGCGGGTGGACGGAGGAGGGCGGTGACCTCTGGGAGGTCCTGCAGCGCCTCGAAGACGCCGGCTGCTCCCGGTATGTGGTCACCGACGTCACTAAGGACGGCACCCTCCGCGGCCCGAACCTCGAGTTGCTCCAGCAGGTGCTCGAGCGCACCTCGCGCCCCGTGGTCGCGTCCGGCGGGATCTCCAGCCTTGATGACCTCGCAGCACTGCGCCAACTGGTGCCGCACGGCCTGGAAGGTGCAATCGTGGGCAAGGCCCTGTATGCCGGAGCGTTCACCCTGCCCCAGGCCCTCGACGTCGCTGGCCACCCGGAGCCGCAGGTGTGAGCGAGCGCCACCTGCCGGCTCACATTGCGGGGGCCCTCGCGGGCAACACCGCCGATTCGGCGGGCCAACTGTGGGAGGGTCGTGACCTTAGCGGCGACGGGAACCCGCTGCACAACTTTGACGACGACGATGGCGGCGCGCCTCCCGCCTACACCGCGGCGGTGAACCGGCTCCTCGCGGGCAAGGGCGACGAGGCAGATGTACTCGCCGCCCTCGCCGGGGTCCGTGTCTTCGTACCAGTGATACCCCAGCTGGCCGCTGGTAGCGAACCTGCCGGGCAGCACGACGGGTCGGCGGAGGGCCAGACGGGGGACAAGGAAGCCGACATGGCGCTGGTGACCCTCACAGCACCCGACGGGCGGAACGCGTTGCCGGTCTTCAGCTCAGCGGCTGCCCTCACAGCGTGGCATCCCGATGCCCGGCCCGTTGCCGTTTACGCCCCACGCGCGGCACTGTCGGCCGTGGCTGACGAGTCGGAGCTGCTGGTGATCGACCCGGGCGCGGATTTCACGTTCGTGGTGCGTCGCCCGGCACTGTGGGCGTTGGCCCAGCAGCTTCCGTGGGAGCCCGCCTACAGCGACCCGCGGGTCGCTGACCTGGTGGCCCAGGCCACCGCCGGGGAACCAGCAATTCTGCGGGTTGCAGTGAGCCCCGGCAGCGGGGTCCCGGCGCGTTCAGCAGACGGTACACTGGCATCCGGCGGCGGCCCGGGGCCAGAGGTACGGCTACAGGTAACGCTGCGCGGCGGGTTGGATGAGGACGCCGTCCGCGCTGTGGTCCAGGAGCTGCAGAGCCGGCTGCGAAGTGACAGAGAATTTGTGGAACGGGTCGACTCCCTTGAGGTGGTCTTGACCCGCTGAGAAGGTGCGGGTAGACCCGCAGAAAAGTGAACCACGTGAATTTTGCCCTCTACCGGGACCTGTTGCGCATCGTCCCCGTGCGGCGTCTGCTGATTGTCGGCATGATCGCCCGATTCCCCCACTCAGCGGCCGGTGTCCTACTGACACTCCATGTGGTCCAGACCCTTGACCGCGGGTACGCCGAAGCCGGTGCCGTGGCGGCACTCCTGACCATCGGCATCGCCGTGGGAGCCCCGTGGCGGGGGCGCCGGGTGGATAGTGCAGGGCTGCGGAAAGCCCTGATCCCCTCGGTCGTCGCCGAAGCCGTCATCTGGTCCGTCGCCCCGCAACTGTCCTACGAGTGGCTGCTCCTTGCCGCACTGATCGGTGGGCTGTTCACCCTTCCCGCGTTCTCGGTGGTCCGGCAGTCCCTTGGCGTCATGGTGACCGGGGAGAAGCGCCGGACGGCGTTCACCCTGGACGCTATCGGCACCGAGATGATCTTCATGGTGGGGCCGGCCCTCGGCGTCGTTTTGGCGACGCAGGTCTCGACCGTGCTGGGCCTGACCCTCGTGGGGCTCGCGACCGCCGGTGCCGGCTTGTTCTTGATGTGGTTCAACCCTCCGACCCGCAGTGAGCAGCTCGGTGCGGCGCGTGTCGACCCCACCGACGCCGAAGACGAGGCGGCAGCCGTGGGCGCCGTGGTCGCGTCAGCACCAGCGCACGTGGGTGAGGCGTCCGCTGAGCTGTACCCGGGGGCACGCTCCACCGGTGGACGGTCTGCGTTGAGGGAGCGGGTAGCCGGCAGCTTCGCCTGGCTGACAATCGCGGTGGCAGTGGTCATGGTGGTCGCTGCAGGAGCAGGGATGGTGCTCGCCGGAACCGAGGTAGGCATTGTCGCTGCTCTGGAGGAGACGGGACGTGAGGGCGAGCTGGGGCTGGTCTTCGCCGCCTGGTGCGCGGCCTCGGTGGTCGGCGGGCTGATCTATGGGGCGCTGCACCGGCCGGTATCGCCGCTGCTGCTGCTCCTGATGATGGGCCTGTTCACCATCCCGATGGGCTTCGCCGAGAACACCCTGACCTTATGTCTCCTGTCCATCCTGCCGGGTCTCCTGTGCGCGCCGGTCCTCTCCGCAGCCTCCGAGCGGGTGGCTGACCTCGTGGTGGAGGAACGCCGCGGTGAGGCGATGGGGTGGTACGGCTCGGCGCTGACCTCGGGTGTCGCGCTCGGCGCACCCCTGGCCGGGATCACCATCGACACGGTGGGGCCGTCTGCCGCCTTCACGACCGTCGGTGCGGCCGCCGTCGTGATCTGTCTGCTCGGTCTGGGAGCCCAGCAGGTGCGACGACGGCGCCGCTAGCCGGGGGGCCCGTCGCGGCGGGACCCCCGGGAATGAAGCCTAGTTGACCGCGCCGGTGAACTTTTCGCCTGGCCCCTTGCCGGGGGCGTCCTGGATGATCGAGGCCTCACGGAACGCCAACTGCAGTGAACGGAGTCCGTCGCGCAGCGGTCCGGCGTGCTGGCCGCCGATCTCGGGTGCCGCTGCCGTGACAAACCCGGCCAGCGCTGTGATGATCTTGCGGGCCTCATCGAGGTCCTTGAGTTCCTCGGCGTCGTCGCCTTCGGCCAGGCCACACTTCACGGCTGCTGCGCTCATCAGGTGCAGGGCGGAGGTCATGATCAGTTCCACGGCGCTGACCTCGGCGATGTCACGCCGGACCTGCCGGCCGTCATCGGCCGCAGCCGGAGAATCCTGGGGTAAGGACTCCGTGGCCGGGGCGCCGCTGGCGCCGGGTGCCTGGAAGATGTTGCGTGCGCTGTCTTGATTATTAGCCGGAGTGCTCATGCTGGTAAGCTTGTCATAGACCGACTGGAGGTCGCTATTTCCTGCGCCTGCGAAGGCCATGAAAAAGATCACTTCCAGTCTGCAAGCGGAGATTCTCCCACCCGCGATTGCCAGGTGTTTCGTTTCGGAACATGGTGGCAGCCGGGTTAGGTCGGTACGTGCTGTCTGAGGCAACTGTCTCACCAGTACGGTTCCACAGGATTGTGGATCCCGCCGATCATTGAGGCCTCTGATTGCACTGCAATCGGGGGCCTTCTTCTATTGCACGTGGTGACACTTCATAAGATTTCAGGAGCAACACATTAGCGAGCCAAGAATCAATGATCGTATCCGCGTCCCTGAGGTGCGGTTGGTAGGACCTGCGGGCGAACAGGTAGGCATCGTCCGTATTGAGGATGCTCTCCGTCTTGCCTCCGAGTCAGACCTTGATCTTGTTGAGGTTGCACCGCAGGCCAAGCCTCCGGTTGCCAAGCTGATGGATTTTGGCAAGTACAAGTACGAAGCCGCGGTCAAGGCCCGTGAGGCGCGCAAGAATCAGACGAACACGGTTCTCAAGGAGATCCGGTTCCGCCTGAAGATTGACACTCACGACTACGAGACCAAGCGTGGCCATGCGATGCGCTTCCTGGGTGCCGGTGACAAGGTCAAGGCCATGATCCAGTTCCGTGGACGCGAGCAGCAGCGACCTGAGATGGGTATCCGCCTGTTGCAGAAGTTCGCCGAGGACGTTGCCGAGGTTGGCATCGTGGAATCCACTCCACGCATCGACGGTCGCAATATGGTCATGGTCATCGGGCCGGTCAAGAACAAGGCTGAAGCCAAGGCTGAGGCGCGGCGCGCCACCCAGCGTGCCGACGCCAAGGCTGCGAACGAGGCAGTGAAAGCCGGCACCGAGAAGCTGGACACCACTCCGGACAAGGCGCCCATGACGCAGAGCCTCGCCGACCTGCTCCCTGATGGGTACTCGACCACCGCTTCCCAGGAGGCAGCCGAGGAGGCTGCAGCCCAGGAAGTGATTGCGGCTGAGGTAGCGGCGAAGGAAGCCGCGGCACAGGAAATCGTCGACCGTGAGAAGGCCGTTCAGGACAAGGCTGATCAGGAAGCCGCAGCGGCTGAGGCCGCGAAGGCTGCCAAGGCAGCTGAGAAAGCTGCCGCTGACGCACCGAAGGCACCGGCCAAGGCATCTGCGAAGGCGGCGGAGAAGCCGGCAGCGGCTGCGAAGCCTGCCGCTGCAGCAAAGCCGGTTGCGGCGCCGAAGCCGATGGCGGCGCCCAAGCCGACAGCGATGCCGAAGCCAGCAACACCCAAACCTGCCAGCAAGGCGGCTCCCCGGAGCACGCCGAACCGGCCTAAGCCAAGCACCTCCGACTAGGGTTCATCCCCGTCGGAGCCGCCAGGCGCCCGAATAAACCCGCAGGCACCCCCGCGGGTGCCGTACGAGCCACCTGCAATAGCGGGTGGAAACCAAAGGAGATCGGTTCTCATGCCGAAGATGAAGACCCACAGCGGTGTCAAGAAGCGTTTCAAGCTGACCGGAAGCGGCAAGCTCAAGCGCCAGCAGGCCAACCGCCGCCACTACCTGGAGCACAAGCCCTCCACGCTGACTCGCCGTCTCGGTAGCGACAAGATTGTTTCGAAGGCCGATACCAAGGTCATCAAAAAGATGCTCGGCATCTAACTCACCAACCAACTTAACCGGCGCTGGGCCAGTCCACTGCGAATCGCAGGACAGGCCGTCACTAGGATGCCGGTAGATCTACTGAAGGAGTACGCACGTGGCACGTGTGAAGCGGGCGGTAAACGCCCACAAGAAGCGTCGGGTAATTCTCGAGCGGGCAAAGGGCTACCGCGGGCAGCGCTCACGCCTGTACCGCAAGGCCAAAGAACAGCTGCTGCATTCGTTTGTTTACAGCTACGGTGACCGCCGCAAGCGCAAGGGTGACTTCCGTCGCCTCTGGATCCAGCGCATCAACGCTGCGTCCCGCGCCAACGGCCTGACCTACAACCGTTTGATCCAGGGCCTGAAGGCCGCTGAGATCCAGGTTGACCGCCGGATGCTGGCCGAGCTGGCAGTTTCCGATGCCAATGCGTTCTCCGCACTGGTGCAGATTGCCAAGAACTCCCTGCCCGCCGACACCTCAGCTCCCGCTGGGGCTCAGGCTTCGGCTGCCAAGGCTCCAGCCAAGGCATAATCTGCTCCGTTTCCGGCCCGGCCGGATTACTGAGAACATCAGTACATGACTAACACCGGACGCCCTGCGGCACCGCCCATGACCAACCCCCGAGCTGATCGGGTGAAGGAAGTGGCACGGCTCGCAGGGCGTCCGGCCCGTTTAAGGCAGGGCAGGTTCCTCGCCGAGGGCCCGCAGTCCGTCAGGGAGGCCCTGACCCTTCATGCGGCACGCCGGGCTGCCGGTGCGCCCGCGGTGATTGAGGAACTCTTCATCACCGAGGAGTGCCTCGAGCGGCACGCCGAGCTTGGCCTGTTCGAGGGCCAGCCAACCCCCCGGCTGGTGACCGAGGAAGTCCTGGCCGAAATGTCCTCCACGGTCACCCCCCAGGGTGTGATTGCTGTGTGCGCCTTCGTTGATGTCACGCTCGACGCGGTACTCGCCGGGGAGCCCCGGCTGGTCGCGGTGATGGTGGAGGTGCGTGATCCCGGTAACGCCGGTACCATCCTCCGCGCCGCCGATTCAGCGGGTGCCGACGCCGTGGTGCTGACGTCGTCGAGCGTTGACCTGTACAACCCGAAGGCGGTCCGCTCCACAGTCGGTTCGCTGTTTCACCTGCCGGTGGTCCTGGGCGCCGATCTGGACCTGGTGCTCTCCTCCCTGCGTGACCGCGGCATCACGGTGTTGGCGGCCGATGGGTACGGCGACGTCGATCTTGATGTCCTCCAGGAGGGGAGCGCGCGACGGCGGCTCGCCCCGGCGGCAGGGGAGGGCGGCTCGGCCGGGGAGGCGCAACTCGAGGCGCCGACGGCGTGGCTCTTTGGCAACGAAGCGCAGGGGCTGCCCGACGTCGTGCTCAAGGGCGCCGACCACCGGGTGGCCGTGCCCATCTATGGGCGGGCCGAGAGCCTCAACGTGGGGACCGCGGCGACGGTCTGCCTCTACGCTTCAGCGAGGGCGCAACGCCTCGGTTGACCGGTACGCCTCAGCTGACCGGTACGTTTTCCGCGGGCCGGACCGCCGCGCTGCGACGGTCCATGCGACCGCTGACCAGCGCTACGGCTAGGCCGACGACGGCCAGCACTGCTCCCACGAGGGCGGGCGCGGTATAACCCCACCCGGCGGCAATCACTGCGCCGCCGAGGAACGCGCCGAGTGCGTTGGCAATGTTCAGGGCTGCATGGTTCAGGGACGAAGCGAGCGAGGGCGCGTCGGGGGAGACGTCGAGCAGGCGCACCTGGAGCGAGGGGATCAGCATGGCGCCGATCGCGCCGACCAGGAAGACAAACAGCAGGGCGGTGGGCGCCCACTGGACGGCGAAAGAGAAAGCCACCAGCGCCACGGCAATCACGCCCATCACCCAGTAGATAGTGCCCATCACCGAAATATCGGCCAGGCGGCCGCCGACAATGTTTCCGGTCACCATGCCGAGCCCGTAGAGGGCGACGACGAAGGGCAGGGTCGCTTCGGGGAGTCCTGTTACTTCGGTCATGGTCGGGGAGATGTAGGAGTAAACCGCGAAGAACCCGCCGAAACCGACCGTGCCGATGAGTAGCGTCATCCAAACCTGGCCGCGCTGCAGCGCGCCGAGCTCCCGCCGGATGCTGGCGTTTTGGAGGACCTTCTGGTGCGGGACGCTACGCGAGATCATCCAGATGGTGACCAACCCGATGACGCCGACGAGCAGGAACATGGTCCGCCAGCCGAACATCTGGCCCAGCCAGGTGGCGAACGGGACACCAATGACGTTGGCGATGCTGAGCCCCAACATCACCATCGCGACGGCGTGCGCGCGTCGTGTGGGCGCGGATAGGGAAGCGGCGATCACTGCTGCGATACCGAAGTAGGCTCCGTGCGGCAGGCCCGACATGAAGCGGGAGAACAGGAGCCAGCCGTAGTCGGCGGCAAAGTAGGACGACAGGTTTCCCACGGTGAAAAGCACCATCAGGCCGAGCGCCATCCCCTTGCGGGGGAGGCGGGCGCCGAGCGCTGCAAGCAGGGGAGCGCCGATGACGACGCCGATCGCGTAGGCCGAGATCACATGCCCACCCTCGGGGATGGAAATATTGAGATCGCCCACCATCTCCTGCAGGAGCCCCATGATGGCGAACTCGGTGGTGCCGATGCCGAAGCCGCCCATCGCGAGAGCGATGATGGCAAAGTTCAGCTGACGTGGGGTCAGAGTGGTACTTCGGGCGTCAGACATGAAACTCGTTTCGGCGACTGGGTGTGATCAGTGGGCGTGCGTCTGTAGAACGCAACGCAGCGACGCCGTTGTCTATTTCAACTGTAATGCCGCACGCCAAGGCCGCACGCGCTATCGGTACTGGTTAGGGTGGTCTCCGCAGCCGTGACGGCCTAGGGTGGGCACCAAAGTCCCTCCACTGATGTAAGGAAGATCATGGCAGCCGGAACCAAAGACGACCCCTGCGTACTCACCACCGCGCCAGGATCCTCCCAGTACACGATGTATCGGGAAGAGGATGCCGATCCGCCTGCCCTGGTGTGCCAAGTTGGGAGCACCACCCTCAGGTATCAGTTGCGGGCGATCGAGGATCTTGGCGCGTGGCTGTCCTCCCAAGACGGTTGGGTGCCGCTTGGTGCCGCCGATGAGAGCAAGCCAGCACCCGACGGGTCGGTCGAGGCGTGGGGTCGGTCCGAGGCGAACCCCGTGGGCGGCTGGTATGGCCTCCGCAAGGGCTACCGTGGGCGTTTTGGCATGTATCTCCCGCCACTCCTTGAAGAGCTGGGGCTTGTGGAGCTCACCCATAACAAGAGGAACAACCAGGTCCGGGCACTGTAGGGCAGTTCAGTGGCCGGAGCCTGCCCGCTACACTCGGTTCGTGCCTGTTGAGAAGTTACCGCGCCAGATTGTCGGCGCCGCGATTGTTGATTCCCTCGCCCATCCCACCCGGCTGCTCGCTGCCCGCCGGACCGCTCCCGAGCAATTTGCCGGCAAGTGGGAGTTCCCGGGCGGGAAAGTCGAGGCAGGGGAATCTGACACGGAGGCTCTTCACCGTGAGCTACTTGAGGAACTGGGGGTGACGGTGGCGCTGGGCACCGAAGTAAGGGGACCCCTCCCCGGCGGCTGGCCCCTGAACGAGCATGCTGCCATGCGGGTGTGGCTCGCCGAGCTGACCGCCGGTGAGCCGAAGCCTCTGGAGGATCATGATGTTCTTGCCTGGGTTCCCCTCGCCGGGTCGACCGAGCTGGTGGACCTCGCCTGGATCCCGGCGGACCGTCCCATTGTTGACGCACTGCTGGCCCAGGTGAGTGCCCCGCTCTAGAACAGCGTCTGTTCTGCCCCAGCTGCCGGTAACGGTGAGGCTGGTGAGGACGAAGCTGCCGCGGGAGCGCCGTCGTCGTGGGGAACCCCCGGTTCAAGCTCCCTGAAAAACTGGGCCCCGGAGGTGAACCCATGGTTGGCCCGGTGGTGCCGGATACGGCCGGACAGCCAGGTCCGGTACTCCTTCGACGCGTAGCTTCCACCACGGTAGAGCCGCTGATAGCGCCCCACCAGTGCAGGGTGGTGGGCGGCCAGCCAGTCCATGTACCACTCGCGGGCGCCGGGACGCAGATGTAATGCGCCCGCCGAAACGCCCGTCGCACCGGCAGCTGCCAGCGCTCCAAACAAGGCATCCATTGACTCGTCATTATCCGTCAGCCACGGCAGGATCGGCATGGCCAGGACGTCACAGGGGAGGCCTGCGTCCCGCAACCGGCTGATCAACTCCAGCCGCGCCTTGGGTGTCGGGGTACCTGGCTCCACCGCGTGGGCCAACACCGGATCGATAATGGCCAGGGAAATGCCCATCCCGATCTGCACCGCGGCGGATGCCGTCTTAAGCAGCGGGATATCCCGTGCCAGCAGTGTGCCCTTGGTGAGGATGGAAAACGGTGTTCCGGAATCGGCAAGAGCGCCGATGATGGCGGGCATCAACCGGTACCGGCCTTCGGCCCGCTGATACGGGTCGGTGTTGGTCCCCATCGCCACATGCTCACGCTGCCACGACCGCCGCAATACCTCGCGGCGCACCACTTCCCCAGCATTTGTCTTCACCACGAGCTGCGAATCGAAGTCCAGCCCGGTGTCCAGGTTGAGGTAGCTGTGTGTTTTGCGGGCAAAGCAGTACACGCAGGCGTGCGAGCAGCCCCGGTACGGATTGATGGTCCAGTGGAACGGCATGCTCGAGTTGCCGGGAACCCGGTTGAGCACCGATTTGGCCAGTACCTCGTGGAACGTGATTCCGGCGAACTCGGGCGTCCTGACCGTCCGGACCAGCCCGCTGAGGGGGAGTAGAGCCTCCTGCGGACCGGGCTCCGATGTCGTCGTCGTACTCTGGCCAACCCATCTCATTAATACATTAGAACATATATTCTACTGTAATGCCGGGAGGAGTATGCTGTGGATTCTGGGGCAGGAAGCGGGTTGTGAGCCATGAACCAGGTGATTGAGGTTGAGGGACTTCGGAAGTCATTCGGCAGTCGTGAAGTGCTGCACGGCATCGGCTTTGGGGTGGAGCGCGGCGAGGTCTTCGGGGTGATTGGGCCGAACGGGGCCGGCAAGACCACCACCATGCGATGTTTGCTCGACATTATTCGCCCCAGTGCTGGAACCATCAGAATCCTGGGAGAGAATCCGGGTGCCGCGGGACCCAGGCTCAGGCGAAGGATCGGTTACCTGCCCGGAGAACTCTTCCTGGAACAACGCATTACCGGGCGGCGTCTGCTGGCCCACTATGCGGCGATCAGCGGACCGGTCCGGCAAGGCCGGGCAGATGAGCTGGCCGAACGGTTCAACCTCGATCTGGACCGGCACACCCGGAAACTATCCAAGGGCAACAAACAGAAGCTCGGCCTGGTCCAGGCCTTCATGCATGACCCCGACGTGCTGATTCTGGATGAGCCCACCAGCGGCCTTGATCCACTGATCCAGCAGGAGTTCAGGGCGCTCCTGCGGGAAGCCCAGCACAACGGCCAGACCACGTTCCTCAGCTCACATGTCCTGAGCGAGATCCAGCAGGTGGCAGACCGGGTGGCGATCCTGCGTGACGGCGACATTGTGCAGGTGTCGACGGTAGCCGCGCTGCGCGAGGGTGCCCTGCGCCAGGTCAGGATCTCCGTGACCGGCCTGAGCGGCTCCGAGCTTGAACTACGGCTTCGGGGTGTGCCCGGCCTTCAACCGATGGAGGTGAAGGAGACCGAATCCACCATTGACATGACTGCGACCCTTGAAGGTGCCATCCAGCCTCTTGTCCGCGCGCTGGCACCCCTTGAGTTGTCGGATCTGGTCATCGAGGAACCGGACCTCGAGGAATCGGTGCTCACCCTGTATGGAGGTGCGATACATGGTGGTGTGGGCGAGGCCAATGCCGGGGAAGCCCTGAATCCGGGGCGTGCGGCACGCCGCCCGAAGACTGTAGGGAGTCGGCGATGACTGGCTCGGCGCACTCCGTCACCCGTGGCACCCGCGCGGGGCCCGTGCCGACCCTGCCACTGTTCAGACGGGCACTGGTGGACCATTGGCGGTCTACGGCTGCGTGGACGGTCGGCCTTGCGGGTGCCATCCTGCTGTACCTGCCGCTGTACCCCTCGATCGGCAACAGTCCTGAGATGCAGGATGTGGTCAACGCGCTGCCACCAGAAATGACCAAGGCCCTGAACTATGACCAGATCGCGTCAGGGCCTGGCTACACCCAGGCCACCATCTTCGGTCTCATCGGGTTCCTCCTCGTGACGATCGCCTCGGTGGCCTGGGGTGCGTCAGCGGTGGCAGGCGATGAGGAGTCCGGGCAGCTCGAACTCACCCTCGCCCATGCGGTGACCCGGCCCCAGGTGGTGCTCGAAAGGGCGCTGGCGATGGGTGTCCGGATCGCAACGCTCGCCGCCGTGGTGTTTGTCCTGGTGTGGATTCTCAACGAGCCAGCCCAGCTGGGGCTCGAAACTCAGTACCTGTTTGGTGCAACAGTCCTGTTTGCGGGGCTGGGGCTCCTGAGCGGCATGACAGCCCTTTTCGCGGGGGCAGTCAGCGGCAGGAAGGTGTATGGGCTGGCCGCCGGCACGGGGGTTGCCGTTCTCAGCTACGTCTTCAACGCCGTTGGACGGCAGAGCCCCGATCTGGGGTGGCTGCTGAACCTCTCGCCCTACCACTGGGCCTATGGCAATTCACCGGTTGCCAACGGCGCCGACTGGAGTGCTGCCGCTTGGCTGTGGGGCATCGCGGTTGCCCTCGCCGGGCTCAGCGCGGTTGCGCTACACCGCCGGGACGTTGGAATCTAGCGAGGGCCAGACGTCGACGACGCCGACCGTTTCGCTGGTTAGCCACTCCCGCGTCGCGCCCTTTAGGCTGTTGCCACGCCTTGCCCACCCGTGAAAGGACCCCATGCCGCTCGACGTCGAGAGTCTGCGCTCCCATTTCCCTTCCCTGTCTTCGGGGATAGCCCACTTTGACGGTCCCGGGGGAACCCAGACGCCGAGCGGCGTCGGACAGGCCATCGCGGACACGCTGACCAGCCCGCTGTCCATCAGGGGTAGCTCGGTCGCCTCGGAACGGAACGCTGAGGCGGCGGTGCTCGGATTTCGGTCGGCGATGGCGGACTTCCTCAACGCGGATCCCCTCGGAGTTGTGTACGGCCGCAGCGCCACGCAGCTCACCTACGAATTCGCTAAGCACCTCAGCGCCCGGTGGGGCCCGGGTGACGAAGTGATTGTGACCCGACTGGATCATGACTGCAACATCCGTCCCTGGGTTCAGGCAGCCGAGCATCAAGGAGCGACAGTGCGCTGGGTGGGTTTCGATCCAGCCACCTCCGAGCTGAACCTCGACGAGATGAAGGCCGCCCTGGGCCCCCAGACGCGGCTCGTCGCAGTTACCGCAGCGTCCAACCTGCTTGGCACCATGCCCGATATCCCGGTGATCGCGACCATGGTGCACGACGTCGGGGCCCTCCTGTACGTCGATGGGGTCCACTACGCTGCCCATGCCAGCGTCGATGTGAAGGCGCTCGGAGCCGACTTCTTCGTCTGCTCGCCCTACAAGTTCCTCGGCCCGCACTGCGGCGTCCTCGCCGCCTCGCCCGCCCTGCTGGAGACACTGACCCCGGACAAACTTCTGCCCTCCACCAATGCCGTCCCCGAACGCTTCGAACTCGGTACCCTGCCGTACGAGATCATGGCTGGCGCGACGGCGGCAGTGGACTTCATCGCCGCCCTGGGCGGGGGCGGCGGGTCGCGCCGGGAGCGCCTCGTTGCAGCCCACTCCGACATCGAGCAGCACGAGTCGTTCCTCCTGCGCCTCCTGGAGACTGCGCTCGCGGACCTGCCAGCGGTGACAGTCCACTCACGTGCCGCCGCCCGGACCTCGACCCTGTTGCTCACCTTCGCCGGCCACCCCGCCGCCGACGTGAGCCGGTTCCTCGCCGAACGGAACGTCCTGGTACCTGCCAGCAACTTCTACGCCATCGAAGCGGCGGGCGTGCTGGGGCTGGGGGAGGCCGGCGGATTGCGGGCGGGGCTGGCACCCTACACGACCCTGGACGACGTCCAGCGGTTGATTGAAGGGCTGACAGCGTTCCTCGCCTGAGTCCGCGAGACTTCGGGCCCGGAAAACAGTGGCCCACCCGCAGGATCGCTGCGGGGCAACCACTCAGGTGCGGCTCCGCCACTCCTCTGAGCCGTCGCCTAGGCTTGAGCCATGATTCTCCTCACCGGATTCGAGCCGTTCGGCGGCGAAGCGATCAACCCGTCGTGGCAGGCGGCCGGGCAGGCCGCAGCAGACCTGAGCCAGTGCGGCGTCGAAGCGGTCGCCGTCGAGCTGCCCTGTGCCTTCGTCGAAAGCATCGCGGCCCTGCGCGATGCAGTTCGGCTGCATCGCCCCGACCTGGTGCTCTGCGTGGGCCAGGCGGGGGGACGGTCTAAAGTCTCCCTGGAGCGGGTGGCGATCAACATCGACGACGCCAGGATCCCCGACAACTCAGGCAACCAGCCCATCGATAGCCCGGTCCGGGCCGACGGCCCCGCCGCCTACTTCTCCACCCTGCCCATCAAACAGGCGCTCCAGGACCTGACAGATTCGGGCATCTCCGCCGAAATCTCCCAAACCGCCGGCACCTATGTCTGCAACCATGTGTTCTACGGTCTGATGGATCTCCTGGCGATGCCCCCCGACGGCGGCGCCCGCGGTGGGTTCATCCACGTCCCCTACTCATCGGACCAGGCCGCCGTTCACGCGGCCCCCGGTATGCCCGTCGCCGACATGGCAGCCGCACTCCGTGTCATTGCACTGACCAGCCAACGCACGACGTCGGACCTTCGCCTGGCAGCAGGCGCAGAGCACTAGCCCGGAGGCGGCAACCCCAACCCGCTACTCAATTTGTGGGCAAAAGACGGTGCCGGTGCCCGCCAGCCCTCCGCCTGGGCGGTAACCGTCGCCACCCCATCGGCGGCCTCGTCCGGTGTGACAAGGCCCGACTCCCAGTCCGCCGGGCGTCAACGCCACCGCCGAGACGAGCGCGATGACGACGGCGACCGCAGCCGTGGTGGTCAACGCCACCCGCCAGCGATACAGGCGCATCCCGGCCAGGAGAGGGCGGTCAATCGAGGCCGGATAGGACTGGAACCGGTCGCTGGCTTCCGCCGCGAGGAATTCGCGGAACCCCGGGTTCACGGCGCTGCCTGCTGCGCTTCAGCCTTGGCAGTACCGGCCCGGAGATCAGTGTGTACCTGGTCAATGGGCCGGTCGGTGATCCCTGCGATCTGACCGGAGGAGAGACCAGCAAAGTCGTGAAGGGCGACGGCGGACCGCTCGGGTCGGTCCAGGGTGGAGAGCACCGAGCCGGGCCCGCCCCCGAACGTGGTGGCCCGGGCGTCCAGCCCTGGTGCGCCGCGACGGGTCGGACAAGATGGCAAAGGACAAACGTGCGAAGGTCCTGGGTGACCGGGCCCAACCAATCGAGGGGCCACAGGATCCCGGCGCCAACCAGTGCAATCCCGGACGCTCCCAGCACCAACCGTTGGGGAGTCAACAGCGGCCGCCACGACCGCCTGGGAACATTACACACTTCACCCGATGCACCCCGAACCCGGTCTGCGTAGTAGTACGCAAGGCGTTACGACGCCGTTATCAGGCGCCAGGATTCAGGCAAGGAGGCGAAGACTATTCCGACCTGCCGATGCGCCAGCTCACCGTTACGCTGCAGACGACGGCGGCCTCGCCGGGGACTACCGGCATCGACGAATCCCCGGCCAGCATGGTGCGCATCATGGGGCGGGAACCAGCGCCCGCTTCTTCGGACACGCTGTCCACGGCGCCGAGAGTGCACCCGGCCAGGTCCGCCCACCGTTGTGCCCGGTCGCGTGCGTCCTGCCAGGCCGCCTTCTGGGCCAGGTTGGCCCGGGCAGCAGGATCGGAGAACCCGAAGGTCAGGGAGGTGATGCGGGCGTCGTCGCCGCCCGCGAGCACCACGGCGTCGAGGACTTCCGAAGCGGACGCCAGATTGTCGATCGTCACCGTGAGATCCTGCGAGGCAACGTACCCGGACACCTGCTGCTCCTGGTTCTCGCCCCACCGGATGTCGGCCCGCAACCCGACCTGGCGGGTGGCCCGGGTCAGGGCGGGGAAGGCCAGGGCGTCAAGGGCATCAAACACCCTCGACGCTGCCTCGGCAGCCTGGAGATAGGCGTGCGGGGCCGTCGGACGGCGAACCTCCACCCCGACGTCGAGGTGCAACCGGTCGGGCACGCCACTGACCGAGCCTGTACCGGTGACCGTGATGGTTGGAACGTCAGGGCTGGACGTCATGATGGTCCCCTTTTCGCGAAGACGGCAGAGAGCGACGCTGCAAGCGGCCGCGCGGGTCGCTGGACATACCCGCCATCGGCCAGTCCGGCCAGGCGCTCAAAAATGTTGGCGGACGCAGGGTCGCCGGTACGGAGGAGGGAAAAAGCTGCCGCCCCGAAGTAGAGGGGTAGGAAGGGTAACCCCAGGCAGACGGCGTACTGGGTGCTGTGCCGGGATTCGTGGGCGAGGAGTGCCGGTCGGGGTGTCCCCGCAGTGGCCGACGCACGGAACAGGATGACATTCCCTACGGTGAAGGCGCTCGCGACCGGCATTGTTCCGGTGTAGCCGAAGGCGAGGAGAAGTCCGTCAGGGCCGGGACGGAGGTCACACCGTTTCGCTGTCGCCAGGAGCAGCCCCGCCGCCGTGGACAGGTTCAGCCAGTTGAGCAGCCATCGCGTTCTGTGGGCCGGGACCATGGAAGTCATCCTAGTACGTGGGTCACTGCCGCCCATTGGGGACTCGGCGCCGGTGTTAGCTAGACTTGCACCGTCTGCCAACGGTCACCGGATCCGCGGTGAAAAACCAGTTGCCCACCACCACTGAAGGTATGAACATTTCGATGTCTGACTCCACACAGCCGGGCGGACCCGCCCACGCGACGTCCGCCGTCGTCGACGTTCCTTCTCCGCTGGATGCCGAGGCGATTGGCGCGACAGTCGACAGTGCGCTCGCCGCCATTGCCGCCGCAGCGGATCTTGACGCGCTCAAGCAGGTCCGCATCGCCCACACCGGCGATAAGTCTCCGCTCAGCCTGGCGAACCGGGGCATTGGCGCCCTCGCCAAGGAGGAGAAGGCGGCCGCCGGAAAGAACATCGGACCCGCCCGCGGCAGGATCAACGCTGCGCTCGCCGCCCGCACCACCGAACTAGAAGCGGAACGCGACGCGCGGATCCTCGTCGAAGAGGCAGTGGACGTCACGGCGGCCCCGCGCCGTCGTCGTGCCGGCGCCCGCCACCCACTGTCCACCCTGCAGGAACGCGTCAGCGACATCTTCGTCGGCATGGGCTGGGAAATCGCCGAAGGCCCCGAACTGGAATCGGAGTGGTTCAACTTCGACGCCCTTAACTTCTTGCCGGACCACCCGGCCCGCGACATGCAGGACACGTTCTTCGTCGAGCCACCCGAAGCGCACCTGCTGCTGCGCACCCACACCTCACCGGTCCAGGTACGCTCGATGCTTGAGCGTCCCCTGCCGCTGTACGTGCTGTGCCCCGGCAAGGTCTTCAGGACCGACGAGTTGGACGCGACCCACACCCCCGTGTTCCACCAGTTCGAGGGGCTGGCCATCGACCGGAACCTCAGCATGGCCGACCTGCGCGGGACACTCGAGCACTTTGCCCGCCTGATGTTCGGCGACGCCGCCCAGATCCGGCTGCGCCCGAACTTCTTCCCCTTCACCGAGCCGTCAGCCGAACTCGACATCTGGCACCCCGGCGCCAAGGGCGGCCCGCAGTGGATTGAATGGGGCGGTTGCGGCATGGTGCACCCCAATGTGCTGCGCGCCGCAGGCATCGATCCGGAGGAGTTCTCCGGGTTCGCCTTCGGCATGGGTATTGAACGAACCCTGATGTTCCGCAACGAGGTAGGGGACATGCGGGACATGATTGAGGGCGATGTACGGTTCAGCGAGCACTTCGGGATGGAGATCTAAGCATGCGTATTCCACTTTCCTGGTTGCGTGAATTCGCACAGGTCCCAGCCGGTGCCACCGCCGAAGATGTGATGGCCGAACTGGTCAAGGTCGGCCTCGAAGAAGAAGCAGTCCACCGGCCCACCGACACCCTGTCCGGGCCCGTCGTCGTCGGCCAGGTCCTGTCCGTCGTCAAGGAACCGCAGACCAACGGCAAAACCATCAACTGGTGCCAGGTCCGGGTAGTGCCCGAGGGGCAGCCCCAGACCCTGACCCACGAGGGCATTGACCCGTCGGGCGTGCAGGGCATCGTCTGCGGCGCCCATAACTTCGTCGAGGGCGACAAAGTAGTGGTCACCCTCCCGGGTGCCGTGCTGCCCGGCGACTTCCGCATCGCCGCCCGCACCACCTACGGCCATGTCTCGGCAGGCATGATCGCCTCGGTGCGCGAGCTCGGCATCGGCGACGACCACGACGGCATCCTGGTCCTTTCCACCCTGGGGCTCGACCCGGATGTGGGCTCCGACGCCATGGAACTGCTCGGCCTCTACGACCAGGCAGCCGAAATCAACGTCACCCCGGACCGCAGCTACTGCTTCTCGATCCGCGGCGTTGCCCGCGAGTACGCGCACGCCACCGGGACCACCTTCATCGACCCGGCGAGCCAGGTCACCGCCCCGGCGGGCCTGTCCGGAGGGTACCCGGTCGCGCTGAGCGACGAGGCGCCGATCTACGGCAAGCCGGGCTGCGACAGGTTCGTCGCCCGCACCGTGCACGGCGTTGATGCGACCCGTCCCACCCCGCCGTGGATGGCTTCCCGGCTGCGCCTGGCGGGGATCCGCTCCATCTCGCTGCCGGTGGACATCTCCAACTACGTGATGCTCGAACTCGGGCAGCCCACCCACTGCTACGACCAGGACAAGCTCTCCGGCGGGATTGTGGTCCGCCGGGCAACCCCGGGGGAGACCCTGAAGACCCTCGACGACAAGGTCCGCAAGCTCGACGTCGAAGACCTCCTGATCGCCGACGCCTCCGGTGGCATCGGTATCGCAGGCGTCATGGGCGGCGCCGACACCGAGGTCTCCGACACCACCACCACCGTGCTCATTGAGGCCGCGCATTTCGATGAGGTGTCGATCGCCCGCTCACGCCGCCGCCACAAGCTCCCGTCTGAAGCATCCAAGCGGTTCGAACGCGGCGTGGACTGGCAGGTTGCAGGTATCGCAGCCCAGCGCGTCGTTGACCTGCTGGTTGAACTCGCCGGCGGCACCGCCGACGACGCCGGAACCGACGTCGGCACCCAGCCCGGCGCCGTCGTCATCGACCTGCCCTCCGGCTACCCGGCCCTCCGGATCGGGATGGACTTCACCGACGAGCAGATCACCGGTGCCCTCACCGATCTGGGGGCGGTCGTGGAAGCGCACGATGGCGGTCACACAGTCACGGCGCCGAGCTGGCGGCAGGACCTGCAGATCAAGGACGACCTCACCGAGGAGATTGCCCGGCTGGTGGGCTACGACAAGATCCCGTCGCGGCTTCCCGTCGCACCCCCAGGCAGCGGCCTGTCCCGCGTCCAGGTGCAGCGCCGCCGGGTGCTGCAGGCGCTGGCCGACGCCGGCCTCACCGAGGTGCTGTCCTACCCGTTTGTGTCACTGGACAGCAACACCACCTTCGGTTCGCCCGACGGGTCGGAGCAGCCGTCGGTCAAACTGGCCAACCCGCTGAGCGCGGAACTGGGCTTCCTGCGCCGCTCGGTGCTGCCGGGCCTGATCGAGGTGGCGAAGCGTAACCACTCCCGTGGTTTCCGCGATCTGGCGTTGTATGAGGCAGGCCTGGTGTTCCTGCCGCAGGAAACGGTCGGTAGCCGGAGCATTCCGGTGCTCGGCGAGCGTCCTTCGGAGGAGGTCCTGGACGGGCTCTATGACGGGCTGCCCGATCAACCGTTGACCATCGCTGCAGTGTTCACCGGCAACGACTCACCCGCCGGAGCCAACCACCAGCCGCGGCCGTGGGACTGGGCCGATGCCCTGGACACGGTCCGGCTGATGGCCGACGTCGTCGGCGTGGACCTCGAGATCGCCCAGGGCGAGCATCAGGCGTTCCACCCCGGGCGCACTGCCCGCATCGCGCTGCGGACCGGCGAACTGCTCGGCTACGCCGGCGAGCTGCACCCGAAGCTCCTCGCCGCGCACGATCTGCCGGCCCGGACCGTTGCTGTGGAAATCAACGCCGACCTGCTGTTCGACGCCGCACCGGATGTGATTGTCGCGAAGCACCTTTCCACCTTCCCTGCCACCACGCAGGATGTGGCGTTGGTGGTCGTCGGCGGACTGCCCGCAGACGTCGTCCAGTCGACCCTTCGCGAAGGTGCGGGGGAGCTCCTCGAGGACGTGCACCTGTTTGACGTGTACGACGGGACGGGAATCGAGGACGGGCACAAGTCGCTCGCCTTCGCCCTGCGGTTCAGGGCACCGGACCGGACGCTGACCGCCGATGAGGCCAGCGGGGCCCGCGACGCGGCAGTCCATCTGGCCGCCGAACGCCACGGTGCCGTCCAGCGCTAGACCTGACGTCCAGCGCTGGTCCTGCACGTCGGGCAGCTACTGCCGTGCAGGTCTGCCCAGAAGCCGGGCAGACCTGCGCGGATCTATGGTCACTGCAGTTAGGGAACGAGTAGCACTTTCCCGGTGGTTTTGCGTGCCTCGAGGTCCTCGTGGGCCCGGGCTGCAGCCTCCGGCGGATAGGTCGCCCCGATCCTGACCTTCAACGAGCCGTCCACCACCGCCGCGAAGACCTCTGATGACCGCCAGCGCCGCTCTTCGACGCTGAGCAGGTGATCGAGCAGTTTCGGACGGGTGAGGTAGACCGACCCGGTCGCGGCCAGACGCTGCGGGTCGAACGCCGGAACCGGCCCGGACGCGGCCCCAAACAGCACCAGCGTGCCCCGCTTCCGCAGCGACGCCAGTGACCCGTCGAAGGTGGCCCGGCCCACGCCGTCGTACACCACATCCCCCCCCGACGCCGTTGGTCAGTTCACGGACTGCGGTATCGAAGCCTTCATAGCGCAGCACCTCGTCGGCGCCGGCCTCCCGGGCCAGCGCTTCCTTGTCGTCGGTGGACACCGTCGTGATGACCCGCGCCCCCTTGGCCTTGAGCAGCTGGATGAGCAACAGTCCCACCCCACCGGCACCCGCGTGCGTCAGAACTGTCTGCCCCACCTGCACTGGGAACGTGGTGTTGATCAGGTAGTGCGCGGTCATGCCCTGCAGCGGGAGCGCAGCCGCTGTCTCAAGACTGACCCCATCCGGCACCGGCAGGGCCCTATCGGCGTCCACCAGCGTGAACTGGGCATAGGTGCCGACTCCTTCCGCGAAAGCCACCCGGTCGCCGACGGCGAAACCCGACGCCTCGGGGCCCAACGCCACCACTTCCCCGGCGGCCTCGGCGCCTGGGGTGAAGGGGTACTTCACCGGGTAATAGCCGCTGCGCTGGTAGGTCTCGATGTAGTTGACGCCCGCCGCGGCTACCCGCACCACAAGCTCGGAGCCAGCCGGTGTGGGCTGATCCACCTCAGCGATCTTCAGTACGTCGGGTCCGCCGGCCTGCTGGATAACAATGGCTGTGGGCATCAAGAGTCTCCTTCATCGGGGTGCTGTTTCGTTGGCGCGCTGTGATCCCATGCTAGAACGCCCCGACCCCGACCCAGGGCGTATGCATAGTTATGTGGCTGTCTGTATATTCCTGTTGTAGAGTTGGATCATGACAATTTCGGTAGCAGTATCCGGTGCAAGCGGCTACGCCGGGGGTGAAGTGTTGCGTCTGCTCGCCTCCCATCCGTCGGTGACTATCGGTGCCATCACTGCTCACAGCAGCGCCGGTTCGCGGCTTGGCGAATTGCAGCCCCATCTGCACGCCCTCAGCGACCGCCTGCTCGAGGAAACCACAGTGGACAACCTCGCCGGTCACGACGTGGTGGTTCTTGCCCTCCCGCATGGAGCCAGCGCCGAGATCGCCGCCCAGCTGCCCGCCACCACGCTGGTGATCGACGCCGGAGCCGACCACCGGCTCACCGACCCCGCCGCCTGGGAGAAGTTCTACGGCTCCCCACATGCCGGCTCCTGGCCCTACGGCCTGCCCGAGCTGCCCGGCCACCGGGAAAAACTCCGCGGGGCCCGCCGGATTGCCGTGCCGGGCTGTTACCCCACCAGCTCCCTCCTCGCCCTGACGCCTGGCTTCGCGGCGGGCCTGCTGCAGCCCGGCGACGTCGTCATCGTCGCCGCATCCGGCACCTCCGGGGCCGGCAAGGCAGTCAAAGCCAACCTGCTGGGCTCCGAGGTGATGGGCGGAATGAGTCCGTATGGAGTAGGCGGCGGCCACCGCCACACCCCGGAAATCGAGCAGGGCCTCTCGCTGGCAGCGGGGGAGCAGGTCCAGGTGTCATTCACCCCCACGCTCGCGCCAATGTCCCGCGGCATCCTGACCACTGCCACCGCCAGGGTGCTGCCGGGCACCACCCCCGAACAGCTCAGGGACGCTTGGACCGCAGCGTACGACGACGAACCCTTCGTCACCGTGCTGCCGGAAGGACAATGGCCCGCGACCAAGGCAGTGCTCGGCTCCAACTACGCAAACCTCCAGTTGGCCTTCGACGAGCACGCGGGCCGGGCGATCGTGACCTGCGTGATCGACAACCTCACCAAGGGCACTGCCGGCGGCGCCATCCAGTCCATGAACATTGCCCTCGGTCTCCCTGAGACCGCCGGGCTCACCCTGCAGGGAGTAGCACCATGAGCATTACCGCACCGGCCGGATTCCGGGCCGCAGGCACCGCCGCCGGGCTCAAAGCCTCAGGCAACGCCGATGTTGCAGTGGTCGTCAACGACGGGCCGCTGCAGCACGCCGCCGCAGTCTTCACCACCAACCGGGTGGTAGCCGCGCCCGTGCTGTGGTCCCGCCAGGTGGTCTCCGACGGGCGGGTTGACGCAGTGGTCCTCAACTCCGGCGGAGCGAACGCCTGCACGGGTGCCGAAGGCTTTCAGAACACCCACGTCACCGCCGAACACGCCGCCGACGCGCTCGGCGTCTCCTCCGGTGACGTCTTCATCTGCTCCACCGGGCTGATCGGGGAGCAGCTTCCCATGGACAAGCTGCTGCCGGGAGTCAGCAACGCCGTCGCCCAGCTGTCCACAGCGGGCGGGCAGGCAGCAGCCGAAGCCATCATGACCACCGACTCGGTGTCCAAAGAAGCCCGCCACCCGGCGTCGGCCGATGCCCCCAGCGAGGGGTATTCCATCGGCGGAATGGCCAAGGGTGCTGGCATGCTCGCCCCCGGGCTCGCCACCATGCTGGTGGTCCTCACCACCGACGCCGTCGTCGATCCGGCCCAGCTGGACACGGCCCTGCGCCAGGCCACCCGCGTGACCTTCGACCGGACCGATTCTGATGGGTGCATGTCCACCAACGACACGGTGGTGTTGCTCGCCTCAGGTGCCAGCGGGGTCAGCCCCGACCCGCAGGAGTTCGCCGACGCGCTGACCGGGGTCTGCCACTCGTTGGCCCAGCAGCTGATCAAGGACGCCGAGGGGGCCAGCCACGACATCGCCATCACCGCCGTCAACGCGGCCAGCGAACAGGACGCCGAAACGGTGTGCCGGTCGGTGGCCCGCTCCAACCTCTTCAAGACAGCGATCTTCGGCAACGACCCCAACTGGGGTCGGGTGCTGGCAGCCGTGGGCACCACCGACGCGGCCTTTGAACCGGACCAGCTCAACGTGACGATGAACGGCGTGCAGATCTGCCGCAACGGCGGCATCGGTGACTCCCGGGACCTCGTGGACCTCACCGGGCGGGACGTCACCGTGGAGATCGATCTCAACGCCGGCACCGAGACCGCGACCATCTGGACCAACGACCTCACTCACGAATACGTGCACGAAAACTCGGCGTACTCGTCGTAGCCAGTATCCGCACCCCACGCTGTCACCAGAAGGACATCATGAATTCAGTCATTGCCGCACAGGACAAGGCAGAGACCCTGATCGAGGCGCTGCCGTGGATCCAACGGTTCGCCGGGACCACCATGGTCATCAAATACGGCGGCAACGCCATGGTCAACGAGGACTTGCGCCGCGCCTTCGCCGAAGACATCGTCTTTCTTCACCACGTGGGGATCCGCCCCGTCGTGGTGCACGGCGGCGGACCGCAGATCAGCGCCATGCTGCAGCGGCTCGGCATCGAGTCCGAATTCAAGGGCGGCCTGCGGGTCACCACCCCCGAAACCATGGAGGTGGTCCGGATGGTGCTCACCGGGCAGGTGGGACGCGAGCTGGTCGGCCTGATCAACTCCCACGGACCCTACGCCGTCGGACTCTCCGGCGAGGACGGCGGCCTCCTGCAGGCCACCCGCACCGGCACCGTCGTCGACGGTGCCGAGGTGGACCTCGGCCTGGTCGGCGAGGTGGTCGGCGTCAACCCCGCCGCCATCCTCGACATCCTTGAGGCTGGCCGGATCCCCGTGATCTCCACCGTGGCCCCAGAGATTGACGACGACGGCGACGGCACCAACCAGGTGCTCAACGTCAACGCCGACACCGCAGCGGCGGCCCTCGCCCAGGCGCTGCATGCCTCCAAACTGGTGATCCTCACCGATGTCGAGGGGCTGTACGCCAACTGGCCCGACAAGTCCTCGCTGATCTCTTCCCTCACCGCAGGCCAGTTGCGCACCATGCTGCCGCAGCTGGAGTCGGGCATGATCCCCAAAATGACCGCCTGCCTCGCCGCCATCGACGGCGGAGTGGAGCGCGCTCACATTGTCGACGGCAGGCTGGCCCACTCCATGTTGCTGGAAACCTTCACCACCGCCGGGATCGGCACCCAGGTAGTACCGGACGAGGACGGCTCATGACCCATCGCCCCACAGACCTCACCCCCACCCAGCAGCTGGATCTGGTGCTCGATCAGCAGGCCTCCGGCGCCGACTGGCTCGCACGCTACAGCTCGTCCCTGCTCGGGGTGTTCGGCACCCCGCAGCGGGTCCTGGTCCGCGGCTCCGGCTGCACCGTCTGGGATGCAGACGGCACCCAGTACCTCGACCTGCTCGGCGGCATCGCCGTCAACGCCCTCGGCCACGCCCACCCGTTTGTCACCTCGGTGATTTCCAGCCAGCTCGCCACCCTCGGCCACGTGTCCAACTTCTTCACCAGCCCCACCCAGATTGCGCTGGCCGAAAAACTGTTGCAGCTGTCGCAGGCGCCCGACGGGTCGAGGGTGTTCTTCGCCAACTCGGGCACCGAAGCAGTTGAGGCAGCGTTCAAGCTCGCCCGCCGCAACAGCACCCCGGCGGCGGCCGGCACACCGGCCCGGACCCGGATCCTCGCCCTCGAGGGTGCCTTCCACGGCCGCACCATGGGGGCCCTGGCCCTGACCGCCAGGCAGGCCTACCGGGAGCCGTTCGAACCGCTGCCCGGCGGCGTTGAGCATCTTCCCTTCGGCGACATCGACGCCCTGGTGAATGCCGTCGACGATACCGTTGCCGCCGTCGTCATCGAACCCATCCAGGGGGAGGCAGGCGTCCGCCCGCTCCCGCCCGGATACCTGCAGGCCGCCCGTGACGTCACCACCCGGGCCGGCGCGCTGCTGATCCTCGACGAGGTCCAGACCGGAATCGGCCGCACCGGATCCTGGTTTGCGCACCAGCCCAGCGGGATCGTACCGGATGCGATGACCCTGGCCAAGGGGCTCGGGGGAGGGTTCCCGATCGGGGCGCTGGTCACCTTTGGCGACGCGGTGTCCTCCCTGTTCGGCCCGGGCCAGCACGGCACCACGTTCGGCGGGAATCCCGTCGCGACGGCCGCGGCGCTGGCCACCCTGCACACCATCGAGGCGACCGACCTGCTGGCCCACGCGCACGACGTCGGAGCGTGGCTCCGCGCCGAGCTCGCCACACTGGACCAGGTCACGGAGGTCCGCGGTGAGGGTCTGCTGATCGGCTTCGACCTGGACGGCGACTACGCCGCCGCGGCAGTGACTGAAGCGTTGCGCCGGGGCTTCATCGTGAACGCTCCCACCCCGCATACACTGCGTCTGGCACCGCCGCTGATCCTCACCCGGGACCAGGCTGCCACCTTCACCGACGCGCTGCCCGGCATCCTAACCATCGCAAAGGAACGTACCCCATGACCCGCCACTTCCTGATCGACACCGACCTCACACAGGCTGAACAGACCGAAGTCCTCGACCTGGCCGCAGAGCTCAAGCGGGCCCCCTATTCGCTCAGCACCTACGCCGGCGTCGACCCGGACGGTGCGGTCACCACCGGGCGTCAGACCGTCGCGGTCATCTTCGACAAGACCTCCACCCGCACCCGGGTCTCCTTCGCCACCGGCATCGCCGATCTGGGTGGAGTCCCGTTGATCATCGGCGCCGGGGACTCGCAGCTGGGGCACAAGGAATCCATCACCGACACCGCCAAGGTGCTCGAACGGATGGTCTCCACCATTGTGTGGCGCACCTACGCCCAGACGGGGCTGGAAGAAATGGCAGCAGCATCGAAGGTGCCCGTGATCAACGCGCTCTCCGACGACTACCACCCGTGCCAGCTCCTCGCCGACCTCCTGACCATCCGCGAACACAAGGGCCAGCTCGCCGGACTCACCCTGGCCTACCTGGGCGACGCCGCCAACAACATGGCCAACTCCTACCTGCTCGCCGGGGTCACCGCCGGCATGCACGTGCGGATCGCCGGTCCCGACGGGCACCTGCCCCAGCAATCAGTAGTCGACGCGGCCAACGATAGGGCCGCCGAGACCGGCGGGTCGGTGCTGGTCACCACCGACCCGGCAGCGGCACTGGCCGGCGCCGACGTCGTCGCCACCGACACCTGGATCTCCATGGGCCAGGAACCCGACAGCGCCACCGCCAAAGACGCAACCTACGAGCTGTTCAGCAGCTACGGGGTGGATACCGCCGCGATGGCGTTGGCCGCACCGGACGCCGTCGTGCTCCACTGCCTGCCCGCCTACCGCGGCTACGAGATCGCCGCCGACGTGATTGACGGCCCGCAGTCAGTGGTCTGGGACGAGGCCGAGAACCGGTTGCACGCCCAGAAAGCCCTGATGGTGTGGCTGATGGACAGGCGATGACCCAACTGCAGCCCACCACCAAAACAGCACGCCAGGCCAGGATCCGGGCAATCCTCACCGGCCAGTCGGTTCGCTCGCAGGCCGACCTGGCGGCGCTGCTGGCCGATGACGGCGTCCTCGTCACCCAGGCGACCCTCTCCCGGGACCTGGTTGAGCTCGGCGCGGTCCGGGTGCGGGCCGGCGAGGGGACGCTCGTCTATGCCGTTCCCGCCGAGGGTGGCGGACGGACCCCGCAGAGCGGTGTCACCCAGGAAATTCTCGACTCCCGGCTGACGCGGCTCTGCTCGGAACTGCTGGTCACCGCTGAAGCGTCGGGCAACCTGGTGGTGCTCCGCACCCCACCGGGTGCCGCCAATTTCCTTGCCCTCGCCATTGACCATTCGGTGATGCCCTCGGTCCTGGGCAGCATCGCCGGCGATGACACGATTATGCTGGTGACCCGCGACCCGGCGGGTGGGCCGGACGTCGCCGCACGCTTCCGCCAGTTCGCTCAGGACCCCATGAACAAGCCCCTGTCCTAAAGCCTTTCCCGATCCCCGAATCTTCCTCGACCTGTTTCTTGACCTATCAACCGCAACACCCTAGGAGCACACCCCATGACTGAACGCATTGTCCTCGCCTATTCCGGCGGACTCGACACCTCAGTGGCCATCGGCTGGATCGCGGAAGCGACGGGCGCCGAGGTCATCGCCGTCGCCGTCGACGTCGGACAGGGTGGCGAATCCCTTGAGGAGATCCGCCAGCGCGCCCTCGACTGCGGCGCTGTCGAAGCCTACGTTGCTGACGCCCGCGACGAATTCGCCACCGAGTACTGCATGCCGGCGCTGAAGGCCAACGCCCTCTACATGGACGCCTACCCCCTGGTCTCCGCCGTCTCCCGTCCGGTGATTGTGAAGCACCTGGTCGCCGCGGCCCGCGAGTTCGGCGCCACCACCGTGGCGCACGGCTGCACCGGCAAGGGCAACGACCAGGTGCGGTTCGAGGTCGGCATCCAGACCCTCGGCCCCGACCTGCACTGCATCGCCCCCGTGCGTGACCTCGCCCTGACCCGGGACAAGGCCATCACCTTCGCCGAAGAACACAACCTCCCGATCCAGACCACCAAGAAAAACCCGTTCTCGATCGACCAGAACGTGTGGGGCCGCGCAGTGGAAACCGGTTTCCTTGAGGACATCTGGAACGGTCCCACCAAGGACGTCTACGAGTACACCGATTCCCCGGAGTTCTCCCCGGCAGCAGACGAAGTGACCATCACCTTCCGTGAGGGAATCCCCGTCGCCATCGACGGCGTCGCCGTCACCCCGCTGCAGGCCATCGAGCAGCTCAACCGGCGCGCCGGAGCCCAGGGCGTGGGACGCATCGACATCGTCGAGGACCGCCTGGTCGGCATCAAGAGCCGTGAAATCTATGAGGCACCAGGCGCCATGGCCCTGATCGCCGCCCACCGCGAACTGGAAAACGTCACCGTCGAACGTGAGCAGGCCCGGTTCAAGAAGACCGTCGGCCAGCGCTGGACCGAGCTGGTGTATGACGGCCAGTGGTTCTCCCCACTGAAGCGTTCACTCGACACCTTCATCGACGACACCCAGAAGTACGTGTCGGGCGACATCAGGATGGACCTGCACGGCGGGCGCGCCACCGTGACCGGCCGCCGCTCCGAGACGGCCCTGTACGACTTCAACCTCGCCACCTACGACACCGGCGACACCTTTGACCAGTCGATGGCCCGCGGCTTCATCGAAATCTTCGGCCTGTCCTCCAAGGTGGCCTCGGGTCGCGACGAGCGGGCGGGTCAGTAACTGTGTCCGGAGCCACCACCAACGAGGGAGCCCTGTGGGGCGGCCGGTTCGACGGCGGACCGGCCGACGCGCTGGCCGCCCTGAGCAAGTCGACCCACTTCGACTGGCGCCTCGCCGTGTATGACATCGCCGGTTCCCGGGCCCATGCCCGGGTGCTGCACCGCGCCGGTCTGCTCGACGACGCCGAACTCGCCGGGATGCTCACGGCCCTCGACACCCTCGACGACGACGTCCGGTCCGGCGCCTACACGCCCGCGGCATCGGACGAGGACGTGCACGGGTCGCTGGAACGCGGCCTCATTGAACGCGCCGGGGTCCAGCTGGGCGGGAAGCTCCGTGCCGGACGGTCCCGCAACGACCAGGTGGCCACCCTGGGCCGGATGTATCTGCGGGACCACGCCCGGATTGTCGCCAGCGGGGTCCTGGCAACCATCGACGCGCTGGTCCAGCAGGCCGAGGATCATGTGAGTGTCCCCATGCCGGGACGCACCCACCTGCAGCATGCCCAGCCGGTACTGCTCAGCCACCACCTGCTCGCCCACGCCTGGGCGCTGCTGCGCGATGTGCAGCGGCTCCAGGACTGGGACAAGCGGGCCGCCGTGTCGCCCTACGGGTCGGGCGCGCTGGCGGGGTCCTCGCTGGGACTCGACCCTGCGGCTGTCGCCGCGGAGCTGGGCTTCAACTCCGCCACCCACAACTCGATCGACGGCACTGCGGCGCGGGATGTCTATGCCGAGTTCGCATGGATCGCCTCGATGATCGGTGTTGACCTGTCACGGATCAGTGAAGAAGTCATCCTGTGGGCCACCAAGGAGTTCTCCTTCGTCACCCTGCATGACTCCTACTCCACCGGGTCGTCGATCATGCCGCAGAAGAAGAATCCCGACGTCGCGGAGCTGGCCCGCGGCAAGGCTGGCCGCCTGATCGGCAACCTCACCGGGTTGCTGGCCACGCTCAAGGGTCTGCCGCTGGCGTACAACCGCGACCTGCAGGAAGACAAGGAGCCGGTGTTCGACGCCACTGACACCCTGGAAGTGTTGCTGCCGGCCGTCTCGGGGATGATTGCCACGCTGACGTTCAACACTGAGCGGATGGCGTCCCTGGCACCCCAGGGGTTCGCCCTCGCCACGGATATCGCCGAATGGCTGGTTCGCCAGGGGATTCCGTTCCGGGAAGCCCACGAACTCTCCGGAGCGGCAGTCCGGCTGGCCGAAGGGCGCGGCGTCGAACTGTGGGACCTCAGCGACGCTGACTACTCAGCCATTTCGCCGCACCTCACCGCCGGCGTCAGGGAGGTGCTCTCCGTTGAGGGCTCACTGAACAGCCGCGACTCGCAGGGGGGAACGGCCCCCGCGGCGGTGCAACGCCAGTTGCAGGCACTCAGGGACGAGCTGGCCACTGTTGCCAGCTTCCCGGCGGCTGTGCGGGGTACGCTCTAGGACAGGATCCAGCAAGCGCCCGGGACAGGGCCAAACGAAAGGCGCCTCGGTGATTGAGCATCTCATCCGGGAAGTATCAGCCGGCCTCGCCGTCGCTGGCGAAGATCTGAAGGCAATTGTCAAAGGGCTGGACGAGAATTCGTTCAGCGAACCGACTGCGCTGGCCGGCTGGTCCCGGGCCCACGTGGTGGCCCACGCGGAGGGAATTTCCCGCGCGATGCAGCGGCAGGTTGAACACGCCGTCCGGGGCGAAACGATCGAGCTGTACGACGGCGGCTACGAAGGCCGGGTGCAGGCCATCGAGGCCCGGGCGCAACGCGATCCTTTATTGCAGAAGGAGGCGCTGGTGGCGGCGGTTGACGACGCCGTCGGCGCTTTCGAGCATGCCCGCGACCATTGGGAAGCGAAAATCTCCTACCGGGACGGGACCATGTACGACGGGGCCCTGGCCCTCTGGCGGGAACTGGTCATCCACGCCTCCGACCTCGATGCCGGCGCCACCTCGCGGGACTGGAGTGACCGCTTCTGCCACTATCTGATCGATTTCCTCGCCGCACGGGTTCCTGAGGGCACCGCGTTGAAGCTGCACCCGCTGGGTGAGGAACCCCTCACCATCCAGGGCACCCTTGACGACGACGGCGCCGCCCACACCGTCGTCGTCACTGGTGCCCTGCAGGACATCGCTGCCTGGCTGGCTGGCCGCGAACCCGTCGGGGGGCTCGAAGCGACGGATACAGCAGAAGCCGCGGACACCGTCGACCTGCCTGAGCTGCAACCCTGGCCCGCCGCGGTAGCCCCCGGATAATACCCGGGTAGTACCCGGGTAGGACCCTTCCGGAAGGCTGGACCCTGGGGTAGGTTGGGAGCACCCTGTCGCAGGAGGCAGCATGAAATCCCAACTCACCGGCGAGTTGCAGCTCGAATCGATCACGGATCGCGAGGATCGCGAGGACCGTGCCGAGCCGCTGGGCCGGATCGAACGGCTGAGCGATGGCTACGTGCTCGCCTTTGACCGGCAGTACGACTACCCGCGGTCCTACATCTGGGACCTCCTCACCGACCCTGCCAGGGTCGCCCAATGGCTCGGTAAGCTCACCCCGGGCTGGGAACTGGGGAAGGAATATTCGCTGGACATGGGTGGGGACCTGTGCACCGGAACAGTCCTGCAACTCAATCCGCCCACCAGCCTTCAGGTCACCTGGGACGACAACATGGGACTCGAATCGCTCCTCGAGTGGCGCGTCCTCGACTGTGCCGGGGGGGCCCTGCTCCAGCTCCGGGCCAGGTCGGAAACCACCGAGTTCCTGACCGAAGGCGCGGCTGGCTGGCAGCTCATTCTTGACTCACTCGACGACGTCGCCGCCGGGCGGCCCGCCCGGCCCGACGCGGACTGGGCGGCGCTCAGGGACGCGTACGCCACCAAATACCAGGTGTCCCACACCATGGGCGAGCTCGAGGTCACCGACGGCATCACCATGATCCACTTTGACCGGCGGTTTGAGGCGCGGCTGCCCCGGGTCAAGGACGCGCTCACCGCTGACCCCACCCAGCAGCCGCGCGTCGAGCAGGCGGAAGTGGATTTCACCGCCACCGGGCCGGTGACGCTGGTGACGGTCCGGCACGTGGTGGAGGATCCCTCCGAGACCGCGGCGCTGATGGCCCGCTGGCACGCGCACCTCGACGCGGTGGGGGTGGATCTGGACGGCGACACCCCTCACATCAGCGTCCGTAAACTGCGGGTCCTCGAAGACTTCTACCGGGCCAATACCGCCGCCGAGTGAGTCGCCTCCCGGGCCAGGAGGCTGGTTTTGACCTCCAGTCCCCAGCGGAAACCCCCGAGGGATCCGTCGGTGCGGATCACCCGGTGGCACGGGACGAACAGCGCTGCAGCATTCTTGGCACACGCTCCGGCAGCGGCACGCACTGCTGCAGCGTTGCCCGCCAGGGACGCATATTGCGCGTAGGTCACCGGCTGGCCGGGTTGGACGGTCCGCAGCATGTCCCAGGCGTGGCTGCGGAACGGACCCGACATCTGCCGCACCATCACCGAGTCGATTGCCCCGACGTTGCCGTCGTAGTAGGCGGTGACGGCCGCGCTGATGGGGCCCAACTCCGCCGGGTCCACTAAGCGGGGCACGTCAGCAGGGCGGAGTGCGGGATGGATTTGCCCGGTGAGATCTGAGAGGTCCGCGGTCCAGCCGGACGCGAGCACAGCGCCGTCCTGTTCCAGGATGGTGAACGGCCCATCGGGAGTGTTGACCGTGGTCTGCCGGTACGTGGGGGACGGGTCGAGGGTCATGGAGATAGCGCTTTCACTGGTGGGGGTGTGGGGGTGGCGGCACGGCGCCACAGGTGCATCGTCGCGTACGAACGCCAGGGACTGAACCGTTCCATGGCGACCGAGACCCGGCGGGGATCGGCTTGCTCGGAGGAGCCGGTCAACGCGGCCCACCCGTTCCGGACCGCGGCGTCATTATTCAGGTGGATGTCGGTGGCGCCGAGAACGCGCATCGCCACATAGTTGACCGTCCATGGGCCAATGCCCGGGAACGGCAGGAGTTTGCGCTCAAGATCGGCACGATCGTCCTGCACCCCGAACTGGAGGCTGCCGTCGGCCAGGGCCGCGCTCACCCGCATCACACTGTCGATCCGCCGCGCCGGACCCTTGAGCAGCCCTGCTCCACCATCGGCTACCTGCACGGCGGTAGGAAACAGCCGGTCCACCCGGTGCCCTGCGGGTATCCCGGACCGGCCCAGCGTAGTGGGGCTGCCGAGTCCGGCCAGGCGGTGCAGAGCGGTGCGTGCCGCCTTGACGGTGATCTGCTGGCCGATCAGGGCACGCAGCAGAATCTCCTGCGGGTCGATGGCGCCGGGGAGCCGGATGCCGGGGATGAGGAGGATCCGGCCAGCGAGGAGAGGGTCGGCTCCCAGCACGGCGTCCACCGCCAGCGGGTCAGCGTCGAGGTCGAAAAGCCTGCGGATCCGGGACAGGAGGACCGGCAGATCGGGAAGCTTCTCGACCATGACGTCAACCGCCAGGGCCGGAACACCGGTGCCCGCCGTCGCCAGTCGTGCGCTGAACCACGCCTGCCCGCCGGGCAGTTGCAGGAGCCGTTCATACGTTTCCGTCGTGGCGTGCTCCACCCCGTCTACGGCACGCAAGCGGAGGAACTCGAAGATGCCGGGGTCGTAGGGGGCACGCAGCGGCAGCAACAGTGACAGAGTGGTTCCCGGCTCGCCGCCAACGCCACTGGTGCTGTGGCGAGGGGGGATGGTTGCGCGGGCCCGCAGCTCGGAGGGAGTCAGCGCAAACACCTCCTGCACGGTGTCGTTGAACTGTCTGACGCTACTGAACCCGGCGGCGAAGGCGATGTCGGCAAACAACAGGTCGGTTGCGGTCAGCAAGGACCGGGCGGTCTGCGCGCGGGAGGCCCGGGCGAGGGCCAGCGGGCCGGCACCGAGTTCCTGGTGCAGGATCCTGTTCAGCTGTCGGCTTGAATAGCCCAGCCGCGCGGCAAGCCCGGTGACCCCGCTCCGGTCCACTTCGCCGTCGGAAATCAGCCGCATCGCCCGGGCCGCCGTGTCCGAGCGCACGTTCCAGGCGGGGGTGCCCGGCACCGCCTCGGGGAGGCACCGCTTGCAGGCCCGGTAGCCCGCCTGATGAGCCGCAGCGGAGGTCTGAAAAAAGGTCACGTTGGCGGGCTTCGGTGTCCGTGCCGGGCAGGACGGACGGCAGTAGATCTTCGTCGTCGCCACGGCTGTGACGAACTGCCCGTCAAAACGGGGGTCGCGCGAGTCGATCGCGCGGTATTGCTGCCAGAAGTCCATCACCCCATCGTCGCAGGTTCCACCACCCGCAGCTAGCGGGAATCGGACATCAGGGTGGGCGGTCGGCGTCAGGTGTTTGCTACGGTTTTGTGCTGTGGATCCCACGACCGACCGAAACCGCCTGGCCCTGCCCGCCACCGCGGTTGCCCACAGCCTGCTTGGCGCCAGAATCACCCACGACGACGGCGCTGACCGCGTTGCGGTGCGCATCACCGAGGTGGAGGCCTACCTCGGCCCCGACGATCCTGGGTCTCACGCGTTCCGGGGTAAAACCGCAAGGAACGCAACCATGTTCGGCGCCCCGGGCCACCTGTACGTGTACTTCACCTACGGCATGCATTACTGCGCCAATGTGGTCTGCGGCCACGAGGGGGAGGCCACCGGACTGTTGTTGCGGGCCGGCGAGATTGTTGAGGGCCACGCCGCCGCCCGGGAACGCCGCGGCTTTCCCCGCGTGGAGCGTGACCTGGCGCGTGGACCCGCCCGGCTGGCGCAGGCCCTTGGCCTGAACCGGGCGTTGGACGGCGCCGATTTGTTCAGCGGGCCGCTCGCCCTGATCCTGCCGGAGACCCCCGTTGATCCCGCCGCCGTGTCGAGCGGCCCCCGTGTCGGGGTGGCGGGCGTCGGTGGGAGCACCGAGTACCGGTGGCGGTACTGGCTCACCGATGACCCCACGGTGTCCCGCTACCGCGCGGCCAAGCCCCGCGCAGCCCGTACAGTTAACGGGTGAATAATTCAGTGCCCGACGCCGCATCGTCGACCATCGCCGGAACCACAGCCCAGGATCACCTCGACCGGCTCTGTCTGACGGTCGAGGACTTTCCCCGGCCGGGGATCAGCTTCCGCGATCTCACCCCGGTGTTCGCCGACGGCCCCGCATTCCGGGCCGTCATCGACGATCTGATGGGCCCCTTCACCGGCCAGTTCGACGTAGTAGCAGGAATCGAGGCCCGCGGGTTCCTCCTCGCCGCAGCGGTCGCCTACGCCACCGGCACGGGCGTGGTCGCGGTCCGCAAACCCGGGAAGCTACCCCGGCCGGTCCACTCCGAGTCCTACAGCCTTGAGTATGGGGAGGCGTCGCTGGAAATCCACCGGGACGACGTCGTCCCCGGCACCCGGGTGCTGATCCTTGACGATGTCCTCGCCACGGGCGGAACCCTTGCCGCAGCAACCGCGTTGTTTGATTCCTGCGGGGCTGAGGTTGTCGGGTGCGCGGTGGTGCTGGAACTCCAGGCCCTGCAGGGACGCCAGACGGTGCAGCAGTACCGCGTGCACGCCGTGGCAGCTGCCTAGGCTTCATTGATCATGCCAAAAGTGCCGCCTGCACTGTAGAATTGACGGTCTGCCTTTGGCGAGAGGGAAACGCATAATGCATCACACATCCACGGCCCGCAACGAGCTTGAGCACGAGCGCGGCTATGTGGCAGGGCTATATCAACGGCTTGACGAGCTCCGCGAGGAAAAGCGCGGGCAACTCGCCGAGGTGCGCCGTTCCCTGTCAGCCGGGTCACACCAGAATCGTTCCGAGCGGGATGCGTTTGCCACCATGTACGAGGACCGGCTGGCGCAGCTCAACGCGGTGGACGATCGCCTCGTGTTCGGCCGGTTGGACCTCGACGACGGCGACGAGCGGTACATCGGCAGGATCGGGCTCTCCACCGAGGACCTTCAGCAGCTCATGGTCGACTGGCGCGCCCCCGAGGCGGGAACCTTCTACCAGGCCACCGCCTTCGAACGGATGGGGGTGCGACGACGTCGGCACCTGATTCTGTCCCGGCGGAACGTCCTCGCCATTGAAGACGACGTGTTGGACGCCGCCCTGTTGACCGAGGACGAGTCACTGCAGGGCGAGGGAGCGTTGCTCGCTGCGCTCAATTCCAAGCGCACCGGGCAGATGTCTGACATCGTCGGCACGATCCAGGCCGAGCAGGACCGGGTGATCCGCGCGCCCCTCCAGGGCGTCGTCGTCGTCCAGGGCGGACCAGGAACCGGCAAGACCGCTGTAGCGCTGCACCGCGCCGCCTATCTCCTCTATACGCACCGGGAACGGCTGAAGTCGGCCGGCGTCCTGCTCGTTGGCCCGACCAACGCGTTCATGAAATACATTGAGCGGGTGCTGCCGTCCCTCGGCGAGACCGGCGTGGTGATGTCCAGCATCGGCAGCCTGATGCCCGGCATTACCGCAGTGCAGGAACCGACCGAGGAGGCAGCCGAGATCAAGGGTCGCCTGGAGATGGTCGACGTGTTGCGGCGGGCCCTGGCGAACCGCCAGCGGGTCCCGCACGAGGACAAGCGGCTCAACGTCGAAGGCACCCTGTTGACCCTGTCCCCTCAGCAGGTCCGCAAAGCCCGTGACCGGGCCCGCGCCACGGGAAAACCCCATAACGAAGCCCGGGTGACCTTCGTCAAAATTCTGCTGCGGGAATTGACCGAGCAACTTACCGAGCAGCTTGAGGAGTCGTCGGGGGCGGGGAACACCGCCGACCGGTCCTACCTGGCCGAGGATGTGCGCAGCTCGCGGGATGTACGGATAGCGCTGAACCTTGCATGGATGCCCCTGACGCCCGAAAAGTTCATTGCCGAACTGCTCACGAAACCCGGCATCCTTGCTGCTGCGGCGCCAGGATTCACCGACGCCGAGCTGGCGCACCTCACCCGGCCCGTAGGCGCGCCGTGGACCGAAGCTGATGTGGCGTTGCTCGACGAGGCCGCCGAGCTGCTCGGAGACCTCGACCCGTCGGCTGGGCGGGACACGGCGGTCCGGGATCAGGAGCGTCGGCGGGATCTGGCGAACGCGGAGCGGACCCTGGAGAATGTCAACGAGTCGCTTGCCGATTCAGGGGTTGATGGCGTGCTCACCGCCGAGGACCTGGCCGACCATAACGCGGTGACCGAGGCCAGGATGAGCGCGGCCGACCGCGCCTCGGTCGACAGGACCTGGGCCTTCGGCCACATCGTGGTCGATGAGGCGCAGGAACTCTCACCGATGCAGTGGCGGGTCCTGATGCGCCGCTGCCCGCTGAAATCGTTCACCATTGTGGGGGACATTGCGCAGACCAGCTCGGCGGCGGGGTCAAACTCCTGGCAGCAGGCGCTTGAACCGTTTGTGGGGGAGCGGTGGCAGCTCGAGGAACTGACTGTCAACTACCGCACACCCGCACAGATCGCCGAAGCCGCCGCCCGGATGGCCAACGCCGCGGGCCTGGTGGTCTCGGCACCCAAGGCAGTCCGTGAGGGACGCTGGGCCCCGATCGTGGACCGGGTGCGTGAGCTGATTCCGGCGCTCCTGAACGCTGTGCCGGAAGAACTCGACGCGGTGGAGGGTGGACTGTTGGCCATCATCGCCCCCGAACGGCTCCTGGTGGAGGTGCGGGCGGCACTGACCGGGGTGTACGGGCGCAGGATTGGCTTCGGCGCCGGCAGTATGGGCCAGGACATTGTGGTCACCAGCCCGCGGGAAGCCAAGGGCCTGGAATTCGATGGCGTCGTGGTGCTGGAACCAGCGGAAATGCTCGACCCCCGATCCATCAGGGTGGGCGACCTGTACGTCTCCATGACCCGGCCCACCCAGCGGCTGCGGCTTATTGCCACCGGTGAAATACCCGCAGGCATCGAGGACTGATAATTTAGAGCCTGTGTCCCAGCAAACAGAAACCACAGACCCAGGCCCCGCCGAACTCCTGAGCGGCCAGCGCAACGACCCGTCCTTTGCCAATGTGTGGCAGGAACTGAAGTGGCGTGGGCTGGTTCACGTCTCCACCGACGAGGAGGCACTTGAGGAAGCCCTCGCCGGCGACCCGGTCACGTTCTACTGCGGATTCGATCCGACCGCTCCCAGCCTGCACCTCGGACACCTGGTACAGCTGCTCACCATGCGCCGGCTGCAACTCGCCGGGCATCGCGCCCTGGGCCTGGTCGGGGGCTCCACCGGCCTGATCGGTGACCCACGACCCACCTCGGAACGCGCACTGAACACGCCCGAGACCGTCGCCGAATGGGTCGAAAAGCTGAGGGCGCAGGTCGAAAAATACCTTGATTTCACCGGATCCAATCCTGCCCGGATGGTCAACAACCTGGACTGGACGGCACCGCTGAGTGCTATCGACTTCCTGCGGGAGATCGGCAAGCACTACCGGGTGGGAACCATGCTGGCCAAAGATGCTGTCAGCGCCCGGCTGAATTCCGACGCCGGGATCAGCTACACCGAGTTCAGCTACCAGATCCTCCAGGGCCTTGACTTCCTTGAGCTCTACCGCAGCTACGGGTGCACCCTCCAGACCGGTGGATCCGATCAATGGGGCAACCTGACCAGCGGCACCGACCTGATCAGGCGGGCCGAGGGGAAGAGCGTCCACGCCATTGGTACCCCGTTGATCACCAACTCCGACGGCACCAAGTTCGGTAAGAGCGAGGGCAATGCCATCTGGATCGACGCCGAACTCACCAGCCCCTACGCCTTCTACCAGTTCTGGCTCAATACTGCCGACGCGGACGTGGTGGGCCGGCTGAAGGTGTTCACGTTCAAGTCCCATGAGGAGATCGACGAGCTGGGGAGAGCCGCCGAGGAGCGGCCGCACCTACGAGAGGCTCAGCGTGCCCTGGCCTTCGAGGTGAATTCCCTGGTGCACGGGGTGGACGCGACCGAGAAGGTGATTGCCGCGTCGGCAGCCTTGTTTGGGCAGGGTGAGCTATCCGGGCTGGACAACACCACGCTGTCTGCTGCGATCGCCGAACTGCCAACGGCACAGGTGTCCAGGGACTCACTGGGGATTATTGATCTTTTGGTTGCCAGTGGGCTGTCCGCGAGTAATTCGGCGGCCCGCCGCACGGTGGGGGAGGGCGGCGCCTACGTGAACAACGTCAAGGTGCAGGATCCCGATGCCGTGATCACTGAGGACATGCTGCTCCACGGCCGGTATTTGGTGCTCCGCCGCGGCAAACGCACCCTGGCGACAATCGATGTGTCACCGGTCTGACCGCCTGAATCCGGGGCCGCGCAAGGGGATTTGCGCGAACCCGGATCCACGTGTAATGTTTTCTGAGTTGCCGCCATTGAGTGGCAACCAACCCCTTCGAAAATTCAACAGGTAGTCCGGCGTGTGCTCAGCACAGAAGCCAGATTTACCTGAACTTTTCGTCGGTTCATTCGGTTGTTTTTGCCGAAATCCGGAAATAACGCGGATTTGACAAAGAGAATGCGGATGGAATAACTTATAGATAAGTCGCAGCGAGGAAATGTAAATAGAAAGTATATTTACAGAAAATTCGAATTGCGCCTGTTATTTGAGAACTCAATAGTGTGCCATGTTTGTTGATACCGATTGTTTTATTGATTGGTTGAATTTGATCATGTGATGCCACCCCGTGGTGTTGTGTG